>JAWXBB010000689.1:0-16354 GCA_034439795.1 Planctomycetaceae bacterium | reverse complement strand
GTTCCCCAGGCTCACGCCTGGGGCTACGATCTGACGCCCCGTCGGGGCTGAAAGCCGCTGAAGTCTGTTGATTCCATCGCGAATCGAGACGCATACCCGGAAGGAACGGAAACCAGTCAGCTGCATGCTGAAGCACCTTGGAGACTTCCGCGGGCGGGCGCAACTCGTCATGCTGCGGGCATCGGTTCTGACCCCTCCCGTCCCTTCCGGAGTCTTGACCATGTCGCGAATTCTGTGGGCGGCGTCGGTGCTGCTGTTCTCCTGCGGGTCGAGTTGGGCCGATGTCGAATCGGGGCCGACCGTCGGCGAAAAGACGCCGGCGCTCAAGGTCCGGGTGGTGACCAACGGCCAGCCCGCGGAGCCGGCGGACCTCGTCAAGGAGCGGGCCGACAACCCCACGGTGTACGTCGTCCTGCCCGCGGACAAGTTCGACCGGCCGGCGGCCCGGTATCTCAAGGGAGTGGACGCGGCGGTCAGCAAGCTGCAAAAGACGCAGCCGAACGCCGGGTTGACGGTGATCTGGCTCGCGGAAGACACCGATGCCGGGGCGAAGCGAATCACGCAGATTCAAGGATCGCTGCAACTGACAGCAGGCACCTGGGCGGTCTGTCCGTCGACCAGTCCCGAAGGCTGGTCGATCCACGAGCGGGCCGCGGTGACGGCGGTGGTGGCGACAAAAGGGGCGGTGACGGCCCGGTTCGGCTACGATTCGGTCAACGAGAACGATGTGGCCAAACTGGAAGCGGCCCTGAAGCCGTTGGGCGGGCAGTAACCGGGCGAGTCGGGTGGGACGAGCTTCGAGTCCCCCCCCGTTGGAGTCCAGCCTTTAGGCTGTCTTCTGGTGAAGCGTCCGAAGACAGCCTAAAGGCTGGACTCCAACGAAGGCGCTGAGCCTCACGGACTCGATGTCACCCTACGAAAACCATGAACCGCACGGGAAGACCTCGGCCCGATGGCGACCGAAACCAACGACGCAACCGTGCCCACAGCGGCCTTTGAGGATGCCCTGCGCGAATTGCAGCAGATTGCGGTCCGGCTGGAGGACGGTTCGTCCGGGCTGGAAGCGTCGCTGCAGGAATTCGAGCGCGGCATCGGGCTGCTCAGGGTCTGTTATCAACGGCTGGAAACGGCCGAGCAGCGGGTCGAGCAACTGGTGCGGATTCAGGAGTCGGGCGCGGTGGAACTCGCCCCGTTCGACGCCGCGGCGACGGTCAGCCAGCCCGGTCAAACGGCCGGCAAACGCCGGGCGGCGAAATCGGCGACAGGTTCGCTATTGCCGGAAGAACCGACAGGAACGGCGTGAGACCGTGGGGCAATGGGCCGTGCCGTTGTCAAAGTCGGCAGGTCTGATGGCTGGCTGCGGTTGCGATCGGCACGAACGGTTCAGGCTTCGGGACCAGCCACGATCGCGGATTCCGTGTATTGGCCCGGAAATGATCGTTGTCCCGGTCTGGTGAAAACCGGCAGCGGGTTCTCGCAGATTTTCTGCCGACAGGTTATTGCAACAGGTCCGCCGATGCGGTGTGATGCTGTGCAATCCCGTTTTTTCAAGTTCGTGGCGTCATTGCCAACTCCGTGGTGGAGACGTGGTCATGCTGGTGCGCTCGGTTTCTCTCCGTTCCCTCGTGTTGATCGCGGGCATTGCGCCAGCTTGCCTGGTGCTGGGCGTGCAGCCGGCCGCGGCCCAACGGCTTCCGCCGACGCGGGTCGCGCCTCCGAACGACAAGGTTCAGCAATTCCCCACGTCCCAGATTCGCGCGGCGGACACGGAAACGGACAGCCTGATCCGCGTGCCGGCCGCCCGCAGCCAATTCAGCGTGGACGGCGCCGGATTGACCGTGGCCGTGCTCGACACCGGCTTGCGGACCACGCACGTGGACTTCGCCGGCAAGGTGCTGACGCAACTCAATCTGACGGCCGACAACGGCGGCAACCTCAACGACGCCACCGACGGCGACGGACACGGCACCAACGTCGCCGGCATCGCCATCGGCCGCGGCATCCACATCGGCATCGCGCCCGGCGGCAACGTCATTCCCATCAAGGTGCTGAGCAACACCGGCGGCGGCTCGTTCTCCGCGATTTCGCAGGGGCTCGATTTCGTCATCCAGAACCGCACGCTGTACAACATCTCGGTGGTGAATATGTCGCTGGGGGACGGCGGAAACTACAACCTCGATTTCGATCCCACCGTCGATCCGATCCGGACGCAGATTCAGACGCTCAAGGCCGCGCGCGTGGCCGTGGTCATTGCGGCCGGCAACTCCTTCTTCGGGTTCGGCGGCGTGCAGGGCATGGGTTATCCGGGAATCACCCGCGAAGCCATCAGCGTCGGGGCGGTGTTCGATGCCAACATCGGCGGCGTGGCCTACGGCGACGGCGGCATCTCCTTCACCACTGGACCGCGACGGCTCACGGTCTTCTCGCAGCGGCTGCATCCCAGCTTCGCCCCCGACACCAAGACCGACGTCTTCGCGCCCGGCGCCGTGTTGACCGCCGCGGGCATCGCCAACGACACCGCGGAATCGATGCTCCAAGGCACCAGCCAGGCCGCGCCGGTGGTTGCCGGGCTATGCCTGCTGATGCAACAGTACGCCATCCGCCGGACGGGCGCGCTGCCGACCGTCGATCAGTTGGAATCCTGGTTGCGGGTCTCCACCGTGAATACGAACATCTTTGACGGGGATGACGAGGACGACAACGTCACCAACACCAATCTCGGTTATCTGATGACCGACGCCGTGGACATGCTGACCCGGGAAGACCTGGACATCGCTCCGCCCCCGCCCCCGCCGCCGAGCAAGATGACCGCCACGTTCTCCGCCGGAATACTCACCCTCACCGGCGACGACAACAACGGCAGCCTGACCATCAGCCGCCGCGGCAACAACGCCGTCATTCAGTGCGCTGCCGGCACGACGGTCAACGGCAAGTCCTCGGTGCAGTTCGCCGTCGGCAGTGCGGCGATCCAGATTGCCGGCGACCTGAAGGGTGGCAACGACACTCTCTCGCTGGTGCAGATGAAGGTCAGCACGCTCAACCCCAAGTTGGGGAACGGGAACGACAAAGTCGTCCTGAATTACACCAACGTCGTCACGTCGCAGGTCGACGGCGGCTCGGGAACGGACACGTTCTCGGCCACCACGTCGAAGATCACGACGATGGCCAACATCAACATTCCGTGAGTTGGGCCCGGTGTCCCACATGCCTGCATGCTGCCGCCTGCCGGTCCTGGGGCTGATGGCGACTCTGTTCGCAGCGACCGCTTCGGCCGCTGCGGAAATCGCCGAGCGGCCGTTCGCCGTGCTCGCGACGTCGCGGCTGGATCGCCTGCTCGACAGCGTCGACGTGCTGCTCGACGTCGCCGACCGCCCCGAACTGTCCGACGTGCTGGCGGAGCGCTACCGGTCGGCCCGCGACTTCGGCGGTCTCGACCGGACCAAACCGCTGGGGTGCCTGCGGACCTGGCGGCTGGACGATCCGGCGACGCTCGAGACCGAGCAGCCGGCCGACGTCATCTTCCTGCCGGTCGCCGATCGCGACGAGTTCATGAAGACCATCACGTTCGAGACGGTGACGTATCAGCGCATCACGGCCGATCTCATCGCCATCGACCGCCCCGGCGAGCCGTATCACGTCTTGTTTCGCGACGGTTATGCGTGGCTGGGGGACGACGTCGCGCAGCTCGCCGCGTTTGCGAGCCGCCGCGACCGCATTCTCCGTGAGATCCCCGCGACGGCTCAACTGGCGCTGCTGATCGACTTCGACCAGATCCCGCGCACCGACCGCGACGCCGCCGTGCTGGGCTGGTTGCGGGCGTGGGAACCGGTGCTCCAGCGCCGCGATCGGGAATCGGACGCGGCGTATGAATGGCGACGCAAGGGCGCGGAATGGCTGATCCGCGGAGTGCCCGACGCCATCGCCTCCACACGGCAACTGCTCATCACGCAAACGCTGAATTCCAAGGAGCGACGTTCGGACTGGACCTGCGAACTCCGCACGGCCGACGACAGCCCGTGGGCCGCCGAGCTGCGGAAGTGGCCGGCGAAAACGACGCCGCTCGCGCGACTCGATCAACCGGAGGCGGCCGCGTTCGGCGTGATGCGCGGGCTGGCGCTCGAGGCCGCGGAAGAACAATGGTCTCTCGCCTGGCAGGTGTTCGGACATCCGTTCGTGCAGCGCACGGCGGTGATTGTCGCCCAGGGACCGGGGCTAACCGCTCTGGTTGCTAAGACGCCGGCCAGCGGACCGGGTCAAATGCCGTTGGGAGACAGTGTGCTGCGGCGCGTAACATTGCCCGCGACGCCCATCTGGTTGCGGCGATTCATCGGCTGGGATCCGGAAGTCTGGCTCGGTGCGGTCGCCGGTCGCGTCTGGATCGGTTGCGGCCCGCCTGACGTCGTCCGCAAACAGTTGGAACAGGCCCATGCCCTCGTGGTCGCGCCGCCGCGTGCCGATGACCGCCCCGTGGGGCTCAAACTGCGGTTGTCAGCCCGCGATCTGGTCGGATCAACGCCCGGTCTCGACGCCGGTTGGGCCGATCAGCAACTCGCCCGCGGCGGCGATCAGCTCCGGTTCTCCGCCGACGCAACAGCATCGACGCTGACAGTCCGTGGCTCGGTCGACGTCGGCGTGCTGCGAGTGATCGGCTTGGCGATCGCCCACGAACTGTCGCTGGAACTCGACCAGATTCTCGCCGACCCCGTGGCTCCGGCGAATTGAGCGGCAGTCTCAGTGGGGTGCCATGCTTGCAGCTCTGGGCAAGCATGTCTTTGGATGACACCGCAAGAAGACACATGCTTGCCCAAAGCTGCAAGCATGGCACCCGAAAATAGGACCGCTTCGACGACCGCCGTCAGCCCGCCGCGCCGGTGAACAGCGGCTCGATCACCTTCCCGCGGTTGAGCTGCACCGGGCGGTTCAAGCGGTCGCGGACTTCCGATTCGGGGTTGAGGCCGAGGACGTTGTAGACCGTGGCCCCGAGGTCTTCCGGCGAGTATAGGGCCGTGAGCGGGTAGGCTCCGATGGCATCCGACTTGCCGATCACCTGGCCGCCGCGGACGCCGCCGCCGGCGAACAGGCCGAAGAAGCACGGCCCCCAATGGTCGCGGCCGTGGTCCTTGTTGATCTTCGGCGTGCGGCCGAACTCGCCCAGCATCATCACCAGCGTCTCGCCCAGCAGGCCGGTCTGCTCCAGGTCTTCGAGGAGCGCGGCCATGCCCTGATCGAGCGGCGGCAGCAACCGGTTCTTCAGCGTCGTGAAGATCGCGGAATGATTGTCCCAGTTCTGCACCGGGCCGATGTTGCACTGCACGATGGGCACGCCGGCCTGAATCAGCCGTCGCGACAACAGCAGCGACTGCCCCGTGGTGTGCCGGCCGTAACGGTCGCGGACGGCGTCCGATTCGCGCTGCAACTGAAAAGCGTCGGCGAGGGCGCTCGACGTCAGCATCGTGAACGCCAGATCCTGCTCGTTCGACAGCTTCCGCGACTCGGCGACCTCGGCTATCCGCTGTTGTTTTCGGTTCAGATCGTCGAGCAGCTCGCGCCGATGCCCCAGCCGGTTGACGTTCAACCCCTCGGCGAGCGTCAGGCTGTCGACGCGGAAGTCGGGCTTGTTCGGGTCGCCCGTGATCTGCCACGGATCGTACTTCGCCCCGAGAAACCCCGCGTGCTGCCCCGGCCACGTGAGCGGCGAAGACATCAGGAACGTCGGCAAATTCACGCCGCTCGGAATGCCGTCCTGCCGCGGCCGGAGATACGACAGCCCCGCGGAATAGCACGGCCAGTCGTCGCGCGAGGCGACCTTGTCGAAGAACGCCCCCGGCTGCAGGTTGCCGGTGAGGACGTGATGCGTGGACATCAGGTGGTTGTTGTCGCCGTGCGACAGCGTGCGGACGAGTGCATAGCGGTGCGCCCGCGCCGCGAGCTTGGGCAGATGCTCGCCGATGAACACGCCGGGAACCGACGTCGCGATGGGATTGAACTCCCCCCGAATCTCCGCCGGGGCGTCGGGCTTCAGATCAAACGTATCGTGATGGCTCGCCGCCCCGGTGAGGAAGACGACGATGATCGACTTCGGCTTCGCGACGGCGTTTGCCCGGGCGACGACGGAGGACAGGCCGAGGCCCAGCAGCGCGGAGGAGCCGACCTGCAGGACTTCGCGGCGGCGGAGGCCGGTGGCGTGGCAATGCGGCGGGTGATGATCGATGGTCATGTCGAGGCTTCTTCTTGTCTTGGCCCCCTCGCCCCCGCTTCGGGGGAGAGGGTCGGGGTGAGGGGGGCGAACGCTCCAGACCGCACTCATTTATCGCCCGGTCAAATCCCGATTCGTCGTAACTTTGTGGACTCAGTGAAGCGCTCGGCCCCCTCACCCTAACCCTCTCCCCCGAAGCGGGGGCGAGAGGACCGGAGAAGAGGCGTCCATGCGTTGGGTGCCATGCTCACAGTTGAATCGGGCCGGTCCCACCGGCCGGAATTGCTGAGCGGTCTCCAATCGCCATTATTGTTTCCTACTCAGGAACTGTCCCTTTTTCGTCGGCGTTGCCGCGACGCCATCTTTCTCAAGACGTCGATCCCCTTGGCTTCAAGGTGTTCGAAATCGGGGCGGTCCATGATGGGAGCGGCCATCGCCCCCGCAGCGTCCCCCAGCGCATCATTGAGATTGCCAACGATCTGCGCCACGAGAGCATCCCATTCTCGCAGGGAACGAAGCAGTCGATTCACATCGCGATGCCGCGCGTAGCGAGAGTCGTCGCCGATCTTCACGTTCACGCCCGTCGCCCGGATTTGGTCGAACAATTCGATCAGGGAGAGATGGGCTTTGAGAAAGTTCGCCTCGCCCCCGAACTTGGGATTGCCGGCATACTGCGTTTTGCAGAACGAATGCCAGGAATAGTACCCGCGCCGTCGAGTCGGGAACTCAATCGCATCCCCCTGACCATAGACACGTCCGGATTCTTTGCCGGCCTTGTTCCGTTTGATGACATCTTCCCGATGCACAACGACCGGCGGGTGACTCGCCAACCCAATCGGAGCGCTCTCCGCACCCTCGACGCGCACGTAGAAAAACAGCGCGTGCAGCGCCGGCACATGGACCGTCTCTTCCGCCCCGTCGCTCCGTCTGCGGGAGAGATACAGCCCACCTTTGCGGAAGGCATGGTCATACGGCTGAAACACGTATCGGCCGTCGGGAGGATCCTGTTCGTGGATTTCGGTGATGTGGTCGAACGGCAATTTATGCGCGAGGGCACGAAATTTCACAATCATGCGCCGCGCCGCCCGCATGTCGGCTTTGGCTTTCCAATCGTAGTAGACCGTCAAACCCATGATTCACCGCTCGACGATTCGTGTAGGGTGGGCTGTGCCCACCAGCAAGGAGGAGTCGGCGTGGTTCCGCGAAGCAGCTTGGTGGGCACAGCCCACCCTATGTGGCTTCCAGCAATCTCCGGCGGTGTTCGATGCGTTCCGGAAGGTTGATCCGCAAGACTGCGATTGTCGTCCGGCCGATCGGTGTCTGTCCAATCAACTCGGGACCGTTCCACACGAAATGCTCGTGCCACACGTGTTGGCGAGGATCAAACAGCGGGTGCAATTGATCGGTGGTCGGATCGTAACCCGCAATGTTCGCTCCCTTGAACGAGTTGCAGTAAAAGCAAGCCAGAGCCAGATTGCTCAGGGCGCTGGTGCCATGATGTTTCTGCGACCGGATGTGATCGACTTCATGCGGTAGGACGGTGGCTGATTGCGGAAGCTGGCAGTATTCGCACTGGCCATTCGCGCGATCCCAAACCTGTTTTCGGCGCAAGTTGGCCATGATTTATGAGGCGGTCTCAGCCCGACGGAGCGAAACGCGGGCTTTGGCCTGCACCAGGTCCAGGAGCATTCCCACGCGGCGATAGCGGTCGAGTTCAACCTCTTCTGCGGGTGTCAGCACCCCCTTGTTGTTCCGGTCCAGCAGCGCCCGCATGTGCTGCGTGGCATGGTCCGAGAACTTCCAATCGAGCACGGCATGGGCGGCTTCGACGGGCATATCCGCCCGATCCGGCGCGATGGCGTCGGCCAGAATCTCGGCTTCGGTGATTGTGGCGGCATCAGTCATGATTATATCTTACCATCGGGAGTTCAGCAGGACGAGAATTCACGCGGCGACTTGCTCCCGGAACCACTTGCGAGCGGCTTCGTTCGCCAGACTTATTGTTAAGGCGAATCACATTACCACGTGGCGAAGACACTGGCGGCCTAAAGCCGCCGCCAGAAGCCTCCGGCACCGGTTAGGAGTTGAAGGCATTACCTTTACCAAGGTTGCACCTTGCACACTTGGCGGTCAGATTCTCATCAACCGTTTCCCCGCCTTTTGACCACGGAATAACGTGGTCGACATGCAGTTCAACGCCGCGTTGGAGGATCGGACTTGCACCACATGAAGAGCATGTAAACCCATCACGCATCAGAATCCGAAATCGCTGACGTTCATTAATCTCGCGTTGAGTGCGACGCGTTGGGTTCGCAGTTGTTGACGGATTTCTTTGATCCTCCATTGTTGAGACGACGCCCTGCACCACGTCGCCAGAGTTCACCCATTTCACAAAGGCAAATAATGCCTTCGTCCATGACCCGAAGCGACTTTCATATGTGCGTACGGAGTAATTCGACAGTGGCTGTTTCATTTCATGGTAGACGGGTTGACGTCCAAGTTGAGTCCATACGGACTTCAGGTTCGCGAAAAGCTCATCCTCAGAGATCCCGATCTTGGACCGACTTGGGCCGAGCCCCGCAAGTTCGAGCGCTTTCGGCCACGATCCAAATCGACGTGCAATTGTACTTGGGCTTCCCTTTCCAATTTCTTCGTACTCAGCCGTAGTCAAGGTGTCACGGCCGAGTTCATGAGCGCAACGTCGAAGATCGGCGAGGACATCGTCGTCAGATTGCCCTCTCAAAGTTTGTCGGAGCTCGAACTTCACGGCTGCATCACGTTTCTTGAAAGTTTCGTAGGGTCCGATTTGCCCACTTCAAAGGCGAGTGGATCACAATTCTGGTGGGCACAGCCCACCCAACAAAATCACACATCCCCCACCAGCTCGCGGATCGGCTCGCCGGTTTCGACGAGATACAGCGGCCGCCCCGCCCGGTCCGGGAACGCCACGCGGCGGCCGTCGATGCCGAGGTGGTGGTAGATCGTGGCGGCGATGTCTTCCGGCGTGAGCGGGCGGTCGGTGACGTGGGAGCCGGTTCCGTCCGAGGCACCGACGACGAGGCCGCGGGGCAAGGCGCCGCCCCCCATCAGGATGCTGAAGGCGTGGCCCCAGTGGTCGCGGCCGGCGTCGGAGTTCATGCGCGGCGTGCGGCCGAATTCGCCCATCGCCACCACCAGCGTCTTCTCGTAGAGGCCGCGGTCGATGAGGTCGCTGATGAGGGCCGCATACGCCTGGTCGAACGGCGGCAGGAGCAGCTTCGCCCCCTCTTCGGTGCGGTGCCGGCCCGCGGAGCCGTGATGGTCCCACGGTTGCGTGTTGACAGTGACGAACGTGACGCCGCGTTCCACCAGCCGGCGGGCGAGGAGCGTGCTTTGGCCGAATTCGTGGCGGCCGTAGGTATCGCGGACGGCGGCCGGTTCGGCGTGGATGTCGAACGCCTCGCGGACCTGCGAGCTGGTCAGCAGATTGAACGCCGATTGATAGTGCTGATCGACGTCGACCATCCGCTCGTCGAGGCTGCGGCGCTGCGAGTCGATCACCAGTTGCAATGAACGACGGTCTTGGAGGCGGTCGAACGTCAGATCTTTGGCGAGCGTGAGATCGCGGACACGGTACTCTTTCGAGTTCGGATCGGAATTGACGACGAACGGATTCGCCCCGCCGCCGAGATACGTGGCGTAGTGGAACAGGTTGTCGGTGCCGCCGCGGAGATGCGGGACCGCCGCGTAGGCCGGCAGACCGCGGACGTTGGCGCCGCGCAAGGCCGCGACCGCCGAGCCGAGGGCGGGGCGGCGTTGGATGGTGTTGTCCGGCTTGTTGAAGTCGGGGCCTTCAAAGCCGGTGAGCATCCAGTGGTTCCCCTTGGTGTGGTCGCCGCTGAAGTGCCGGACGCTGCGGAGAATCGCCAGTTCGTGCGCGAGCTTCGCCGACTTGGGGAGCGTCTCGCTGAACTGCACGCCGGGGAGGCTGGTCGAGATCGCACCGAACGGACCGCGGAACTGTTCGACGGCGTCGGGCTTGGGATCCCACGTCTCGTGATGACCGGGGCCGCCGCTCATCCACATCAGGATGACGCTGGTGCCGTCGGTGCCGGGTCGAATCGCGGGACGTGGCCCCGCGGCGCTGGCGGCTAAGCCGGCGAGCGGCAGGGCGAGTCCCGCCTGGACGAAGTTACGCCGCGTCCAGCCCTGACAGTCCTGGGACGCCTGTCCCGTCACGCGCAGCATGATCGTTTCTCCACTCAACTCCCCTCGCCCGGCGCTTCGCTGGGAGAGGGGTCGGGGGTGAGGGTGCTTTCGCCTTTCGTCGCCGCGGCTACCGATCCAAAAGGCAAAGGCACCCTCACCCTGGCCCTCTCCCACCGAAGCGGCGGGCGAGGGGACAAGATGACGAACCTGATGTTTCACACCCAGCCCGACGATCCACACCAACTGCTGACGATTTCGCGGCCACGGCCAATCCGGCTGTTGTCTTCCGGGGTTCAATCCGACACAATAACCTATGGATCGGCGATAGTCGATGGATACTTCGGCGACTCCGATCTTCCCGCCCGATTTCTCCCGCCAGTTGCTCCGCCCATGCGTGCTTTCGGCTGCCTGCTGCTATCTTCCCGGTGCTGCGTCGCCCTCGCCCTGTCGCTGACAATGGCAACGGCGTTCGCGGCAGAACCGTCCCCCGAGCAGGTCGAATTCTTCGAGAAGCAGGTCCGGCCGGTGCTGGTGGAGCACTGCCTCGGCTGCCACGGCGACAAGAAGCAGCAAGGCGGGCTGCGGCTCGACTCGCGCGAACTCGTCCTCAAGGGGAACGAAACCGGCCCGGCGATCGTCCCCGGCAACCCCAGGGACAGCCGCCTGGTGCAGGTGCTGGCGTACTCGGCCGACGACACCCAGATGCCTCCCAAGGGGAAACTCCCCGACGAACAAATCGCGGCGCTGACGAAGTGGGTCGAGATGGGCGCCCCGTGGCCGGCGACAACAACGACGACTGCGGCGACGGGTTCGACCTCCGGGACGCATTGGTCGTTTCAGGCGATCACCGATCCCAGAATCCCGGAAGCGCGAAACCGCAAGCGTGTGTTGGGCACGATTGATGAGTATGTGCTCGTGAAGTTGGAAGAGAAGAATCTCTCGTTGTCCGACCCCGCGGACCGGCGGACGTTCATCCGTCGTGCGGCGTTGGGGCTGTGGGGGATTCCGCCGACTTATGACGACGTGCAGTCGTTCATCGTCGATGAACGCCCCGATGCCGTGCCGCTGCTGATCGAGCGGCTGTTGGCCTCTCCGTTGTATGGCGAGCGCTGGGCCCGGCACTGGCTGGACGTGGCCCGCTACGCCGACAGCAAGGGGTACGTCTTCACCGAAGAGTCGCGGTATCCGTATGCCTACACGTATCGCGATTACGTCATCGAGGCGTTCAACGAAGACAAGCCGTACGACCGGTTCCTGATCGAGCAGATCGCCGCCGATCAGGTGGACCTCGGGGGCGACGTCAAAGACCTGGCGGCGCTGGGGTTCCTCACCGTCGGGCGGCGGTTCCTCAACAAGCAGGAAGACATCATCGACGACCGCATCGACGTCGTCACCCGCGGCATGATGGGCCTGACCGTCGGCTGCGCCCGCTGTCACGATCACAAATACGACCCGATTCCGACCGCCGATTATTACTCGCTGTACGGCGTGTTCAATTCGAGCCAGGAGCCGGGCGATCTGCCGGTGATCGGCGAATCGACACAGAAGGTCGCTTTCGAGAAGTTTGAGGCGGACCTCAAGCAGCGCGAACAGAAGGTGCAGGAGTTCCAGGAGAAGACGCGCGACAAGATCAATGCCGAAGCGCGGGGCAAAAATGCGGGCTATCTGGCGGAGGTCATCAAGACCGGAGGCCGTCCGGCCTCGGATCGACGGCGTGGTCCCACCGTCAACGGGGAACCGCGGCCGGCCATTGTCCGCAAGTGGCAGGAGTATCTCGACAAGCGGCCGAAGGACAACGACGCGATCTTCGGCCCGTGGCACACTCTCGTCGCGATTCCGGCCCAACAGTTTGCCGCCGCGATGACGCAATGGTCCGAGCAAGCCTCGACGGAGAACGGGCCGGCGGTCCATCCGCTCGTGAAGCAAACGCTGCTTGAAAAACGGCCGCAGACGCCGGTCGAACTGGCGACGGTTTACGGCGAACTGCTCACGGGCGTCGAAACCAAGTGGCAGGAGCATCGCAAGGCAAATGCGGAAGCGACCGCGCTGCCCGACGCCGACGCGGAAGCGCTCCGGCAAGTGCTGTATGCCGAGGGTGCGCCGACGAATCTCACCACCGAGGAATGCCGCAACGCGTATCAGCGCGACGAGCGGGACAAAGACCGCAATCTGAAGAAGGAAATCGAAAGCCTCAAGGCGACCTCACCCGGCGCGCCGCCGCGGGCGATGGTGATGAACGACAAGCCGCAGCCGGTCGAGCCGCGAATCTTCATCCGGGGGAACCAGGGCCGGCAGGGCGATCAGGTGCCGCGACAGTTCCTGCAGGTGCTCGCCGGTCCCGAACGGAAGCCGTTCAACCAGGGGAGCGGGCGGCTGGAGCTTGCGCAGTCCATTGCGTCGCCGAACAACCCGCTGACCGCGCGGGTGATCGTGAACCGCGTCTGGCAGCACCACTTCGGTTACGGATTAGTCCGCACGCCGGGGGATTTCGGCTTCCGCGGCGAGACGCCGACGCATCCCGAGCTGCTCGATCATCTGGCCACGCGGTTCCTCAACAGCGGCTGGTCGGTGAAGGAGCTGCATCGCTGGATCATGACGTCGGCCGCCTACGGTCAGGCCAGCCTTGACCGGCCCGAAGCCCGCAAGGTCGATCCCGAGAACCGCCTCTACTGGGCGATGCCGCGGCAACGATTGGAACTGGAAGCGCTGCGCGATTCGTGGTTGTCGGTGTCGGGCCTGCTGGACGAGCAGATAGGGGGCCGGCCGTACGACGATATCACCGATCCGAAAGGCCACCGGCGGACGGTGTACGGCATGGTCAACCGCAACGATCTGCCAGGCGTGTTCCGCGTGTTCGACTTCGCCGACCCCGACGCCAGCGCCGCCCAGCGCCCGCTGACGACGGTGCCGCAGCAGGCGCTGTTCGCGATGAATGCCCCGTTCGTCGTCGAGCAATCGCGGGTCATCGCCGGTCGGGTGAAGTCGCAGAGCGAAGACAACTCGGAGCGGGTGATCGCGACGTATCGGCAGGTGCTGGGCCGCGACCCCGGCAGCGAGGAACGGGAACAAGCCGTCGCCTTCGCCACGCGCGGCCCCGCGGAAAAAGACCTCGGCGGCTGGGAGCAACTCGCCCAAGTGCTGTTGTTGACGAATGAGTTCGCGTTCGTGGATTGAGAAGCGATGAAAAGACCGCTTAGCCGCAAGCAAACGCCGCTTGCGGCTTAGCGGTCGTCCCCGGAGTCAACGATGTTCCCCACTTCCCGCCGTGAATTCCTCGCCCGGTCCGGCACCGGTCTCGGATCGCTCGCGCTTGCGTCGGTGCTGGCCGATTCCGTCGGGTTGACGTCCACCGCTTCCGCGGGCAATGTCTCGCCGATGTTGCCGCGGGAGTCGCACTTCCCCGGACGCGCCAAGCACGTTATTCACATTTTCTGCAACGGCGGGCCGTCGCACGTCGACACGTTCGACCCCAAGCCGTCGCTGGAGAAGTACGCCGGCAAGAACCTGCCGATGGAGAACCTGCGGACCGAACGCAAAACCGGGGCCGCGTTGCCGTCGCCGTTCAAGTTCCAGAAGTATGGCGAGAGCGGCATCGAGGTCAGCGAGCTGTTCCAGAACACCGCCCGCTGCATCGATGACATCGCCGTCGTCCGCTCGATGTACGCCCAGGTGCCCAACCACGAACCCAGCCTGATGCTGATGAACTGCGGCGACAGCACGCTCGTCCGCCCCAGCTTCGGCTCGTGGGTGACGTACGGCCTGGGGACCGAGAACCAGAACCTGCCCGGCTTCATCGCAATGGTCCCCGGCGGGCTTCCGATCACCGGGCCGCAGAACTGGAAGTCGGCGTTTCTGCCGGGCGTGTTCCAGGGAACGTACATCAACACCAAGAACTCCGACGTCGAAAAGCTGATCGAGAACGTCAAGAACCGCTTCGTCTCAGAGGGCGAACAGCGCCGGCAACTCGACCTGTTGCAGGCCCTCAATCGCAGGCATCTCGAAGTCCGCGGGGAGGACGCCGCGGTCGAGGCCCGCATTCAGTCGTTCGAGCTGGCGTACCGCATGCAGTCGGAGGCGATGGACGCCTTCGACGTCACCCGCGAACCGAAGCACATCCAGGAGGCCTACGGCCCCGGCGTGCAGGCCCGGCAACTGCTCATCGCGCGCCGCCTCGTCGAGCGCGGCGTGCGGTTCGTGCAGCTCTGGCACGGCGACGGTCAGCCGTGGGACAACCACGATGATCTCGAAGTCAATCACCGCCGGCTGGCGAAGGACATCGACCAGCCGCTCGCCGCGCTGCTCACCGACCTCAAGCAGCGCGGGCTGCTCGACGAGACGCTGGTGCTCTGGGGAGGCGAGTTCGGCCGCACGCCGACCGTCGAGCTGCCGCAGGCGGGGTCCAACGCCGGCAAGATCAACGGCCGCGACCACAACCACCACGGCTTCACCGTCTGGCTGGCCGGCGGCGGCGTGAAGGGAGGCCAGGTCTACGGGTCCACCGACGAGTTCGGCTTCGCCGCGGTCGAGAACAAGGTCGCCGTCCACGACCTGCACGCGACGATGCTGCACCTCCTGGGCTTCGACCACGAACGCCTGACCTACCGCTTCGCCGGCCGCGACTTCCGGTTGACCGACGTGCATGGGGAAGTCGTCAAGGCGCTGATTGCGTGACCTCCAATCTGAACGGGATGGCCGCCGAGTCATCCTGCGCGATGAGGGAGATGATGCCGGACGAGCCATCGATCCCTGCCAACGGATTATCGCGGACCGGCGTCATTACCATCGTGGTGATGATCGCGGTGATCTTGGCGATTGTCGTGCCTGCCATCAATCATGCCCGCGAAAGCGCCCGCCGGGTCCAGACGCGCAATCAGTTGAAAATGATTGGCATGGCGCTTCACAACTACCATGACAATTTCACCCTCTTCCCTCCCGGTGGCGTGTTCAATGCGGATGACGTCGCATACCACGAGTGGACGACGTTCCTAGCACCGTACCTGGACGCATCACCGTGGTATAACGGCGTCGATTTCAGTCGTCCTTGGAACGACCCGGAACATGTGGATTTGTTTCGTGATCCCAACCAGCAGCAATCGCATTGGTGGACCAACCCAAGCATCGGACAACCATTTCGACCGGATGGTTTGGTCTTCAATCACTATGCTGGCAGCCAGTCGGTATTCTACCGAAACAGTTCGGTCTCTCCGAAGGATTGGAGCGGAACCTCCGACCGCCTGCTTGTCACCGACGCATTGGGCGAATTCATTCCGGTAGGTTGTCCCTATGGTTGGCGCGATGTGACGCTCGGTCTGGGCTCGGAACCAAAGGGATTTGGCTGCGCGGTCCGATCTGTCATCCAGTGCCTGATGGGTGACGGAGCGGTCCGGGAGCTGGGCCAGTCCACAGATCAGAAGCTGCTGACGGCGATGGCTGGACCACTGGAACAGCAGCCGACGAATGAGTTGGTGGCAAGACCCCAGCAGATTCCGCTTCTTGATATCAGTGCGATCTGGGATGTCGATTTGGATATCTCAGGGGATCGAGTCGTTGTCGTGAGAAGATCCCCGGACGGTAAAACCGTGAAACGTGGGCGGTAGCGACTTCAGCCTGACGGAGTCGAGCCAGAAAGAGGTCAGGAAAACCGCGAAGGCGCAAAGGACGCGAAAGGGAAGCGACAAGAAGGGGAATTGATCTCATACCTTTCGCACTTTCCGCTCGTCTTCCTTCGAGTCCTTCGCGTCTTTGCGGTTGATCTTCCCTCTTTCGATCTTCCACCGAGACA
Source organism: Planctomycetaceae bacterium (assembly GCA_034439795.1). Classification (GTDB taxonomy): domain Bacteria; phylum Planctomycetota; class Planctomycetia; order Planctomycetales; family Planctomycetaceae; genus DSVQ01. The sequence goes on along the minus strand of JAWXBB010000689.1, from coordinate 188 downwards.
ATCCCTTGAGGTGAGTCGCGGCGGTTCCATGCGACTGGGGTGATCGGCGAAACTTGCCGGTTCACCACGATCGCGACGGCTGTGCCGCGGCGGATACGGTCGGCAGAACTTGCCGAAGCCGGGGCGGGTTGCGGCTCGATGATAGCTCCAGGTCGCTGGTTGCGGGGTTCGACGGCTGTTCGGCATAC
>JAWXBB010000688.1:0-2787 GCA_034439795.1 Planctomycetaceae bacterium | reverse complement strand
GTCGTCGCTCACGTCGGCAGCACGCTCGGGGACGACCGCGGCGTCTATCAGCGGACGCTCTCCAAAGGGGACACCGTCGAAATCCTCGGCGAGGCGACCGTGGGCACCGAACGCGGCCCGGTCGCGATGTACAAAATCAAGCCGCCGCTGCGCGAATACCGCTGGATCTCCGGCAAGTCGCTTGCGCCGGTCGATGGTTCGCGTCCTCCCAACAAGCCCCGGTTGCCCTTGGAACCCGCGCCGTCCGTCAGTGGGCCGATTGCGCTGGAGCTGGACGATTCCTCGCCGACCGGCGAACCGGACCCGTTCGCCCCCTCGCCGTTCAAGACGGAATCGAACGGACCGGGATCGAACGCCGCACCGTCGTTGCCGATCCTGGGGTCCGAACCTCCGACGATGCCGCCGCTGTCGAGCGCCGCCGATGCCCCGCCGGTCCATCTCGACGGCTTGCGGAAACAGTTGGAACAGCTCGACCAGAAGTTCCGCGAGACGCTCCGCCAGGAGCCGCAGACGTGGGATCTGGCGTCGTTGGAGCAGTCCTACAAGTCGCTCGACGAGACGGCGAACCACCCCGCGTTTCACAGTCACGTCCAGCAGCGGTTGTTCACATTGCAGCGCTACAACAAAGTCCGGCAGGACTATGTCGATTTCTATCAATTGACGTCCGAGACTCAGCAGCGCGACGCGCAACTGCTGTCGATGCAGCGGCAGCACGAGGATCAGCTCAAACAACTGGCGTCCATTCCCAAGTCGGGAGCGTCAGCGACGCCGGGGCTGCCGCCGTCGCCGACCGCGTCGCAACCTTCAACGCCGCCGCCGCCGGGTGCGTCTCCGAAATTCGTGGGGGCGGGGATTGTGACGAAGTCGAACAACCCTGCTCCCGGATCGCCCCCCTATGCGCTCATCGCACCCGATGGCCGGCTGCTGTCGTATCTGGAGCCGACGCCCGGCCTCGATCTCGCCCCCGCGGTAAACCAGGCACTTGGCATCCAGGGGCAGCGCTCCTTCCGCGAGGATCTGAAGGCGGACCTCATCATCGTCCGCGGCTACCAGCCGGTCACGCTGCGGACGAAGTAGCGAATAGCCAGCGAGCAAGCCGTTATTGCCTCGGGCGATGAAGCGGTTTCAAAACCCGATCCTGGTTGTTGTCTTTAGCGTCGGACCATTGACTCGAAGGTCAAGTACGCCGCAGGCGTTCGATCACACAGCCCAGGGTCGCGAGTCTGCGAGCGCACCCTGGGGACACGGCGTCCGGGGCCAATCGACCCTGAAAGGGTCGCATCACCGGCGGCCTCAAATCGTGATGAAACCCTTGCAGGGTAGGGGATTCATCATCGATCGTTACCCAGGGTGCGCTCGCAGACTCGCGACCCTGGGCTTTGAGATGTAACGCCTTCGGCGTAAAGACGTCGTTCTCTGGCTATTCCCTACTCGCTATTCGCTCTCCCTCTGACTCTGCCGGTTCCGCAAGCTGGCGATGCTGCGGCGGCCTTCGGCAAGAGGGGGCGGTTCCCAGCGGCACCTCTTGTACCGGCACCGCAGTCTCTGCCGGTCCTGACCGAATGCGTGGCCCTCTGGCAACCGGATTGCCGAAATCTCGCACAGGCGTCTGACGCGCCGCGGCCCGCAGGATTCATGGACTTCTGCCCTCTCGACAGCAGAACTGTGCAGTCGGACACCACCCCGTCCGGTGCGCGAGCCGAATATCTCTTCCCCCGAACGCCGAATTGTGATCGGGACTTTCCGCATGCTGCACTGGCTCCGCCGGCTGACGGCCTGGAATCAAGAACAACGCGCCAATGGACTGGCCGGGCTGATCGCGCTGGGAGCGCTGGGCATTCTGTATCTGGAAGCGCCGCCGTTGCCGGCCGGGGCCGACACCGTGCGTCTGTCGTCGGCGAAGTCGCGGGCGTTGCAGTTGCAGCCGGCCAAGCCCGCCGTGCAGACGACGGCCGGGGTTCCCGATGCGGTTCCCGTCCTCGAAATCAGCTCGGAACGGCCGCTGTCTCCGCAGGAAATCACCGAACGGACGCTGAAGTCCAAGATCGCCCGGCTGAAACAGGGCCGCGCGTTCCTGCGGAAAACGCCGGACTACACCGCTCAGTTCACGAAGCAGGAACTCGTTGGCGACGAGCTGCTCGAAGAACAGACCATCTACCTCAAGTGCCGTCATCAGCCGTTCAGCGTGTACCTCCGCTGGTTGTCGGGCGACGAAGGCCGCGAAGTTCTCTACGTGGACGGCCAGCACGACGGCCAGATGATCGTCCACGCCGGCGGCTGGAAGGCGCGCTTGCCCGCGCTGACGATCTCACCGGACAGTTCGCTGGCGATGGCGGAAAGCCGCTACCCGGTGACGAAGGCGGGCATCCTGGGCATCATCGATCAGATCCTGTCGGTGCATGTCGAGGATCTGGCGAAGTCGAGCTTCTCAAAATGCGAGAAGCTCGACGATCAGGAGTTCGACAGCCGCAAGTGTTCGACGTTCGTGCTGGAGTACAAAGACGCGACGGTGTCGCCGACGTACCGCAAGTCGATCGTGCTGATCGACAACGAATGGCACGTGCCGCTGTACGTCCGCAACTTCGGCTGGCCGATGAAGGGGCAGGTCATCGAGGGGGATCTCGATGAGGCGACGCTCATCGAATACTACACGTTCACCGAAGTGCAGTTCCGCGGACAACTCGCCGCCGCGGACTTCGACCGGGCGAATGAAGAGTACCGGTTCCGCTGAGTTGCGATGATGGATACGTCAACGAAGAAGCCCAGGGATAGCTATCCCTGGGCTTC
>JAWXBB010000687.1:0-3796 GCA_034439795.1 Planctomycetaceae bacterium | reverse complement strand
CCGGAGCGGTCGCTTCAGTTCCCGGCGGTTCGGTGGAGGCCGCGTCGGCAGCGCCGGTCATCGGTAATGTCGCTGGCGGCACCTCAACGGTGGCCTTGGGCAGCGGTGCAACCGGCGGTGCGGGTTTGCAGCCGCCGAGAAGGCTGATGCCAACGACGACCGCAATCCAACGGCGACGTCGGAACCGTGGGCGCACGGCGACATGTTCGGCAGCGGCCTCCGGTTCGCCCACAATCATCGCGATGAATCCATTCCAGACACAACGGGGATAGTTGACGGTATCCCGCGGCATCCGCCGGTTCAAGGAAAATCGCAGGGATAGTTCAGTAGGAGCCGGGGCGTGTCGCCCCGGTCTTCTCTTCGATCGAAGACAAAGACCGGGGCGACACGCCCCGGCTCCTATGTCTCCTCGCAGCGGCTGAATTCGTTCAGCAGTTGACTGGCCACCGCTTGCGGGCAGGACCAGACGAGAAAAAACATCGCTTCCCGCACCAGCCGTTCCGCCGGATGGCCGACGACGTACCCCGCCCCCTTCGCGGCGGCGAGGTACGCTTGCGACGCCCGCAGCGCGAGACTCGTCGCGCGGGTTCGCAGCGACTCCGCGGTGATGTCGGCTGCCGCCAGTCCCTGCGCGGCAGCTTGCAGATCGGTCGCGATGGCCTCGGCCTCCGCCGTCAGCGCCTCGACGACGGCGTTCAGCGCCGGTCGCGAGGCCGCTTCTTCGGTGATCCGGTCGATGGCATGTTCGGCATGACCGACGGCCAACGCGGAAGTCGTCAACGACCCCGCTCCGCCGCTCTTGCCGCTGAGCGTGCTCAAGACGTGCGGCACCGGCCCGGCGAGCAATTCGTCCGTTCGGACGATGACGTGAGTCAATCGCACCAATGCCGTCCGGCTGTTGTTCAACGCCAGCAATTCGGCCGGCGCGTCGATGGCGACTTCCTCCCGATCACGCGGCAAGGCGGCCAGTACCTGGCGTCCATCGGACAGCGTGCCGCCGAGAACGATGATGTCGGCGACCTCGGCCCCCGTCACCCACGGCACGACGCCGTCGAGAAGGAAGCCACCGCTCGTTGCGACTGCGGTTACCGCAGGGGTGGCGATGTGCTGCCGCGATGTCGTCAGATGCGAGATTCCCACCGTCGCGAAGGCGTCGCCGCTCGCGAGCCGCGGCAACCACTGCGACCTCAGTGTCGCATTCTCGCACGCTACGATTCTTTGGCTCGCCGCCTGGAATTGGCTCAAGATGAACGTGACCGACAGATTCGCCCGCGCCAAACCGCGACAACCGTCCAGCACGGCGGGCGTCGGGTGATCGCTGCCGCCGAAGTCGGTCGGGACGATCCAGCCTGTCACGCCGGCGTCGACGAGGAAGCGCCATTCGGACTCGGGCCAGTCTTCGCCCTGGGATCTCGCCGCGCGCAAGGCCGGCAGCAACCGACGAGCGATGTCGACCGGGGTGGCGGTCACAGCAACTCCAGAAAACCGGCGAGTTCCCCGGCGGCGTGCAGGTCGCCGACGCGGCGGGCGGTCTCCAGCCCCGTTTTACCGACCCGTTTGGCGTCGTCGGTCTCGCCGAGTTCTGCCAGGAACTGCGCGTGTCGGAACCAGGCCGGGACGTAATCCGGAAATCGGGCGTGAATGTCGTCGAATCGGCTCAAGCCGGCGGCCTGGTCGCCGGCTTTGATCTCCTCACACGCCAATCCGTACAGCAGGAACACGTCGTCCGGCTCTTCGGCGAGCATCGCCTCCAACTGCTGCCGTCGCGTCATGGGTTCGCCTGATTCCGTTTTGTCGAATTCGTCGCTTGGCACAGTTTCCGCAACCGGAAAAGTTTGCGCCGTCAGTGGCCCTCGGATTAGGCAAGTTGTTCCAGAACCGCGGAGGCATTTCAAGGGGTTTCTCTGACTCCGCCGATGCTGGTCGTGATGGCGGCAGGAGGCCGGGTGCTCCGAGCACGAAGGATCGTGGCAGACGCGACACTACCCCGATTACTCAACCTGAGCGGCTCACGAGCAGATTACCCTATGACACACCGGCTGTTTGCCACTGGATTGTGCTGGGCCGCGCTCTTCGCGGCGACAACCACGGTTGCCCAGGCGGAGAATCTGCGCGAAACGGCGTTGGTGCTCGCCGTCAAGCGCGCCTCCGGCTCGGTGGTGAACATTCACACCGAAAAAACGGCGGTCGATCGCGACGCCGTCTTCGCCACCGGGAACGCCAAGCCCCGCAAGATCAACGGCATGGGGACCGGCGTCGTCATCGACGAACGGGGCTACATCGTCACCAACTACCACGTGGTCGCGGAAGTCGACCTCATCCGCGGCACGCTGGATGACGGCGCCAGCCTGACCGCCCGCGTGATCGCCCTCGACCGCGAACACGACCTGGCCATCATCAAGATCGACGCCAGCCGTCCGCTCAAGGTGATGCCCTCCGGCACGTCGTCCGACCTGATGCTGGGCGAACCGGTCATTGCCGTCGGCAACGCCTTCGGCTACGAGGGAACCGTGACGTCGGGCATCGTCAGCGCTCTCTCGCGGGACGTCGAAGTCAACGAGACGCAATCGTACAAGAACCTCATCCAGACCGACGCCAGCATCAACCCCGGCAACAGCGGCGGCCCGCTGCTCAACATGAACGGCGAAGTGGTCGGCATCAACGTCGCCATTCGGGCCGGAGCTCAACGCATCGGGTTTGCGATTCCGATCGACGACGCCCGGAAAACCATTGCCCGGTTGATGAGCATCGAGCAGTTGAATCAGACCTTCCACGGTCTCGTCAGCAAAGACGTGAAGCAAGGGGAGGTCCGCAAGCTGGTCGTCGATTCCGTCCAGCCGGAAAGCCCCGCCTCGAAAGCCGGCCTGCAAGCGGGCGACGTCGTCGTCAAGCTCGGCGATAAGCCGGTGGTGGACGGTGTGGACTGGGAACTCGCGCTGCTCGACCGGCCGGTCGGCGATGCCATCCCCGTTGTCGTGCAACGCGGCGACAAGAGTGAATCGCTGTCGCTGGCCTTGGCTCCGTTCCACGGCGGACGCAGCCGGATGACGACGGAATTCGTCGCCCGCGCCAACAACGACAACAGCGACGCCGAACGCTTCTGGCGAATTCTGGGCCTGCGGCTCGTGCCTCTGCCGCCCGAACGGACCAGCACCATCCCCGGCAAGTATCGCGGCGGCCTGGTGGTCAGCGACGTCCGCCCCAACAGCCCCGCCGCTGCGAACGGCATCAAGAAGGACGACGTGCTGGTCGGCCTCCGCGACTGGGAAACGCTGACGTTCGAGAACGTCAGTTGGATCCTCAATCAAGTCCTGCCGAGCGGCCAGAACTCCGTGAAGTTCTACGTCATCCGCGGCCGCGAAACGCTGTACGGCTACATTCAGATGGTGAACGCGGACACGCCGGCGAAGCCCTGATTCTTGTAGGGTGCAGTCGAGGCTTTGCGAGGCTTACCCTCTTCGTTGGAATCCAGCCTTTAGGCTGTCTTCGATGGTCGCGAGAAGTCCGAAGCGCAGCCTAAAGGCTGGACTCCAACGGGGTGAGCCTCGCAAAGCCTCGACTACACCCTACAAATCCAATAGCGAAACGCCCTGCGGCAACGCGGGGCGTTTGTGTTTTCCGGCGGCTTGCGACACCATGCACGTGGCGCGACCGCGCCGTCATTCGCCGCCCTCGTAACCAGACCTCCGCCGACATGCCCCGCGACGAATTCCAGTTCATCGACCGCCTCCGGCAACGGACGCCTTTCCGGCCCCCCGTGCGATTGGGGATCGGCGATGACGCCGCAGTGCTCGAT
>JAWXBB010000686.1:0-3929 GCA_034439795.1 Planctomycetaceae bacterium | reverse complement strand
TCGACGACTGGGGCAACCGGTTCGTCTGCAACAACAGCAACCATCTGGAGCAGGTGGTCGTGCCGCTGCGGTACATCGACCGCAATCCGCAACTCTCGGTGTCGGACGTCGTGCGCACGATCGCCAAAGAGGGAGCCGCCGCGCCGGTGTATCGGCAAAGTCCCGCCGAGCCGTGGCGCATCGTGCGGACCGCGCGACGGGCCGCCGATCCCGCGTTCGCCTCCAAGGCCGCCAAGACGGAGCTGGTCGCGACCGGGTTCTTCACCTCGGCGACCGGCGTCACGGTCTACCGCGGCGGCGCCTACCCGCCGGAGTTCCAGGGGAACGTGTTCATCGGCGACGTCGGCGGCAACCTCGTCCATCGCAAATCGCTGTCGGCGAACGGCATCACGCAACTCGGAACGCGGACCGAAGAGAACGTCGAATTTCTCACATCCTCCGACAACTGGTTCCGCCCCGCGAACTTCGTCAACGCGCCCGACGGCACGCTGTACATCTTCGACATGTACTGGGAAACCATCGAGCACCCCGCCTCGATTCCCGAGGACATCAAGGACCACCTCGACCTCGAAAGCGGCAACGACCGCGGCCGCATCTACCGGCTGGTCTCCCCCAACATGACCCGGTTCCAGCCGCCGAAGATGAGCGGGATGAGCACGGTCGAACTGGTCGCACAACTCGCGTCGCCGCACGGCTGGGTCCGCGACACCGCCCATCGGTTGATCTGGGAACGACTGGACGCCAGCGCCGAGTCGCCGTTGCGGGAGTTGTTGAGGAAGACCGCGAAACCGCAAGCGAGGTTGCATGCGCTGTGGTCGTTGGATGGGCTGGGCAAGTTGTCGAGTGATGACGTGCTGCTGGGACTGAGCGACGCCGACGCGCGCGTCCGCGAGCACGCCGTGCGGTTGTCGGAACGGTTTGCCGAAACTCCTCCCGCTGCGCTGTTTTTCAAGCTCGGCAACCTGACGGATGACGCGAATCTGCGGGTCTGCTGGCAACTGGCGTTCTCGCTCGGCGAATTCTCATCCGTCGACACCATCCCCGCGTTGTTGCGACTAGTCAGCCGGTATCCGCAGGACGCTGACATGCGGGTCGCGGTGTTGTCCTCCGTGTCGAAAGCCGCGTCCGGTCCCTTTGCGACGGCGCTGATGTCCGATCCGAAACTCGCGACTTCGGAGTTGTTGCGGGAACTGATCGGTCAACAGGGATCGCGCTCGGACGACGATGCCGCCATCATCTTTGCGGCCATTCTGAACCTGTCCGACGACAGCTCCACACGCCTGCCACTGCTGAGGGCGCTGACCGAGGGCTTGCGTCGTCGCGGTTCGTCACTCGCGAAGGTTGCGGAGCTGTTGCCCGAAACAACCCGAGGCGTCTGGACGACGTGGCTCGATCAACAGATTCAGATCGTATCGAATCCGAACGCCGGCCTCGGATTGCGCACCTCGGCGGTGCGGTTGCTCGGCGGTGTGCCGACGGCCGCGGCGCAGGAGGCGTTGACGCCGCTGCTCGATCCGCAGTCACCGCCGGTGTTGCAGCAGCAGGCGGTGCAGTCGCTGCTCGCCGCCGGTGACGCCGCCGCCGCGGGCCGCGTGCTGGCGAAGTGGAAGGGCCTGGGCCCGCAGTCGCGCAAAGACGCCGTCGCCGCGCTCACGCAGTCGCGCACCGGTGCCGCGGCGCTGCTGACCGGCGTTGCGGACGGCATCGTCAAGCCGGCGGAACTCGAGCGCGACAAACAGCAATTGCTGCAAGCGTTCCCGCAGGCCGACATCCGCGATCAGGCCAAGAAACTCCTCGACGGCAACAACAGCAACCGCAAAGCCATCGTGACGCAGTACCAGTCGGCACTCGGTCTCGAAGGGAACGCCGCGGGGGGACACGCGGTCTACAAGAAGATCTGCTTCCAATGCCACCGCGCAGGGACCGAAGGGCACGCCGTCGGGCCGGACATGGTGTCGGTGCAGAACAAGTCGCCGGATGACCTGCTGATTGCGATCCTCGACCCCAACCGCGAGGCCCAGCCGATCTTCACGAGCTACACCGCAGCGACGCAGCAGGGTCAGGTTTTCACGGGGATCATCGCCGCCGAGACCGCCGCCAGCCTGACGCTCCGTCGGGCAGAGGCGAAGGAGGACGTGGTGCTGCGCGACCAGCTCGACGAACTGATCTCAAACGGCGTCTCGCTGATGCCGGAGGGGGTCGAGAAGGATCTCACGCCGCAACAGATCGCGGACGTGATCGCGTACATCAAGGCGCTCGCGCCGGCGGCGAAGTAGCGCGCGGGAAGAGCGCGAAACCGCAAGCGTGCGCACGCTTGCGGTTTCGCGGTCTTACGTCGTCCAAGACCGCGCGTGCGGCGTGGGGACGGACGGGCCGGGGGCGGACTCGCGAATCAGTTGCTCCCCCAGTTCCAGCCAAGTCTCGCGGTGGATCTCCAGGATGCGGATCGCGTCGCGGATGCGCTGGGCGTTTCGTTCCGTGTCGGCGAGCGCCAAGTTGCGGTAGACGAACGCGAACAGCGCCTTCAACCGGGCGGCGAGATCCGGCGATTGATCGGCATCGAGGCCGCCCAGCAGCTCGGCGACGCAGTCGCGGCTGCGCGACAGGGCGGTGAAGAGATCCTCCCAACGGTGCGCGTCGAGCGCCTCCAAGCCGCGCCGCGCGAAACGGATCGCGCCGTCGACCACCATCAGATGCAGGCGGTGCGGACCCGCCGTCAGCACCTGCGATTCCAAATACTCGGCAACTTGCGACACGGTCGGTTCCTCAACTCACGGTGGGCGAATCATCAGTTGGAATTGTTGTATTTCAGGTTCGACAGAATCGTCGACAGCCCGGTCAGCGATTGCTGCTGCGATTGCAGGCCGCTGAGAATGGTCTCCATCTGGGCGAACTGCAGCTCCAGCCGGGCCCGCCGGCCATCGAGCTGCCGGTCGATGTCGGCAATGCGGGCGGTCAGGCTGTCGGCGGTTTTCTGCAGGCTTTCGTTCTGGGCGGTCAGCGTGCCGTCGATGTCGTCGTTGAAGTAGTCGAGAGCCGCATCGAAATCCCTGGCGAAACCGTTCGTGGTGCTGGTGAACAGATCGCGGACGGCGTCGGGATCGCGGGTGAGCGCGTCGGTCAGCTTTTCGGAATCAAAGCTCAGTTTGCCGCCGGTCGTCAGTTTCACGCCGGCATCGGCCAGCGACCGGACGGTTGATTCGTCTCCGCCGGTGACGCGGTTGACCAGCGTGTTGAAGCGGGCCTGAATGAGCAGCGGCGTAGAGGTGCCCTGCAACGCCGAGCGCGTCTGAGTGGAAGTGTCGTACTTCGTCAGGCCGATGGACAAATCGACATAGTTGTTGTAGGCCGCGACGAACGATTCGATGGCCGCGGCGATCTTGTTGTTGTCGCGGGCAGCGGACACGTTGGCGGCGGTGGTCCCCACGGCCAGTAGCGTGATGTCGAAGTTGCCCGGCGCGTTGGTGAAGGTGTTGCCGCTCGAATTCAGGAGGAAGCCGGTCGCCGGGTCGCTGCCAACGCGGAGGACGGCGTCCTGCCCGGTTTCCTGTGTGGAGAAGCCGAGATTCAGATTGCCGTTATCGACCACGAATCGGCCGGCTTGTCCCGACAGCGTCGAGGACAGCGTCAACCGGAAGCCGTTGAGCGCGGCTCCCGAGTTGATGACCGACGCCCGCACCGTACCGCCGACCGAGTTGATCTTCGCGGCGACGCCGGTCAGCGTGTCGGTGGCGGCGACGTCGACGATCAGCGCGTTGCGACTGACGATCTCCTGCTGGCCGCTGCCACCGACGACGCCCGTGCCGAGCAGTCGCAGATCGGCTGCCGTCCGGCTGCCGACTTCGGTGACGGTCAACGTGCCCGCGCCGGCGACGTCCTCGACCGCATCAACTCTGCGGCGGGCATCAACGTCACGGCCCGGTTGAACG
>JAWXBB010000685.1:0-8172 GCA_034439795.1 Planctomycetaceae bacterium | reverse complement strand
GTATGGCTGCTGGCGGAGTCTTCGTGCTCGAACAGGAGAAAGTGATTCTGCTTAGCCTGATCGGAACACAGCACGGAAATCTGATCGCGGTGGAAACCGGCTCCGATCAGTCCGGAAACCGCCCGCTCTGCCGCGGAAACGTCTTCAAAGACGCCGATCCGAGTCGTTTCCGCCGTGTTGACGCGCCTGGCCATGATGGTTCTTCCAATCGGGAGGACGACACAAAATTCACACTGGCAGCAACAACGATGCAAAATACGGGCCTGCCTACGATGACCGAGTGACTGGACCGCTCAACTCGCACCGGATGTCGGCTGGCCGACCAACATGAACGTCTACCGCGCGATCGCGACCGCACACCTGCGATGACGGACTGAGCGTCAGATCCCGATTGAGTAGCGAGGCTTGAAGACAGACGCCCTGGCAACGGCCGAAAATGAAAACTCGCCGGACGCGCAGTTCGGTACGCGGATTGCGATTCCATCGCAAGCAACAACGCCGCCATCACGCCGGGCCGGAGAGCCGCCATGCAAGTCCGCGAGGTCATGACGTCCACCGTGGTCAGCATCAACGTCGACACGCCCATCGACGAAGCCGTCGCGGCGATGCGGATGAACAACGTCAGCTTTCTGCCCGTGACCCACGAAAAGGTGTGCGCGGGCGTGTTGACTGAGCACGACATCACCGATCGGATGCACGACGAGGGGTTCGATCCGACGGCGACCACGGCCGGCATGCTGCTGGCGAAGGGCAAGGACCGCGACGAGGTGGGCAGCACTGCGGTGCATGCCATCTCCCAGGACGCATCCGTCGACGAAGCCCTGCAGATGATGACCGACCTGCATCTGCATCACCTCGCCGTGCACGACGACGAATACCTCATGGTCGGCGTGGTCACGCGAGCGGACCTCGAGCAGCCGATGATGGCCGAGGCGACGTAACTGATTCGCTTCACGGGGAGTCCCGGTCATGCCGCGCGGCGATAAATCGAAATACACCGACAAGCAAAAGCGGATGGCCGAGCACATTGAAGAGGGCTACAAAGCCAAAGGCGTGTCCGAGGAAGTCGCCGAAGGGCGCGCCTGGGCGACGGTCAATGCCATCGACGGCGGCGGCAAGAAGCCCGGTGGCTCGGGTCGCGGCAAGCCGCGCGATCTCACCCCTGCCAAAAAGGGCGGCAAGAAGGGCGGTGCCGCGGCCGCCGCCAAGAAGACCAAGAAATCCAAGAAGTCGCCGGTTCACCGCAAATCCAGCCGTTCCACCAAAAGCCGCTGAACCAGGAAGTATCGCAACGAATTCCCCGCTTTCCCATGTGGAGTGCCATCGAGATGAAACTGAACACCCTGCAAGATCTGCTCGTCGAGGAACTCAAGGATCTGTACAGCGCGGAATCGCAACTCATCAAGGCTCTGCCGAAGATGGCGAAAGCGGCCTCGTCGGAGTCCCTGCGCGAAGCCTTCGAGCATCATCTCCAGGAGACGGAGCATCAGTTGGAGCGGCTCGACCAGATCTTCGAGCGGCTGGAGATCAAGCCCGGCCGCAAGAAATGCAAGGCCATGGAAGGTCTGCTGGAGGAAGGCAAAGACACGATCGCCGAGGACGCCGCACCGATGGTGCACGACGCGGCCTTGATCGCCTCGGCCCAGCGGGTCGAGCACTACGAAATCGCCGGCTACGGCTGTGCGAAGGCGTTTGCGCTGCTGGTCGAAGACCCGGAAACCGCCGCTCTGCTCGACGAGACGCTGGAAGAGGAAGCGGCCGCCAACGACAAGCTGACGGAGATCGCCATGAGCGGGATCAATCAGCGCGCGGCAGCCGGAGCGAAATAGTCTCTCAACGGTAGACGATGTCACCGCTGAGAGAGGGACCGCCGATCGACACATGCGAATGGTTGATCGGCGGTCCCTTGCATTTGAGAGGGGCCTGTTCACAATGAGACGGAAGGGGCCAGACGATGCAGGACACCGCCGAAACAACGCGGAACTTTGTGCTGTACTTCGCCATGCCACTGTGGATGTTCATGGGGTTCGCGGATTATCTCTGCCATCGCGCGACCCGGATCGAACGGACCAGCGGGCTGACGGAGTCGCTGCTGCATTCGCTGATGTTGATTGAAATGGGCATTCCGGTCGTCCTGTGCCTGTTCTTTGAAGTCACTCCGCTGATCATTGTTTTCATGATCGCGGTTTTTTTCCTTCATGAAGTGACGGCGCTCATGGACATCGCCTATGCCCAGGACAAACGGACGATCTGGCTGATCGAAACGCACATTCACAGCTACCTGGGCGTTTTGCCGTTCATGATGGGGTCGTTCGTCATTTGCCTCAATTGGAATCATTTTCACTCGTTGATCGGATTGGGTTCCGAGCCGCCGCGATTCGAGCTCAACTGGAAACGGCCGCAGATTTCGGTGTGGTATCACATCGCAATGAACACGCTACTGCTGGTGTTGCTCGTGATTCCCTATGCCGAGGAAGCGTGGCGTTGTTACCGCGCCCGCCGGCTGCCGCGGTTACATCCCGTGATTCCGCAGCCGGCGAATGTCTGACCGCCGCCGGCGGGCGGCATCGGCTTTGCAGGGTTGTGCTGGCTCCAGTCTCTGGCGCAGGTTGAGGTCGCTGACCTTGCGTGCCGGAAAATGTCAGTGTTCGAAATGGAGTCGGTGTCATGAATCTGCGCAAAGCCCTGTCCTGCCTGTCATTCGCCGTGGCGGTGACCGGCGTCAGCCTGGTGTCCGCTCAACAACCCGCACAACCCAAGCCCGCTCAACCCGGCGTGCAGGTCCAGGTTCAACCGGGCGGCGTCCGGACCACCGCCCAACCCGGTCAGCCCGGCCAGCGTGCAGGCTGGCAGAGCAACGACCAGACGTTTGCCACCTGCCTGACCATCGACAATCAGGAAGAAATCGCGATCGCGAAGTTCGCTGAGTCGAAGACTGACAACAAAGACGTGAAGGAATTCGCGTCGATGCTGGTGACCGACCACGAAGCGTTCATCAAGAAACTGGAGAAGTTCGCGCCAGAAGCCTCGCGGAATAACTCGCTGAACAGCGATCAGCCGCAAACCTCGGAAAAGACCGAGCGAACCACGACCTCGACGAACTCCGCGGTCCAACCCGCCGGCGGCGCCGCCCCGGCTCAGCCCGGTCGCACCATCCAGCAGACTGCCGGCACGCAGCCGCAACAGGGGCAGATCGACTTCGTCCAGTTGCACCGCGAAATGGCTGCCCAGTGCCTGGCCGACTCGAAGAAGAGGCTGAGTGAGAAGTCGGGCGACGAATTCGCGCAGTGCTTCGTCGGCTTCCAGATCGCCAAGCATGCCGCGATGAACACGAAGCTGACCGTCCTGCAACGGCACGCCTCCCCGGAACTGAAGGAGATCCTGGCCAGCGCTTCGGAAACCGTGAAGGAGCACCAGGCGCACGCCGAGAAGCTGATGGACAAGCTCGCCTCAGCCGACCAAAAGTCGGATTCCAAGGCGAAGGACCGCAAGAGCGACAAGAGCGAATAATCTCGCTGACAGTGACTGCGAATTGAAGACCGCGAGCCGGATTCCACCTGCACGATGGAACCCGGCTCGCTTCGTTCTCCGACTTTGAGTTTGGTGCCTGAACCGCCGCTGAATCGACGCGGAACGGCTTCGGCGCAGTAGTTGCGAACATAAAGGGTAGTGATGACCACCCCACTTTTCAGGAGTTCCGATCGTGCAGCGACCGAATCCCAATCTCGACACCGACAACCACCCCTTCGATCCCCGCGCCGGCAAGATCAAGTACGGGATCGCCGCCTGGCTGCTGGGTCTGCCGCTGCCCATCATCCTCATTGCTCTGTTCTTCCGCGGATGCGACTTTTAGCCGATCGCACACATCGCAGGCATGACAACTGTTCAACCACGTTGCGCGGACGCCAGCCATCGTGTGCGAGTGCGATCCGCAATGGACTTTCCGGCCGTCGCACCGCGCGTATTGTCGTTGAGACTGCGTCACGCTGTGCTTGGCATTGATTGAGCTGAATGAGGCAACTTTGACGTGCTCGTAGTGGTCGGGCGGCACGACTTTTGCCTTCGCCCCACCGACGGTCGCAACGAACAAGAGCGACTAACAGAAGGCGCTGGCGGGCTTGCGTTGAGTTCGCGCGCGATCAGCAAGGAACGATCGGTCAAAGGAGTTCGAATATGCGAAGCTGGATTCTGGCGCTCACCTGCGCCACAGCGATGATGACCAACAGTGCAGCGCAAGCCGCGGTGGAAGGCCAGACCTTCGATGTCAGCGTCATGTCCACGGTGAGCGGCCGGTTCACCGGCGTGCTCGACTTCCTCGCCCAGGGCGTGTGGACGCTCGACGTGGATGACAGCAGCGAGGGGGGGATCGGCGACTACACGCAGTCGGGGGCGTTCATGACCATGATCACGGCGACGGGCGACAATGGCGACGACTACGTGGGTTCCTTCACGGCGGTCGCCACGGACCCCAAGCAACTGCCCGGATTGCTGGGGGCCATCGCCCGCCGCAATAACATGCCGGCCACCATCTCAGGCAGCGGTTTCGGCAACGCCGGCGACCTCTTCCGTTTCTCGGGGACCGAGATCCTTCCGTAAACCTCGTGTTGCGGATTCGATCCAGGCTCAACGCACCGGCCCCGCGTTCAATCCCGAACGCGGGGCCGGTGTTCTTTGACGCGGCAGGCGACCATCAACCAATCACGGGGCGGACGCTGTGAGGGACTCAACTGGCGGCCGGTCGGATTCTGATCCGTAGTTCGCCCAGGCTGGGGGGACACTGTCAGGAATCGGCGTCGACGCGAGTTGACCAGCCGAGACCCACGTCATGATCTCCAGCGCCAGATAGATCAGCGGCCCAGCGACGAGCAACAGGAGCGTGGACCTGGCAACGACCAGAATCTGATGCCGCAGGGCCTGCCGACGGGCTTCCGCGCGCTTGATCCGGCAGCGCTCTCGGTGGCAGTCCCGACACCGGGGATCGCCATTTCGATTTGGGTAGTATTGCCGCCCTGTGAGATCCGTCCCGCAATCGATGCAGGACCGTTGATCATGCCGGTTCATGGTGCCACCCTAATGGGATCGCGGACTGCAATCAGCGGATTGCGACGAGACCATCCGTGGCACGGAGATTCCAGCCGGAATCTGCTCATTCCTAGCTCGCTGCGCGGGCTGTAGTTTCAAGTTGAGTTACCAACAACCGAACACGACCAATTCGGCTTTCAGGTCGCGGATGCGGCGGCTCAGCAGGCGGCGGACGGGCTGGCTGTTGATTCGTTTCCGTTGGTCCAGCGCAACCTTCAATTCCGCCACGAGTTTCCGAGTTGTCGGGGACTTGCCGGGGGATGTTGCAAGAGTGGGAACCACGCTGCGCCTCCGTGAGCGATGTGATGAGTCTTGTTGTCGAGTCAGCCCGCCGCCTCTGCACGAACGGCCTGCCTTGCAACCACCGTGCCACAGCTTCCTCCGGCCATCTTGCGTTTGCGGTCTGACATCAACGCAGCTCGTGGCTGAAGGAGTGGTGGGCATGTTTTGAGGAGTAGACCGGCCGCAGCTTCCATCGCTGTCACCGCGCAGACGTGGAAGCTCGCACGCCGTTCTGGCGGTTCGCCGCGCAGACCGCATTCCTAAGCCCCAGCGGAACTGCGTGCGATTCAGACCATTCGCGCTGGCGCCGCTGTGTGAATCGACGGAAACGGGCTTGCTCCGCAGTGACCAGCAGCGTTCCTGCTCATGGGGGCGCGAGGATTCACGGCCCTGCCCCGGCATGGCAATTGCGACGGTCGCACGCTCGGAAGCGGTGGCAAGGCGGTCCACATTCTAGGGCGGCTTTTCCGGGGCGCTGTCCGCAGCCATTCGTCAATGTCTCGCACTCGCGTTGGACCACGGTGGTTCGACGGGGCAAGCTGCGGGTCATGTCCAACAAAGGAGGTTGAGATGCTTCGTCAGGGAACCACGTGGTTGGCTTGCATCGCAGTGGGCTTGGTGTCGTTGACCGTCGCCCCCGATGATGCCGACGCCAGTTGGCGTCGCGCGCGGCGCTGGGGAAACAACGGCTACAATCAGGGTGGCTACTACCAGAACGCCGGCGGGTATAACGGCCGGCAGAACGGCGGAGCTTGCTGCGGTGCCGTGCAACAGACGGCCACCTACCAGCAACCCATCTACCAGCAAGCCACCTACCAGCCAGCGGGCAACGCCTGCAGTGTGCAACAGTCTGGCTATCAGACCAATCACACCAGCGGTTATGCCCCGCAGGGACAGGTCCATCAGCCAGGACAGTACCACCAGGGGGGGATTCAGACGGGCACCCGGCAACCGCCGCCTCCGCCCGTGGAGTCCGACGACGCTCCGCGGACCTTCCAGGAGGCCCCGGAACCCAAAGACTCGGATCGTTCCGAGAAAGAATGAACGATCGTCCACTCGGAGGGAGTTCGCGCACGAGAACCGTGCGCGAGCTTTCCCCGTTTGACGAAGGCGGGCGGTTGCGATTGATCCGTTCTGCCCAACCAGCAATCTGCGCGATCACCGTCCACATCGCGATCAGTAACGCAATCCGGGTTGGCCGCTGATCGACCAGCTTGGCGGGAGTGCGGACAGATTCCTGTCCGTTTAAGGGCGTTTTACCGCTTCTCCCTACGACTCGCCAACTTGCGCACGAAAAATGCTCGCAGGTGGATAATCCCCCCTGAAGGGCCAAGCATGGGCGGTGATTTCGCGTCGTTGACAGACGCGGTCGCTCTCGATTTCGCCGATTTTCGCCGCCTCGACCGTCTCGGTCAGGTGGCTGTTCGTTTGGTCATCGCCGCACTTCTCGGCGGGCTGCTGGGCTATCAACGCGAATTGGCGGGCAAGGATGCCGGGCTGCGAACCTACATGCTGGTGGCGGTTGCCGCCGCATTCTTTATCATGGTACCTCAACAGGAAGGTTGGGGGACCAGCGATATGAGCCGCGTGGTGCAGGGTCTCTTGGCCGGCATCGGCTTTCTCGGGGGCGGGGCCATTCTCAAGGTCACCGCCGAGAAAGAGATCCACGGCCTGACCACCGCGACCGGCATCTGGATGACCTCCGCCGTCGGCTTCGGCCGGATCGGCACCGCGGTGCTCGGCGCCATTCTGACCTTTCTCATTCTGAGCGCTCTCGGACGTGTCGAGGCAACGCTCATCAAGCCCCATCGCAGCGACTGAGTTCGCGCCGTTCCCAGGGGTCGACCATCCGCACAACTTCGCGATCACAAGGAAGCGGCCACATGCTCACGACCGAAACGCCCGTCACGAGTCAGGAAGAACTCACCGATCTGTTGACGGCCCTGGTCGCCCTCAAAAAGGGAAAGCGGGACGTGCGACTGCCGATCGCCTGGACGGGGTTGATGGGCCGGGTCGCCGACGCCTTCAACGAGGTCGTCGAGCAGAACGAGTACATGGCCGACGAGCTGTCGCGGCTCAGTCAAAGCGTCGGCAAGGAAGGCAAACTCGGCCAGCGGCTGATCGTGGGCAACGTCAGCGGCTTCTGGGCGGAATCGGTCGAGTCCGTCAACGACCTCATTAGCGACCTCGTGCATCCCACCAGCGAAACGGCCCGCGTGATCGGCGCCGTGGCTCAGGGAGATCTTTCGCACAAAATGGCTTTGGAAGTGGACGACCGTCCGTTGCAGGGCGAATTCAAGCGCACCGCGGAGACCATCAACAAGATGGTGGACCAGCTCGGGGCGTTCGCGGCCGAAGTAACCCGCGTGGCACGCGAGGTGGGCACTGAAGGAAAGCTCGGCGGTCAGGCGGCGGTGAAGGGCGTGGCCGGCATCTGGCGCGAATTGACCGATTCGGTGAACTCGATGGCCGGCAACCTCACCGGCCAGGTGCGGAACATCGCCGACGTGACCACCGCCGTCGCCAACGGCGACCTTTCCAAGAAGATCACCGTCGACGTGAAGGGCGAATTCCTCGAACTGAAGGACACCATCAACACGATGGTGGACCAGCTTCGATCGTTCGCGTCGGAAGTGACCCGTGTGGCCCGTGAAGTTGGTTCGGAAGGGAAACTCGGCGGGCAGGCCAAAGTGGAAGGCGTATCCGGCACGTGGAAAGACCTCACCGACTCCGTCAACTCGATGGCCGGCAATCTCACCGGCCAGGTGCGCAACATCGCCGCCGTGACGACCGCGGTCGCCAACGGCG
>JAWXBB010000684.1:0-5321 GCA_034439795.1 Planctomycetaceae bacterium | reverse complement strand
CGCCAGCTTCGCTGACGGGGACGAACTTCCACTTCTCGGTGCAGTTTTCGACGACGGGGAGTTCGAGATAGCCCATCTGCCGTTCGGGCTGCGAGCCGAACACGATGTCCGGCTGGCCGTCGCCGGTGAGGTCGGTGAACAGCGGCGTCTCGTTACAGATGCTGTGCCAGATGAGGTGCTGTTTCCAGCGGCCGGGCTGGTTCTTCGGGTTTTCGTACCAGTAGAACGGATCGCCGGGATAGCCGACAGTGATCAGGTCGTCCCAGCCGTCGCGGTTCACGTCGTGCGTCCACTGGCAGAAGCAGTTGCTGTAGCCCTTCGTGCCGTCGTACTTGTCGGTCGGCTTGCCCTGCTGCGTGAGCGGCTGCCGGATCTCGGTCCGCTTCCAATCGGGAGCCGCGTACCACACATCCCCGGCGGCGACGTCCATCCGGCCGTCGTGGTTGAAGTCGCCGATGGCGACCCCTTCCGCGCGGAACTCGGCATCGACGGCGATCCGCTGCCAGTTGAGGTCGGAGGCGAAGAGGTTCGAGCTAATGCCGAGCACAGCGGCCGTCATCAAGGCAAATCGCATGAAGTCACTCCCGGTTGTCGTCATCACTATAGGAACGTCACCACGCGGATTGTGTGGTTGGGGGCGTCAGTCCACACGTCGAATGCGCACGACGGCGCAGCGGCGTTGATCGAAATTCACCTGCACTTCGGCCATCAATGGCCAGACGATGACGACACGAACGTCATCCCGCGCGCGTGATTCTCCGACGCTCATCGCATCATCCCGCAAGGCATCGTCGATCGCTTGCGCTGCGAGTTCGACGGCAATTCGCAGCCTGGATGATAACCAGATGCTCGCCAGATCTCGCTCGGCGCGCGACAACCAGACGACTTCGTAGCTCATGCCGGTTTCCGCAGGTCGCGGAGAATGTCGGCCAGCGGTCGGCCGCCCCCTTCAGCGACGGCGGAGTCAAAATCTCGCTGATCGAACTCGGCCCACGCCCAATCGTAAAGTTCCCGGAGGGACACCGACGATGGCGTGAAATAGCCGATGACGCGGCCTTCGGCGTCAACGAGTTCCGTGCCGTGGGGTGTCTCCCGCAAGATGTTTGCCAGCGGTTTTTCCACCTGGACTTGCGACATGGCTTCTGTCTCCTGTCGGATATTGTCAGCCGAAGATTCACGGGAGGCAACCGGCTACCACGTCACGACTCGGATTTTGTTGTTCACGCTGTCGCCGATGTAGAGTTTGCCGTCGCGGTCGAAGAAGACGCCGTGGGGGCGGTTGAGGCGGCATTTGAGCGGGTCGCCGTCGGGGCCGTCCCCCTTGGCGCCGTCGCCGACGACGGTGACGATCTGCCCGGTCTTCAACCGGATCGCACGGATGGTGTGGCTTTCGGTGTCGGCGAGATAGATGTCACCGTCGGGGCCGATCACGACCCCCTTCGGTCCGGAGAGTTGGGCCAGCCTGGCGTCGCCGCCGTCGCCCGAGTAGCCCGCCTTGCCGATGCCGGCGACGTGATGCAGCGTGTTCGCCTTGCGGTCCCAGCGATACACGGCGTTTCCTTCGCGGAGCACGATGATCACGTCGCCGTTCGCATCGATGGCCAGCGTCCGCGGACCGTTGAGCGGCGTCCCGGCGGCCGGTGCGCCATCGGGCGTGGGCTTCTTCTCGCCGGTTCCTGCGACCGTTCGGATCGTGCCCGTCGTGAAGTCGACCGCTCGCACGCGGTGGTTGCCGATGTCGCACAGCAGAAACCCCTTGTCGCCGTCGAGGACAACGGAGATCGGCTGCTTGAGCTCCGCCTTCGTCGCCGGTCCGCCATCGCCGCTGAAACCAATCTTGCCGGTGCCGGCGACGGTCGACACCACTTTCGTTTTCCCGTCGATCTTGCGGATCGTCTGCGTGGTCATGTCCGAAATGAACAGGTCCCCGGCGGTGTTGAAGCGGATTTCGTGCGGCTGATTGAACTTCGCCGTCTTCGCCGGACCGTCGACGTAACCCGCCTGATTGGGCACGCCCGCATAGACGGTGACCGTTTTCGCCACCGGGTCCATGCGGCGGATGACGTTTCCGCCGAACTCGGCCCAGTACAGGGCCCGGTCGGGACCGACGTCCAACCCGAACGGCTCGTTGACCCCGGCCTCCAGCGCGGGGCCGCCATCACCGGTCACGTCATGCTTGCCGTTGCCGGCGAGGGTTTTGATGTCGGCAGCGGTGGCCGGACCGATGACCGCCAGCACTGTCAACAATCCCATGGCGAATCGAGTCACGCTCGTGTCTCCGTTGAGGATGTGCGTCGGATGATGTCACTGCCGATTCGTTCCATCAGACCGGAGGCAGGACCAATTCCCTCCAGATGGTGGCGTCCGCAACCCTCCTGTGGCAAGCGTGCGGACATCCAGCCTGACGGTCTTCCTCGGAAACAGCATCGTCGGTTAATCTCTCCGCGTCCATTGCGGTTGTTCCTGAGAACAACCTGCCCGCAGGCTGGAGCTTCCGATGAACACACTGGCGATTCCCGCCGCACCCGTCTTTCTGACCGCGGCCTGGCGCTGGCTGGCGGTGTTGAACTACGACGTGGACGCCCGGCTGCTTGCACCGCTGGCGCCGCGGGGGACGGAACTCGATTTGTGGCAGGGGCAGGCGGTCGTCAGCCTCGTCGGCTTCCGGTTTCTCGACACCCGCGTGCGGGGCTGGCCGATTCCGTTTCATCAGCAGTTCGACGAAATCAACCTGCGGTTCTACGTCCGTCGTCGGGAAGCCGAAGGCTGGCGGCGGGGTGTGGTCTTTGTCCGGGAGGTCGCCCCCAAGGCCGCCGTCATGTGCGTCGCCAACTGGCTCTATCACGAGAACTACGTCCGCCGGGCGATGCGGCACGAGCTGGCGTTGCCGCAGACGCCACACGACTGCGGCCATGTCCGTTACGCCCTCCGCGACGCCGGCCGATGGTTGACGTTGTCCGCAGAGATTACCGGATGTCCCGCGCCGCTCGTGGCCGGGTCGGAAGCCGAGTTCATCCTCGAACACTACTGGGGCTACACGCGGCAGCCGGACGGGGCGACCAAAGAGTATCACGTCGAGCATCCGCCGTGGCAGGTCTGGACGACGACATCGGCGGCATTCGACGGCGACAGCACGCGGCTCTACGGCCCCGACTTCGCCGCCGCGCTGCGACAACCGCCCCGCTCGGCCTTCGTCGCGGATGGTTCGCCGGTGTCGGTCCGCGAAGGGCGAACGCTCGCGGGCTGAGGTGTTCGATGATCGTTATGAATCAGTGGACCACGTCCACTGCCGGACTTCCGCGGGGCCGTTGTCCCACAATAGCGTGCCGAAGACGTCGGCCGCGGGCGCGAACGCCGCGCCGTGCCAGCGGGCGGCTTCCTCGGGCTGACCGACGACGTCCAGGACTTGCGGAGTGACACGCGGGTCGGCGGCGACTGTGAAATCCTTCAACGAGAACGACATCCCCAGCCCCGTCGCCTTCATGTACGCTTCTTTGCCGGTCCAGACGCGATAGAACCCGTGCGGTTGCAGCGGTTCCGGCAACTCGGCCAGTTGCTGCTGTTCGCCCTCGGCGAAGAACCGGCCGGCGAGGCCGCGCCAGTTGAGTTGCGGCTTGACGGCTTCCAGATCGACGCCGATCCGCCGTTGCCAGCCGATCGCGATCGCGGCCCATGCGCCGGAATGCGAGACGTTGAACGCCAGCCCGTGCGGATTCTGCGCGGCGGCGATCGCCGGTTTGCCGAACTGTGTGAACTCGATCAGCACCTCGCGGGGATCGAGCGACAGAATCGCGCCGCACAGACGCCGCAGCGCCCGCCGGGTGGTGACGAACTGCCTTCGCGGAGGTTCGACGAGATATCGTTCCGCGCGGACGACTTCGTCGGGGGAGAGTTCGCCGACGGTTGCCGGGACGATCGCGCCGTCAGTCGGCAACGGGATGCGGATCAAGTCGATGGTCGATGCCGACCAGCCGCTCCAGCCGGCGGGCCACCGCGGCCATGCGACCTCGTCCAGCGCCGGGTCCGTCGGCGTCGGCATCAGTGGCCTTTGCCCGCGGTGAGTTTGAATTCCTTGATGACGAAGTCCGTGCCCTCTTTCCCCACCAGAAACGTGGCCGTCTCATCGGAGACGGTCCGATATAAAACTTGGATTCCGGTCCCCATGTTGCGGCTGCTGACGTACTGCGGGACTGTCGCGAAACTGGCCTTGTAGGCGTCGACTTTCTCGTCCGACAGATCGCCCGACCGGACGGAGCCCGCCAGACCCTTCGCCTTGGAGCTGATGACTTCCTCGGCCTGGGCGTAGTTGCCGGTTTTCGCCATGTTGAAGAACATCACCACAGGATACTGGGGCGTCCCTTTCTGCGCGGTCGGTACAGCCTGGCCGCCGGCACCGGTCGCTTCGCCACCGGGCGCGGCCGGGTATCCGACTCCTTCGGACGACGCATTAGCAGCTCCCGGTGCGCCGGGTGCTGCGCCAATTCCCGGCGTGCTCGCGCCCGCAGTGCTCAGACCCGGAGCGCCGGCGCTATGGGCACCGCTCGGTGTCTGGGTGATGAGGCCCGTTCCACTCGGACCCGGTGTGCCAGCGGCATGCGCACCGCCGGGCAACGCGGTGACGCCTGGGGTTCCTGGCGGTGAACCCCCACTTAAAGCGCCGGCACCATGGGCGCTGCCGGGCAAGGCGGTCGTGGTGGGGGATCCGGCCGGCGCGCCGCCGGTCTGCATGTGCGCAGCCGCAGCACCGCCCGCTCCACCAGGCAGCATGGCGCTCGTGGCGCTCTTGGCGGAACCAGGAGCCCCCATCGCCAACGAGCCGCTTTGTGGAGTTGATGCGGCGTGGCCCCCGGACGGAGTTGACCCCACGGCTCCCGTGCGCGGAGGTGACGCCGCATGGCCGCCGGCCGGAGGCACTGCCGAAGGCCCGCCGGCCATTGTGACATCGACGCCGACCACCGCCGCGGCACCCGGCGCTTGACCGGTGCCTGCGGCCGGCTTGGAAGAATCACCGCCGCCGCCGCAGCCGCACAACGTCAGGGTGAGGCCGACTACCGGACCTCCGACGAGCCACTTCGATGTCACCATGCGAGCGCTTTCAGAAAGACCGCGGTCGAATCGGGGCGGAACGGCGAGATGCGAGATTCCGCCGGAATCAACCGTCTGGACAGGTAAAACTACTATCACCTTTTTTCCGGGGCCTCGCAAGCCGAGAGTGATGAGCCCAGGGCCATTCAGAAGACCGGCTTGACCAGGTTGGTCGGCTGGGGGTGAGTTTGCGAAGGCGCGTCCCGGTCTCGGTGAAGGAGCGATCTCGAGGATTG
>JAWXBB010000683.1:0-6472 GCA_034439795.1 Planctomycetaceae bacterium | reverse complement strand
CTGATCGGCAGCGTCGCGGTGCTGCTCGCCGGCGTGTTCAGCCTGGGCGCGATGAAGTCGCAACCGACGGCATCCGTTTCCCTCGACAATTCCCATCACATCGCCGTCCACCCCCGAGACCGCCGCGCCGCTGACGGCCATCAGTAATCCCTCCCCTCGTCTGCGAAGGAACGGGCTGCCATGACGGGACAGATCGCCACCGAGAGTCGGCAAAAGGCGCTGCAGGAAGAGCTTCGGGAACTGGTGGACCTCGTCGGCCCCGCGCCGCTGGTCGACCTGCTCCTGGAGCGGGCCTTCCAACTGCGGGCCACCGACATTCATTTCGATCCCACCAAGACCGGGCTGCGCGTCCGGTTGCGGGTCGACGGCATGCTGCACGACGTGCTGCAACTGCCGCCCGAAATGATGTCGCAGGTCGTCTCGCGCGTGAAGCTGATGGCCGGCATGGACATCACCGAACGCCGCTTCTCCCAGGACGGACACATCACCAGCGCGGTCCTCAAGCATCAGCGCGACGTCCGCGTCGGCAGCGGACCGACCATCTACGGCGAGCGGCTCGTCCTCCGGCTGATGCCCGACAACTCCACGTACACCAAGCTCGAAGAACTCGGCCTCGACGACGCCCAGACGGCCACCCTCAAGCGCTGCCTGAAAATGCCGTACGGAATGGTCCTCAGCGTCGGCCCCGTCGGCAGCGGCAAGAGCACGACGATGTACAGTTGCCTCGAAATCCTCAATCAGCCGGGCCGCAGCCTCGTGACCATCGAAGACCCCGTCGAGCGCCGCTGCGACGGCGTCAACCAGGTGCAGATCGATCCCCGCATCGAATTCAACTTTGTCGAGGCCCTCCGTGGCATTCTGCGGCAGGACCCCGACGTGGTGATGGTCGGCGAAATCCGCGATTCCGAAACGGCTCACATCGCCATCCGCGCGGGCCTGACCGGCGTCCGCGTCCTCAGCACGCTGCACGCCAACGACACGGCGTCGTGCATCGACGTCTTCCGCGAGTTCGGCGTGCCGCCGATGTTCATTGCCGACAGCGTGAACTGCATCATCTCGCAGCGGCTGGTGCGGAAGGTGTGCGAGTCGTCCAACGAGGAGTATTCGCCCGACATCGCCGAGTCTGCGATGTTGCAACTGACCCCCGAAGAAACGGCTCAGGTGAAGCTCCGCCGCGGACTGCCCGCCGATGTCAACTTTCACACGGGCTATCTCGGCCGGACCGGCGTGTTCGAGGTGATGCCGATGGACGCCGAAATCCGCGCCGCCATTCTCGCCGGCCAGTCCGCGGGCGAGGTGCGGCAAATCACGATCCAGCACGGCCTGCGAACGCTGGAGCGCTCGGCCGCCGACAAAGTCCGCGCGGGCCTCACCACGCTCGAAGAAATGCACCGCGTGCTGATTCTGAGCTGATCGGACAAGAAATACCTCGCGAAACCGCAAGCGTGGGTGCGCACCCACGCTTGCGGTTTCGCGGTCTTTTTCCACTGGAGAAGATCACCCGCCCACAAGATCCAACAAATACTGCCCATACCCGCTGTTCTTGAGCGGCAACGCAAGCGTGCGGAGTTGGTCGTTGGACAGGTAGCCCATCCGCCAGGCGATTTCCTCCGGGCAGGCAACCTTCAATCCCTGCCGGGCTTCGAGGACGCTGACGAACTCGGCCGCTTCGAGCAGCGACTGGTGCGTGCCGGTGTCGAGCCAGGCGGTGCCGCGGCCGAATTGCTCGACGTGCAGTTGGCCGCGGTCGAGATAGGCCCGGTTGACGTCGGTGATTTCGAGTTCCCCGCGGGCCGAGGGTGTGAGCGACTTCGCGATCGCGGGGGCTTCGACGTCGTAGAAGTACAGCCCGGTGACCGCCCACTTCGATTGAGGTTGATTCGGCTTCTCAACAATTGATAACGGCTTCCCCTGGGCGTCGAGGTTCACGACGCCGTAGCGCTCCGGGTCGCTGACGTGGTAGGCGAAGATGGTCGCTCCCTCAGTCCGCTGGTTGCATTCCACCAGCCGCTGGCTCATCTGATCGCCGTAGAAGATGTTGTCGCCGAGAACGAGGCAACTCGGCTCGCCGGAGAGAAACGGCTCGGCGATGACGAGCGCCTGCGCGATCCCCTTCGGCTCCGGCTGCGCGGCGTACTCGAACCGCAGCCCCCAGTCGGCCCCGGTCCCCAGCAGGCGTTCGAACAGCGGCAGATCGTACGGCGTGCTGATGACCAGAATCTCGCGGATGCCGGCGAGCATCAGCGTCGACAGCGGATAATAAATCATCGGCTTGTCGAAGATCGGCATCAACTGCTTGCTGACCACCCTTGTGGCGGGATACAGCCGCGTGCCCGAACCCCCGGCGAGAATGATGCCGCGACGTGACATGGACCACCTTTATCCGTTCTGAAAAGCGCGAAACCGCAAGCGTCGCACGCTTGCGGTTTCGCGCTTTGATCCCTGTGCTTCACTCCCCCGCGCGGTGTTTCGTCTTCCGCGTCCCGCCCGCGGCGAGCCATTGCCGGTAATACGGAACGGTTTTCGCGAGTCCGTCCTGCAAGTTCACCGTCGGCTCCCAACCCAGCAGTTGCTTCGCCTTGGTGATGTCCGGGCAGCGCTGCTTGGGGTCGTCTCTGGGGAGCGGCTCGTACTCGATCGGAGCGGTCGAGCCGGTCGCCTTCTGGACTTCCTCGGCGAGTTCCAGCATCGTGTATTCGCCGGGGTTGCCGATGTTGACCGGGCCGGTTTCTTGGTCCTGGTCCATCAGCAGCATCATGCCACGGAGCAGGTCGTCGCAGTAACAGAAGGAACGGGTCTGTGTGCCGTCGCCGTAGATGGTGATCGGCTCCCCCTTCAGGGCCTGCGTGATGAAGTTGGAGATCACGCGGCCGTCGTTGGGATCCATCCGCGGGCCGTAGGTGTTGAAGATGCGGATGATCCGCACTTCCAGATTGTGCGACTCGTGATAGTTCATGCACAGCGATTCGGCGACGCGCTTCCCCTCGTCGTAACAGCTCCGCGGACCGATCGGGTTCACGTGTCCCCAGTAGTCTTCGCGCTGCGGATGGACGACCGGGTCGCCGTAAACCTCCGACGTGCTGGCCTGCAGGATGCGGGCCCGACAGCGCTTGGCGAGGCCGAGCACGTTGACCATGCCGACGGTCGACGTCTTGATCGTCTTGATGGGGTTGTACTGGTACGCGACGGGGGACGCGGGACAGGCGAGGTTGTAGATCTGCTCGGCTTCGAGGAACAGCGGGTGGACGATGTCGTGCCGGACGACCTCGAACCGGGGGTTCCCCATCAGGTGCAGGATGTTCTCCTTGCGGCCGGTGAAGAAGTTGTCGACGCAGATGACGTGGTCACCCCGTTCGAGCAACTGCTCGCAAAGATGGCTGCCGAGAAACCCGGCCCCGCCGGTGACGAGAATGGTGCGCATGAGAAATCCAGTGAGGAATATACGAATGATGAGTATACGAGTGTGAAATCCAGGAGTCCTTCATTCATCACTCGTATATTCATCATTCATCATTAGCTCTTCAATCCGATCCCAAAGTACGTGATCCCCTTGTCGCGCATCGTCTGCGGTTCCCACAGGTTGCGGCCGTCGAAGACCAGCGGCGTGGCGAGCTTGTGCTTCACGTAGTCGAAGTCGGGATTGCGGAACTCGGGCCATTCGGTGCAGATGACCAGCGCGTCGGCGCCGGGCAGCGCGTCGTAATGGTGATCGCAGTACGTCAGCTTGTCGCCGTAGATCGCCTTCACGTTTTCCATCGCGACGGGGTCGTGAACGCGGAGGGTCACGCCGGCGGCGAGCATCGCATCGATCAGCGTCAAAGCCGGCGCTTCGCGGATGTCGTCGGTCCGGGGCTTGAACGACAGGCCCCAGATCGCCAGCGTGCGGCCCTTCAGGTTGTCGCCGAAGTGCTGTTGCAGCTTCCGCGACAGGACGTGCTTCTGCTGATTGTTGACTTCGTCGACCGCTCGCAGAATCTGCGGCGCGACCCCCTTGGACTCCGCCTTGGCGACCAGCGCCCGGACGTCCTTCGGGAAGCACGAGCCGCCGTAACCGACGCCGGGGAACAGGAACTGGAAGCCGATCCGCTGGTCGTGGCCGATGCCGCGGCGGACTTCGTTGACGTCGGCCCCGACCGCCTCGCAGAGGTTGGCCATCTCGTTGATGAAGCTGATTTTCGTCGCCAGCATGCAGTTGGCGACGTACTTCGTCATCTCCGCGGATTCGAGGCCCATCACCAGGAACGGACGTTCGGTGCGCAGGAACGGCTTGTAAAGTTCGTGCAGCACCTGGCCGACTTCGGCCTTCAGCACCCCCACCACCACGCGGTCGGGCTTGGTGAAGTCGTCGACCGCGCAGCCTTCCTTCAGGAACTCGGGGTTCGAGCAGACGTTGACGGTGCGGCCGGTGCGGGCCTGCAACCGTTCGTAGATCTGGCGATTGGTGCCGACCGGGACCGTGCTCTTCGTGACGACGATGACCGACTCCGACAGATGCGGGGCCATCGCATCGACGGCCGACCAGAGATACGTCAGGTCGGAATTGCCGTCGTCCCCCTGCGGCGTCCCCACGGCGATGAACACCAGCTGCGCCGGCTTCACCGCGGCGGCCAGGTCGGTCGTGAACTTCAACCGGCCGGATTTCGAGTTGCGGATGACGAGCTCCTGCAGCCCCGGCTCGTAAATGGGCATCTCGCCGCGGTTGAGCCCGGCGATCTTCTTCTCGTTGATGTCGACGCAGGTGACTTCGTTGCCGCTGTCGGCAAGACACGTCCCGGTCACCAGTCCGACATAGCCGGTGCCGATCATAACCACGCGCATGGGCCCAGGTTCCTACAAGGATTGTTGCCGGGTGCCATGCTTGCAGCTTTGGGCAAGCATGGCACCCCTCCACATTGTTCTCACATCGTTGCCGGCTCGCCGCCGCGAAGTCCCTCTCCATTCGGTTTGTGGATCGGCATTATCGCCACCCGCTAGCACTTGTGGTATTCGCGATACCATCGGACGAACCGCTCGACCCCCGCCTCGATCGGCGTGCTCGGCTTGAACCCGACGTCGGCGATTAAATCGTCAACATCGGCATAGGTGGCGGGCACGTCGCCGGGCTGCATCGGCAGCATTTTCTTCACCGCCGTCCGTCCGAGACACTGCTCCAGCACCTCGATCAGCCGCATCAGCTCCACCGGCTGGTTGTTGCCGATGTTGTAGACCCGGTACGGCGCGAAACTGGTCGCCGGGTCCGGATGCTCGCTCGACCACCGCGGATTCGGGGCGGCGGTCCGGTCGGCGACGCGGATCACCCCCTCAACGATGTCATCGACGTAGGTGAAGTCACGGCGCATTTTTCCCTCGTTGAACACGTTGATCGGCTCGCCGGCCAGAATCGCCTGCGTGAACAGCCAGAGCGCCATGTCCGGCCGGCCCCACGGCCCGTAGACCGTGAAGAACCGCAGGCCGGTCGTCGGCAGCTTGTACAGATGGCTGTAGGTGTGAGCCATCAGCTCGTTGGCCTTCTTCGTCGCCGCGTACAGGCTGACCGGATGATCGACGTTGTGATGCACCGAGAACGGCATCACCGTGTTCGCCCCATACACGGAGCTCGACGATGCATATGCCAGGTGCTGCACGCCGTGATGCCGGCAGCCCTCCAGCACGTTGACGAAGCCCACCAGGTTGCTGTCGACGTAGGCGTGCGGATTCGTCAGCGAGTACCGCACCCCGGCCTGGGCGGCGAGGTGAATGACGACGTCGAACTGCCCGCGCTCGAACAGGGCCGGCATCGCGACTCGGTCGGCGAGATCGACCTGCTCGAACCGGAAGTTCGGCCGACCGTCGAGCAGGGCGAACCGGTCCCGCTTGAGCGGCACGGAATAGTAGTCGTTGAAGTTGTCGAGCCCGACGACCCGGCAATCGCCCCGGTCGAGCAACCGCCGGCAAACGTGCGAGCCAATAAACCCGGCAGCGCCGGTGACGAGATACGTGGTCATGGTGAAGGTCGGTGGTCCGTCGTCCGTGGTCGGTAGGCGTGTCGCTTCCCTAGAACGTACCGAAAACCGCTACAAACGTCACCACCGGTCCCATTCCGGCCCCCTCTCACCCGTCTTCGGGGGAGAGGGTCGGGGTGAGGGGGCGAGCGCTCGCCCTCGCTCACGCTTCGGGTTAGTGATGCTGGCGGTCATCGTCTTGCGAAGCGTTCGCCCCCTCACCCTATCCCTCGCCCCCGAAGACGGGGGCGAGGGGACCGGATATCAAAGCCACTCAGAATCGCGATGCACACGTCCCAAATCGTCCGGGACACTGGGACCCTGTTGCGCTGTTGCCGACGCGGTTACGATCAAAGGTTCCGTCGCCGTCCGATTCCTGCCTCGCTGAAGTTCGCCTCCCGATGTCATCGCCGGAGACCGTGATTGCCGCTGCCGAGACCGTTGCGGTGATCGACGCCGATCGCCCCGCGGCGGGCGTGCCGCTGGCGGAG
>JAWXBB010000682.1:0-3655 GCA_034439795.1 Planctomycetaceae bacterium | reverse complement strand
TGGGTCACCACGCGCTCCGCGTCGGCCTCGCTGATCGTCCGCGGCGCTCCCGGCCGAGGCTCGTCGAGCAAGCCGTCCAGGCGACGCTCGACGAACCGCCTCCGCCACTGGCCGATCGTCGGCGTCGCGACCGGCAATTCCTTCGAGACCGGCGTGTTCGACAGGCCGCGACCGCAGGCCAGGACGATCCGCGCCCGCAGCGCCAGAAACTGGCTGCTCTTGGGTCGCCGCGCCCGGCGCTGCAACGTCTCACGTGCCTCGTCCGTCAACGCCAGTTCCGCCTTCGGACGTCCGCCCGCCATCGTGGCGCCTCCCGGGCAAGACGCTGCCCGGGCGGCGCAGAGGGCGCAATCGATGTTTAACGAATTAACAACTCAGAGCGCTAGCCCCGGATTTGATCTCCCCGCACCAGCCGCGTACCGTGCGGGGACATTTCTGCACATCCGCCGAGTCGGGAGAGCTTCCATGGGACGCGCGATCGTGGTGATGGTGTCCACGCTGCTGTTCGGCAGCTTCGGACTGTTCGTGGGCTGGCTGAACGTCCAGGCGGTGCTCACCGATACCAATACCAGTAATCGCCGGAATGAAATGATCATGCTCAGCTACAGCTTCGGACCGCTGCTGGGAGCCGCCATCGGATTCGCGATGTCGCTCGCCGTGGTGTACCTGTTCGCGCCGCCGCGGAAGAACGGTTGAACGACGCCTTGGTTTTTTGCGACATGGCGTTCTCGCCGTGAGGTGCTGTCATGAACGAACCCCCTTCAGATCCGCTGCCGAGACGGGTCGCGTGGTTCGCGCCGTGGACGTGGCGGCCGTGGAAACGCCGGGCACTGGCGTCGATGCTGTTGGTTGGCTATCCGCTCAGTATTGGGCCGCTGATCTGGCTCAATGAACGGAAACTGGTGTCACCATCCGCGCGATGCTATAGAGGTCGCTTACTCGCCGCTCTCATTTGTCGGGGACCAGTGTCCGTGGTTCAGTGACATCATGTGGGAATACGGCAAGCTGTGGCGGACGCTGTGATGGAACCGTCCGAAACCGCCCTCCAAAACTGACCAGCACGATCCGACCCTACCACCCTGGTCAACGGGCACTTGGGAAGTGCCGTGCCTGCGGAATCGCCTGACCTGTCGATATCGTCAGGTGTCTGGTAGACTATCCGGCCAGAAACGCAGTCGTCACTTGCCGTCGCCGTATGCGACGGTCGCCTAGTCCGCGTGACTGCCGCGGAACGGGGGAACCACTTTTTCGGGGCGAATCCGGCCGTGGGCCGGAGGGGGAAGAGACTCGACTCCCAGCCCGTCAGCTAACCTCGTCGGCGTTCGAGGAATCGTTGTGTGCGGTGATCGGACCGAATCGTGTCCCCGTGCGCACCCCGTTCTGACTTCGGCGTCGAAGTCGGTCTCAAAGCCTGCGCTGGCGCTCCGTTTGGGACCAGTGCGGCGTTTCGGAAAGGCGTAGCGCGATGCTTTCCCTGGGAAAGCGACCCCGTCAACTCCACTGGTATCACGCCGGACCCATGCTGTTCGGCGACTGGGGCACCAGCCGGCTGTACGTGCTGGGGATCTGCTTCTACCACACCCGGCACGCCTCGCTGTGGTTCATGTTGGCGATGTCGCTGCTGCTGGTGGCGGTCGGCTGGTCGTATTCCATCGTGTGCCGGCTGTATCCCGACGGCGGCGGCGTGTACTCGTCGGCGAAGCATAAATCGCAGTTCCTGGCGGTCATCGGCGCGCTGCTGCTGTGTGCCGACTACGTGGTCACAGCCTCGCTCTCCGCACTCGATGCCTTCCATTATCTCGACGTTCCCTACCCCGAATACTGCGCGGTCGCGAGCATCGTGTTTATCGGCGCGATGAACATCTTCGGCCCGACGAAGTCCGGACTGGCTGCGCTCGTGGCGGCGCTGTTAACGATTCTGTTCAGCGCCATTGTCGGACTGGCGGCCCTGCCGTCGGTGGGACACGCGACCGTGACCCCCCCCGTGGGATCGCCCATCGCGTGGTGGTCGCAATTCACGGCGATCATTCTGGCGATCTCCGGCGTGGAGGCGGTCGCCAACATGACCGGCATCATGGTCGAGCCGGTGGCGCGGACGGCCCGGCGATCGATCTGGCCGGTGCTGATTGAAATCGTCGTGCTGAACCTCGTGCTGACCGCCGCCATGCAGGCCGTGCCGCTCAGCGTCCTCGGCAACGGCGACCCCGCCATGGCCTATGAGGCCCATCAAGAGGACATGTTGCGGTTGCTCGCCAATTATTACGTGGGGCCGGTGTTCGGTGCGGTCGCCGCGGTGGTGTTCGCGTTGCTGCTGTTGTCGGCAGTGAACACGGCGGTGACGGCGCTCGTCAGCATTCAATACATGATGGCGCACGACCGCGAACTGCCGGCGTGGGTGGCCAAGTTGAATTCCTTCGGCATGCCCCAATGGGCGCTGTTCGCGGCGACCGTCGTCCCGGCGGTGACGTTGCTGCTGGTGCCGAAAGTCAGCCATCTGGCGGATCTGTATGCCATCGGCGTGGTCGGCGCGGTGACGGTGAACCTGAGCTCGTGCGCGCTCAGCTTCGACTTGCCGATCCGGAAGTGGGAGCGGATCGGCATGAGCCTGCTCAGCGTGCTGATGGCGGTCATCTGGGTGACGATCGCCTACGAGAAGCCGCACGCGCTGATGTTTGCCGGGTCGATCGTCGCGCTGGGCTTGAGCATGCGATGGATCATGCGCAACCGGGCCGCATTGGGCCGCGTGTGGCAGGGGGCCGAGCAGTTCTGGGCGGTCGTCAGCGACGCCCCGACCGAAGAGGACGTCGTCGCCGAGATCGCCGGCGCGTACGAACCGACCGCCCGGTTCCTGACGGCCTCGCGCGGCAATCCCAAGCTGCTGAAGTTTGCCCTCGAAAATGCCAAGGAACACAAGGCGGAGCTGATCTTCCTGTACATCCGCCAGGTGGCCGTCGCCGTCCTCGGACCTGCGCTGAAGGAAGGCCCCGACGCCGAAGCGCTGGCATTGTTCGCCCGCATCCGTGAGCAGGCCGAGGCCGAGGGCGTTCCCGTCAAATTGATCTACACGGTGACCGACAACATCGCCGACGCCATCCTCGACTTCTCCGCGACGCTGGGGGTCGAGCGGGTGATCCTCGGCGCCACGCAGCGCGGCGCCTTGTGGCGGACGATGAAGGGGGACATCATCCAGGGCGTGGCCCAGCATCTTCCAGAGCGGACGACGCTGCTGATTTGTGCGTGACGAATGTCACTGGTCATGAAGCCGCGGGGTTTCATCCCCACGGGTCTTCCGGCAACAGTGCCGTGTCGTCTTCAGCAGCGACAACGGGTTCGTAGAGCGTGAACGTGTACAACGCCCCCTCCCGCGGCGTTGGTGCGTTCGGAGCCGCCGTGGTGCTCGACGCCGCCGGCGGCGCGGCTTGTTGACCGGTCGCGCCCGTGGCCGCGAGGCGCGACGAGGTGGCCGTGCGCTTCGCCGGCGCGCGGGCGCCGGCGATGTCGGTCAGGTTAATCGTGATCGTCTGCGTGCGGCTGTTGGCCGGGCTGCCGTTGTCCAGGGCCTTGACCGACAGCAGGAACTGCGGCGTCGTCTCGAAATTGAGAGCCGCCGAATTAATGACGGTGATCTGCCCCGACGTCGCGTTGATCGCGAACG
>JAWXBB010000681.1:0-12354 GCA_034439795.1 Planctomycetaceae bacterium | reverse complement strand
TGGGTCACCACGCGCTCCGCGTCGGCCTCGCTGATCGTCCGCGGCGCTCCCGGCCGAGGCTCGTCGAGCAAGCCGTCCAGGCGACGCTCGACGAACCGCGCCCGGCGCTGCAACGTCAATGACGCCATTCGAGTTCGTCAACACCACGACGCCTCGCTGTCGCGCCTTATCAAACGCTGGAAAGCTGTGGCAACCGCCCGTGCCTCCACCGTGGGAGATGATTTTGTTCCCGTTTCGGTCCGTGGTCGTGTACCACGCCAACCCGAGGTCGTGGGCTTGCATCATGAGTGGCGTGAGATTTGACTGCGTCAGTTCCAGGTTGGCCGAGAGGTATTTCAACAGGTCGACGGCCGTCGAGCGCAGCGCGCCAGCGCCGGGCAGCGCCGGAACATCCCAGACCGGCACTGGCTCCCCGAATTGATTGTGCGGCGTCGCGAACCGCGGCAGCGCCCTCGTCGCGGACCAACGGTGTTGCGACGGCGCTCCTCGCGCCCGAGGTGCTGTTCCGTCTCGCCGCCTGTTGCGGCCTCCGTGCCAGCGAAATCGCTGGGCTGCGACTATCCGACGTCCGAGTCGACGGTTCTCGCCCCCACCTGCGAATTCGGACCGGCGCGGTCAAGAGCGGCAAGGGTCGAATCGTCCCGTTATGGTGGGACCCGGGCACGCTGGCGGAAATTGCGGCTTGGAAGACCAAGCGGATTTCGGGCAGCGCCGGTTCTGAGGATTGGTTCCTCGTCTGACCTCGGCCCGGTCGCGGAGCGATTCGATGCTCCCGCCACACGCTCCGCAAACGGTTCCGTACGGCTTGCAAGTCACTGGAGCTGACCCGGCTGGAAAGCCTGACGATCCACCACGGCCGGCACGCATTTATCAGCCATGCGCTGGCGGGCGGCCGAACGCTGGCAGAGGTTCGGGATGCCGCCGGGCATGCGAACGTCAGCATCACATCGGCCTCTCTGCACGTGGCCGTGGACGACGAACGTGTTGGGAATTTGTTTCGCAGGAGCTGAGCCGTGCAGAGGGTCGTCTTAAAACATCCGTTGCCGAGTGACCTCGGTTCATGGGGACGCAGCGAGTTCGAGTCGTTCAGTGCGAGTTCGAACACCGGATTTGCAACGCAAACGGAAGGGACGCTGGCAGCATGAGTCACCAACACGAGCCCCCGAGGATCACCGGTTTGACCAGGCGAAGACCGCTTTCAACGACGGCACATCCGAGCTGATTCTGGCGACCCTCAAGAATGTCCGTAAGGAAACCGCTCCGCGGCGCAGTTAGAATGGCGGAGCGATGAGCGTCCCCCCGGACAGGACCGGCGGCCAGCCATCCGCCCTGATCGACTGGTTCGACCAGTATCGAGACCGGTTGCGGACAATGGTCGCACTCCGCCTGGACCGGCGAAACCGGTCGCATCGATCCGTCGGACGTCTTGCAGGAAACGTACCTGGAGGCGGCACAACGTTGGGCGGACTACCAGCGACAGCCTGACCTCAGTCCCTATTTGTGGTTGCGGTTTCTGACCATGCAGCGGCTGCTGATTTTACACCGGCGACATTTGCAAACGCGGAGTCGCGACGCCGTCCGCGTGCCCGAGCGGTTGGGGGAGTTCCGGCTGCTGCGCGAGGCCGGGCGAGGCGGGATGGGCGTGGTCTACGAAGCGGAGCAATCCTCGCTCGGCCGACGCGTTGCGCTCAAGGTCTTGGCCGGCAGCATCTCGGCTGACAGGACGGCGCTCGAGCGATTTCAACGTGAGGCGGCCGCCGCGGCACAGCTCCATCACACCAACATTGTGCCGGTGTTCGGCATGGGAGAATGCGACGGCGTCCATTTCTATGCGATGCAGTACATTGCGGGAAAGACGCTGAGGGAATTGCAGCGGGAGCGGGAGAGCGCCGCGAAAGATCTCACGCAATCCACGCGTTTGCAGGCGGGATCAACAGCGCGGTCGCCGGCGATCAGTCGGACGCCGTGGGAAGGCGTGCGACAAGACCCGACAGTCGACTTTTCGGTGGCTGCGGGTGCGGATTCTCCGACAGGGCCATTCGTCGACGCCGGCTTGAGGGTGACGGAGATCGCCGCCCCCGGTCCGGTGCTGCCCGACGGCGGCGAGTTCTTTCGGTGCGTGGCGCGGATCGGCCGACAGGTCGCCGAAGCGCTGGCGTATGCCAACGAACAAGGCATTCTGCATCGAGACATCAAGCCCTCCAATCTGATGCTGGACACCGCGGGCAACGTCTGGATCACGGACTTCGGCCTTGCCAAGCAGGCCGGCAGCGAAGACCTGACGGCTCACGGCAGCGTCATCGGCACTTTGCGATATCTCTCGCCGGAGCGGTTGCACGGCGTCTCTGAGATGTTCATGACGACGTCGAATCCGTCTTGCTCGTCCCGCCGGCAGGAACGTACGGCACCTCCAGTGCAGGCTTCAGCGCCGACGGCCGGTTTCTCGCGCTGCGGTACAACGTCCGTAACAAGCAGCGCCCGGTGGAGATCGTGGTCTGGGATCTGATGCGTGGAGAAAAGGCGTTCTCGCCCGCCGAGATCGATCAGAAAGTGACTTCCAACCTGAGTGCAGACGGCAAGACGCTGGTTCTTGCGAGCGAGAGCGGCCAGGTCGTTGTCTACGACGTGCCGAGCCAGCGCGAGTCCGGCCGGTTCACACCTTCCTGCTCGCCGGTGTCGATCAAAATCAGTCCGCAAGGTGATCGGCTGGCGGTGACGCAGGAGGGGGCTGGCCACGAGGTGTGGGTGTGCGATCTGCTGACCGGCCTCGTGCTGCATCGCTTTACGCAAGACGAAGCCGGCGCTATCGCCTGGCATCCGCAAGGCCAGCTGCTGGCGGTCACGGCAAACGATTTTCTCGTCCACGTGTGGAACCTGGAGAACGGCCGCGAGCAATGCGTGATGCGCGGACATAACAGCAGGCCGCATTACCCGGCGTTCACGCCGGACGGCGAAGTGCTGGTCACCAGCACCTACGACGGCAGCGTGAGATTATGGAATGCCTGGACGGGACAAGAGCTCGTCCGCGGCCCGGCGCAGTTCGCCACGTTCTTGTCTTCCAACGGTCGGCGGACACTTCCCGGGGTATGGCTTCAGTCCGGATGGACGACTGCTCGCCTATTCGCGCACTCCCAACGAAGTCTGTCTGGAAGACGTGGAGACCGGGCGACAGGTCGCGTTGTTCGAAGCCACCGACGATTGCGAGGTCGGGACCCCGCAGTTCAGCCGCGACGGATCGCAGCTCATCGTGGGGAGCGGATATCCTCCCACGGTGCGGGTCTGGAATCTGGCCGCGTTGCGCGCGCATCTCAACGAGATCGGATTAGCGGACGACCTGCCCGAATGGCCGGCACCACAGACGGTCCCCCCGCAAAAACCGATTCGATTCGATTTGGGATTGTCGGCGAAGCAACTGGCAGCGCAAGCCGGAAAGCATCGCACGAATCGGCAGTACGCGGAGGCCTGCGCGTGCCTGGAACAGTGCCTCGCCCGCGATCCGAATCAGCCGGTGAATCTGAATCGGCTGGCGTGGCTGCGCGCGATCGGTCCGGCTTCCGTCCGCAACGTCATCGATGCCGAGCAACTCTCAAGTAAGGCCGTTGAACTCGACCCGCAAGGCTCGTACCAGTTGAACACGCTGGGCCTCGTCCAGCACCGCCTGGGCCGCGACGCAGAGGCCGCCGCCACGCTGCAGCGCGCCGCCGATTTGGGCCGTGAGCGCAAGCAGTCGCTGCAGCCGTCGGTCAACGGCTTTCCCCGTGCCATGGTCCTGCACCGCCTGGGGCGCATCGAGGAGGCCCGCACGGCCTACGATGAAGCCGCCACTTGGCTCGCCGCCAATCGCGAGATTGGGTACTTGCACGAGCACGACGCGCTGCAGACCGAAGCGGCCTGGGTGCTGGGCATCCGCGACCCCTGAGTCGCAGTCTCGCCTTCAGCCAGTCTTCGCCGGTCCGCTTGAAGGCGGACTTCAACCGCGATGCGCAGGATGACGCTCGCTTCGTCCGACCCCCACAAATGCACCGCGGGCGAAGTCCCTTCGGTGCCTCCATTTCGCCGCCATGGTCGAAATTCCGCGCGCTCCGCTGTCAGGAATCCCGCCCGCCGCGCAGTTCAGTCCGGGATGGCGCTGTACTCCAGCGCCTATCGGGATGCACTGTCATGCGACCGCAACGACGTTCGCACGGATTCACGCTGATCGAACTGCTGGTTGTCATCGCCATCATTGCGGTTCTCATCGCGCTGCTGCTGCCGGCGGTGCAACAGGCCCGCGAAGCGGCGCGGCGCGTGCAATGCCGCAATCATCTGAAACAGTTCGGTCTCGCGCTGCACAATTACCACGACAACCATCAAGTCTTTCCGCTGGGATTGACGCAAACGAACATCGCCGGTCGCTTTCAGGGAGTGACGTTCTTTGTGCCTCTGTTGCCGTATCTGGACCAGGCGCCGGCGTACGCCCGCTGGGATTTCCAGCAACTGGCGAATAACGCCGTCGGACCCAACGCTCCCGCGTCTCAGATGGTTCCAGTCTTTCGATGTCCCACGGAGCCCTTCGACGCCAACGGCGTCACCCTGAGCGGCGCTGCGACATTCGACGGCGATTACGTGGTGACCAGCTACGCCGGCAATCACGGCTCGCGTTCGTACCACCCCAGTAGCTGCGTCGCGGATGGGATCTTCTTTACCACCGGCGCCGCATCTCGTCCGCAGCCTCTGCAACGACCCGTCGGGTTGCGCGATATCGTCGATGGCACGTCGTCCACGCTGATGATCGGCGAAAAGTATCACATTGATGCTCATTTCGACGGCATTCCGAGCTTTCGCCGCTCGAATCTCCAGCTTCGACAATGGTGCCTGTGGGGTTGGCTGGGCAACTTCGAGGGACTCGGTCATGTGACGGCGAGTGCGCACATGCCGTTGAACTATCGCACGCCGGCGGCTGCCGTCGGCGCGAGCACCTTCGCGTTCACCGATGCGCAATTGAACGCCTGGGGAAGCGGCCACATCGGAGGCGTTCATTTTCTGCTCGCCGACGGTTCGGTCCGGTTCCTCGGCGACGGGCTGTCGATGTCGATCCTCTCGGCGCTGTCGACTCGCAGCGGCGGCGAAGTCGCGGGAGAGTTCTAAGCACCGGCATCGGCTCGAAGCCGCTGCACAGGATCGGCACTCGC
Organism: Planctomycetaceae bacterium; assembly: GCA_034439795.1. Classification (GTDB taxonomy): domain Bacteria; phylum Planctomycetota; class Planctomycetia; order Planctomycetales; family Planctomycetaceae; genus DSVQ01. The sequence continues at coordinate 7,183 of JAWXBB010000681.1, read as the reverse complement.
GTTCGGGGTATTCAGATTCATCCGCCACGTTCAGCAGAGATCGGCCCAACCATGCTCGTCTCCAATTGGCTGTCGCGTTGGTCGTTTCACCGGAAATCGCAGAGCAAGCCCCGCAAAGCGCGGCGGCGGTCGGTGAGTCCCATTGCGGCCCGCGCGCAATGGCTGGAACCGCGCGTGTTGCTGACGGCGACGCCTGTGGGCGGCGAGTTCCGGGTCAACACGTATACAACCGGCGCGCAGCGGACGTTTACCGAATCTCCGCAGTCGGTGGCAATGGACGCCGACGGCGACTTCGTCGTCACTTGGACGAGCTATCCCCAGGACGGCAGCAGCTATGGCGTCTATGCCCAGCGGTTCGTCGGGCAATCACCGCCCGTCATCAATCCCCAGACGTTCACGATCGCCGAGAACCGGCCGGTCGGTCACGTCGTCGGCACGGTGGTCGCGACCGAACCCGATGCCGGACAAGCCCTCACGTACGCCACCACCGCGGGCAACGCCGGCAACGTGTTCGCCATCAATCCGACCACCGGCGTGATCACCGTGGCGAGCGCCACCATCAACTTCGAGGCCCTCAACCAGTACAACCTGACCGTCCAGGCAACCGACAACGGCGCGCCCGCGTTGTCCAACTCCGCGACGGTGACCATCAACGTCACCGACCTCAATGAAGCCCCGACGTTCCTCGCCCCAACGACGTTCACGATTTCCGAGAACCGCCCGGTGGGCCAGTTCGTGGGTGACGTGAACACGTCTGACGCCGAAGGGAACACCGTCACCTACAGCCTCGTGGGCGACGACCCCAACGCACAGTTCTCGATCAACAGCGCGACCGGCGTGATCGCGGTCGCCCAGGCGACGATCGACTTCGAAGCCACGCCGCAGTTCCTGTTGTCGGTGCGCGCGACCGACAACGGCACACCATCGAACAATCGCACGCAGACGATCACGATCAACCTGACGAACATCGTCGGCGCGCGCGTCCCGGCCCAACCGGCCACCGCCCGACACAGGGTCGCTAACGCACCGGCAACGGCTGCCGTGTCCGGGCCGCAGTTCGCCGTGCACATGCCGCCCGCGACGAGGCCGCCGAACGACGACACCGACCGGTTCAGCTTCTGGCTGAGCGAGTCGCCGGGTGAACCGACGACACTCGTCGCCCCACCGCGACCGAAGCGATCGGTCATCGCCGAGCCAGACGGAGACCAGCCGACGGAGGAGTGATGCCGCGGTGCGACGTCAAATGGGCGGAATCGCCGAGAAGACGTTGCGCAACTCGTCTCGTAATCGCTACGGGACACGGCTCGCTCGTTCGGCTTGGCGTGACGGTCGAGCCGCTTCGGATCGCCTCGGCGTCCTTCTCGTCCCTCAAAGAAACCGTCCTAGGGAGCGGTTCGTTGAGTCGTTCGTGAATTCCAACGGCACGGGAAACACCGCGGCGATATACTCAGGGCCTGGTCAACCCGGCAACACCTCTCCGTTGATTCACTCGCGATGTCGGACGTCACCCGCATTCTCTCCGCCATCGAACAGGGCGACCCGCACGCGGCCGAGCAACTCTTGCCATTGGTCTACGAGGAACTTCGCCGGCTCGCTGCGCAGAAAATGGCGCACGAAGCCCCCGACCAGACTTTGCAGCCGACAGCACTTGTCCATGAAGCCTACTTGCGGCTGGTGCATGTCGACGACGGGCAACGCTGGAACGGTCGCGGACACTTTTTCGGCGCGGCGGCCGAGGCCATGCGGCGGATTCTGGTCGAGAACGCCCGCCGCAAAGGTCGCGAAAAACGCGGCGAGGGCTGGAACAGGGTGCCCCTCGATCAGGCGGAGTTTGCGGTCGCGGCACCGCCGGTCGTTCTGCTGGCTTTGGACGAGTCCCTCGAAAAACTCGCCGCCGCAGACGAAACCGCGGCCAAGCTGGTGAAGCTCCGGTATTTTGCCGGGTGCTCGATCGAACAGGCCGCCGAGGTGCTCGGCATCTCTCGCGCCAGCGCCTTTCGGCTCTGGTCTTATGCACGGGCCTGGCTGCACTGCGAACTGAAAGACGCGGACGGCTGACAGCCTCGCTCCGAATCTTTCCGGTTTTCTGAGACGAATGCGGCGCCGACGGCGCACTGTCTTTCGGAGCCGCACCGTGCCTTTCAAGGCGGCAGCAACATGACCCACGAAATCGACCACGCGAAAACGATTTTTCTGCGCGCCATCGAAGGCCAGTCCCCCGACCAGTGGGAGGCCTACCTCGACGGCGCGTGCGGCGACGATGCGCCCCTGCGTTTGCGAGTCGCGGCATTGCTCAAGGCGCATCAGGACCTGGGAAGCTTTCGAGACGAAAGCCCGGCTGTCGCCCAGACCATCGACAGCCGGCCGGCGCAGGAAGCCCCCGGCACGCAGATCGGTCCCTACAAACTGCTGCAGCAGATCGGCGAGGGGGGCATGGGCACGGTCTTCATGGCCGAGCAGACCCATCCGGTGCATCGCAAGGTGGCGCTCAAGGTCATCAAACCGGGCATGGACAGCCGCCAGGTCATCGCACGCTTCGAGGCTGAGCGGCAAGCCCTGGCCATGATGGACCACGTCAACATCGCCCGCGTCCTCGACGCCGGGGCCACAGAATCCGGCCGGCCCTATTTCGTGATGGAGCTGGTCCACGGCGTGCCCATCACCAGGTACTGCGACGACCACCACCTCACGCCCCGTCAGCGGCTGGAGCTGTTCGTGCCGGTCTGCCAGGCGATCCAGCACGCGCATCAGAAGGGGATCATCCACCGTGACATCAAGCCGTCGAACGTGATGGTCACGCTCTACGACGGCCAGCCGGTCCCCAAGGTGATCGACTTCGGCGTGGCCAAGGCGACCGAGCAAAAGCTGACCGAGCGGACATTGTTCACGCAATACGGCACGCTGGTCGGCACGCTGGAGTACATGTCGCCGGAACAGGCGGAGATGAGCGCTCTCGGCGTCGACACCCGCAGCGACATCTTCTCGCTGGGCGTGCTCTTGTACGAGCTGTTGACGGGCAGCACGCCGCTGAGCCGTCAGCGGATTCGTGAGGCCGCCTATGGCGAGATTCTGCGGATGATCAAGGAGGAGGAAGCGCCGAAGCCGAGCACGCGATTGAGCGACTCGGGGGAGGCGCTGGCGTCGATCTCGGCCCAGCGCCACATGGAGCCGGCAAAATTGGCGAAGCTGGTCCGCGGCGAGCTGGACTGGATCGTGATGAAGTGCCTGGAGAAGGACCGCAACCGCCGTTACGAGACGGCCAGCGGCTTCGCCGCCGACGTCCAGCGCTACTTGAACGACGAGTCGGTGCAGGCGTGTCCGCCATCAGCGTGGTATCGGTTCCGCAAGTTTGCCCGGCGGAACAAAGCGGGCCTGGGGGTCGCAGCTCTGACCCTGTTCTTCATCGTGTTGCTCGGTGGTGGAGGCGGCTGGGCGATGCGTGATCGGTCAGCACGGGTGGAAGAAGTGGCCCGCGACCGGGCGGCGCGGCAAGCCAAGCTCAATCAGGAGGTTGAGGCGGCGCTGAACGAGGCCAACGCTGTGCGAGAGCTGGCTTTGTCCCTCACGGACAACCCCTACCAGTGGGAAGGCACTCTGGCGGCGGCAGAGTCCGCGCTCAAGCGGGCCGAAGGGCTCGCTTCCCAGGATGAAGCGGCTCTGCAGTCGGCCGTCGCACAACGTCTGAAGGTGCTGCGGACTGATCTGGACGCCGACCGGAACGACCGCCGTTTTGTCGCCCGCTTCGACGAGATCCGACTGGAACAGAGCACTGTGAATCCGAAGGTCAGCCGATTCATTGAAGAAATCGCATTCACTGCTTTCAAGGACGCGTTCCAGGCTCACTACGCAATGGACCTCGGGGCGATGCCCGCCGCCCAAGTGGTGGGATTCATTCAGGAAAGGCCGAAACCCATCCAAGAGTATCTCGTGGCTGCTTTCGAAGAGAGCTTGGCGCAAGCGCCCCAGCAGGAGCCGCAAGCGCGCAAGTGGCTGGCGACGGTGCTGGAGTCAGTGGACGCCGATCCGTGGCGCAAGCGGGCGCGTAAGGCGCTGGCGGCGCGCCACTGGCAGGCTCTCGAAGTACTAGTCAAGGAGCCGAGCGCGGCGCGCCAGCCGCCGACGTTCTTGCTCCGGCTGGCGCTAGCACTGCCGCGCGAAGAGCCAGAGTGCCTCAATCTCATGCGGCGCATCCAGCAAGCACACCCTGCCGACTTTTGGGCGAATCACTCCCTGGCCAACGTCCTTCATTATCGGCGCAATCCCCAGCTCGACGAGGCCATTCGTTATTACACCGGGGCACTGGCGGTGCGCCCGCGGAACCCGGCGGCCTATGTGAACCTCGGCAATGCGCTACGGGGCAAAGGCGACCTCGCCGGAGCAGTTAGCGCGTTCCGTGAAGCTACTCGCTACGGGGGAGATTACACCGCCGCCTACATCCGCCTGGAGCAGACGCTTCGCCACGCGGGCGCTCCGGACGAAGCCATCGCGGAGTTCAAGGCGGCTGCGCAGGCGCAACCGGAGGACGCCTGGGCACACCGCGCCCTCGGCTATGCCCTGATCGCAAAGGGCCTGCTCGACGAAGCCATCCCGGCGTTCAAACACGCCCTTCGCCTCGAACCGGCCTTTGCCGCCACTCGCTTCGGGCTTGGCTTCGCACTTCAACGCAAGGGGATGTTGGACGAGGCCATCAGCGAGCATCGCGAAGCGGTTCGCCTTAACCCGATGAATGCCGATCACCACAGAGAACTCGGCATTGCACTTACCGACAAGAGGTTGCTGGACGAGGCCATCGCCGAATTCCGCGAGGCGTTACGTCTGGACCCGGGCAATGCCGACACTCGCAGCTGGCTTGGCATCGCACTGGGCCGCAAGGGGCTCTGGGACGAGGCTATCGCGGAATTCTCCAAGTCTCTCGAACAGTTTCCGAAGGATGCTCGCTACTGGAATAACCGCGGCGGATCCTATGCCGAGCTTGGCCAATGGAAGGAAGCACTAGCGGACTTTGCGAAAGTTAGCGAACTGAAAGAGGACGATCCGCTTCCGCGCTACCGACAGGCGCTGGCCTGCATACAACTGGAAGACGTCGCGGGGTATCGCAAGCTCTGCGCCGACATGCTCGGTCAGTTCGGTCTGGAGGCGAAAACTGAATCCGCTCGGTGGACCGTCTGGACCTGTGTGCTGGCTGCCGACGCCGTGACCGACTGGAAAGTTCCGCTGCAGCTCGCGGAACAGGCCGTGGCCGACAAGCCGAAAAACTATCGTGCCCTGAATCACCACGGGGCCGTGCTTTATCGCGCCGGCCAATACCAGGCAGCGCTCAAGCGGCTTACCGAGGCCGAAGCGGCTGAACAGACTGACGACAAGAAACTGAATGCCATCGCCTACAACTGGCTGTTCCTGGCCATGACTCAGCACCGATTGGGCCACGCCGCAGAAGCCGAAAAGTGGTTGAAAATGGCGCTGGACGAGATGGATCGGCCTCAGCCGGAGAAATCGCAAGCGGCCGCAATCCCCTGGAACCGGCGGCTAACCTTGCAACTTCTTCGCCGCGAGGCGGAGGAATTGTTGAAGCAGGAGTGAGGCATCAAAAAGGCGGCCGGTGAGGCCCCAACCGTCAAGAAGAATCCTCACCGGACGGCACCGCCCCGCGCTCGGTCTGCGCGCGGATCCTCGGTTTTTCCATTCGATCGCATATCACAAGAGGAATCATCGATGTTGGCCATCGTATTCGGAACTGTGCTGCCCTGGCTGTTGATCGCCGTGGGGGCCTGGCTCGGGTATCAACTCGTGCGCCAGAACGGCCGCATCCTGTTGCGGCTGGATTCGATTGAGCAGCAGCTCGCGCCGCAGGCCCCGACCAAAGCCCCGCCGCGCGAGGCCCGCGGACTGGCCCTCGGCACCGTCGCACCGAATTTCGAGCTGCCGGATCTTGCCGGAGTGTCCCACAAGCTGTCCGGGTTCCGCGGCCGGAACGTCCTGCTGATCTTCTTCAACCCAAACTGCGGATTCTGCACGAAGATGGCCGCCGACCTGGCCGCACTGCCGACCGATGGCGACGCCGACCGGGCGGTCCCGGTCGTGGTCACCACCGGCGATGCGGAGGCGAACCGGAAGCTCGTCGAGCAGTACGGCCTTCGCTGCCTGGTGCTGCGGCAGGAGCAGATGGAGGTCGCCTCGCAATTCCGCGCCCAGGGGACGCCGATGGGCTACCGGATCGACGGCGCGGGACGCATCGCCAGCGAACTGGCCGTGGGCGCGGAGCCGCTGCTGCAACTGGCCGCCGCGAGCGCACCCCATCGCGACTCAGCGGGCCCGGCAGGGAACGGTGCTGTGTCGCACGACGGGAAAAGCGATCAGTCGCTGGCCCGCAGTCGCCTCAACCGCGAGGGACTGAAGGCCGGCACGCCGGCCCCCGAGTTTCGGTTGCCGCGACTCGACGGCGGCGAACTGTCACTGTCCGACTTCCGCGGCGAGCGGGTGCTGCTGGTGTTTTCCGATCCCGACTGTGGCCCCTGCGATGAACTGGCGCCGCAGTTACAGCAGTTGCATTGTCAGCGGCGCGATCTGAACGTGCTCGTGGTGAGCCGGCGCGAGGTCGAGGCGAATCGCGTCAAAGCGGCGAAGCTCGGATTGACCTTTCCCATCGGGCTGCAGAAGCAGTGGGAGGTCTCGCTGAAGTACGCGATGTTTGCCACGCCGATTGGCTATCTGATCGACGAGCAGGGCCGCATCGCGCGCGACGTCGCCGTGGGCGTCGGCCCGATTCTGGCCCTCGTCGGCGAACCGCTCCAGGAATCTTACGACGCTGCGTCGTCGCGTTCCGGAAAGGAGGCCGCCTGGGTCCGTTGATAACGACGCTCTTCACCCGACGGCACATTCCGTCATCCCGTCTCCGCGCAATCGCCAACCAACTCTTCCTCAAACGAAAGACCACCGTCATGGAACATCTCTTTGATGAATTCTCCAAGTCACTGGCCGAGTCCGTGCCGCGTCGCGAATCACTGCGTCGGCTCGGGGCCGTGTTGGCCGGGGCCGTGCTGGCGCCGGTCGGGTTGGGCGCTACGTGGGCCAGGGGGCCAGTGGACCCGTGCAAAGCCTTCTGCGACAAATGCCCGAAGCAGAAGCGGTCACAATGCCTCGCGGCCTGCCAGGCGTGCAGCGGCAACACCAGCCGCGTCTGCGG
>JAWXBB010000680.1:0-8306 GCA_034439795.1 Planctomycetaceae bacterium | reverse complement strand
GACGCCTGTGGACGTCGGCGCGACGGCGGTCTGCAGGTTCTGCGACGTGCCGGTGAGCACCAGGAACTCGCTGCCGGTGAAGACTTCCACCTGCCCCGACGCGTCTTCGCGAATGCGGATCGGAATGATTTCCGACAGCCGGTTCAAAGCGTTCAGCCGTTCGACGCGCAGCGATCCGGCTTGACTGCTGCTCGCGCCGTAGGCCTCCAGTTGTCCGATCCGCGGATTCAAGTCGGTAATCGTATTGATGAGTCCGTTCGCCTCATCAACCAGCGAACGGATCTGCTCCGAATACCCGGATCGGGCTCGTTCAACATCCCTGCGCAGTCCGCTCACCTGGTCGGCGAACCGCTGTCCCTGCTGCATCACGATCGTCCGCAACGCGGGATCGTTGGGCTGGTTGGCCGCGTTCTGCACCGATTCGAGAAACGTGTTCAGCCCGGTCGACAGGTCGTCGTCGCCGAGTTCGCGGAGGGCGTTCTGAATCTCCGTGTAGGCCTGCGCGCGGGCGTTGCTTCCCTGATAGTCGGTGTTGGCGGCGTGAATGCGCGTTTCCAGGAACCGGTCGATGACCTGCCGCACGCCGGTGGCGATCGTGCCGTTGCCGATCAGCACGCCGGACGAGGAGTACGGCGGCACCGGCCCGATGTGCAGCTCGTCGCGGACGTACCCCGGCGTGGAGGCGTTCGCGATGTTGTTGCCGGCGACTTGAATGCCGAGCGAAAACAAGTCGAGCGACCGCTGGGCGATCGACAGGGCGCCGTTGAGTGACATGGCGATCCTTCCCTTCCGCCCGTTGGCTAGACCGCCGTGTCAATCATCGCGCCACCCGAACCGCCCGGCATGTCGCCGTACACGGGCGATCTCTTCCCGCCCCGCGCGATCAGATCGAGGATGTCCGCATAGCACCCGCCGGCCCGCTGGACGACGATCCATTGCACCCACGCTTCACGGCGGGCTTCGCCGAACCGCAGTTGCACCGCTTCCAGCCGGCCGCGCAATGTTTCCGGCCGCAGATGGGCGCGTTGGGCCAGGACGTCCGACAGCGTCGCGCCCGGTTGTCCCGCTTGAACGAGCAACCGCGCGCGCCATTCCGTCAGCGACTTCAGCCGCTGGGCGACCTCCGTCGCGGCCGCGTTCAGACGTTGCAGGTCATCGACGTCGGCGCTGGCCAGCGCGCGGCGCTTCAGCCGCAGCGTCGCGAGCAGTTCCTGCTGCGTCGCCTCCAGCACCTCGACGAAGCGTTCGACGTCATCGAGCCAGGGGGAATCGAGCCGGTTGGACGACATCGCCGCGCCTTCCGTTGCGGACCTCGACCGAGGACCGGGGCGTCTCTGTCTGAGGACCGACGCGGTTTGCGCGGCTCTGTCCCCTCTCCTGCCGCTTCGGTGGGAGAGGGTTAGGGTGAGGGTGCTTTTCGTTCGGAGAGTTGTGTCGATGACCCGACACTGGCCCGCCGAAAAAAGGCACCCTCACCCCCGACCCCTCTCCCACCGAAGCGGCGGGCGAGGGGGGTGAGATCGCAAACCGCATCGGGCCTCGACGTGCTCGCCGCGGTCGGGCCGGCCGATGACGCAATCGTGCGCAACGGGGGCCTGTCCCTATTTTCGGAACATCGCGGATAAGGCTGCTGTGCCGGTCGTGCCTGCCGTGCGTTCGGCGGCCATTCGCGCCTGCTGTGCCGACTCGGTCAGCTCTGCCAGTCGGTCCGTGGCTGACGGTTGCACCGATAATGATGACGCCCAAGACCGGCTACCAAGGTCAGCGCTGTTCGGTCCCCTCTCCCCCGTCTTCGGGGGAGAGGGATAGGGTGAGGGGGACGAACGCTCCGAACGATCCCCATCCACAGCCTTGTCTTCGGACGTTCCGAGAAGCGCCCGCCCCCTCACCCCGACCCTCTCCCCCGAAGACGGGGGCGAGGGGGCCGGAATGGAAGCGGTTTCTGATGCGGAACTCACAGCATCTTCCGGCGGCAGCCCCAACTGGATGCGGAACTGGCGGTACAGCCCCTCGACGTAGGCCGACCCGTTCGTCTGGGAAAGCTGTGCCACCAGCTCCTGGTCGAGCTGTGACTGAAACATGTCCTCGGCCTGGCCGCCGTGAAGATACGCCGGCTTCCCGACGGTGGACCGCAGCGACTTCAGCATCTGCGCGAACATCGTCCCCGCGACGGCCATTTGGAACGTCGTCCGCAGCTCGGCGTCGCGCTCGGCGACGGAAGTGGGGGCAGCGGCGGTGACGGGTGCAATGCTCATGGAAGCGCTTCAGGGAGAGTGATGAATAATGAATATACGAGTGATGAATGGAAAGGCATTTCACTCGTTACTCGTATATTCATCATTCATCACTCAACTCACTCTCCGGCACAATTCGCCGGTTGATGCTCGCCTCGCCGCTCCCTCATCGGTCGACCAATTCCGCGTGCAGTTTGCCGGTGGCGTGGAGTTCTCGGATGATCGAGATGATGTCCGGGGCGGGGACGCGGAGCTGGTTGAGCGCTTCGATCAGTTGCTTGAGCTGCTCCGGCGACTGGCGGCCCTGCCCTTTCGTCAAGTCGCGAAACGGACCGGGCGCCGTTCCACCGAACTGGTCTTCGGGGCCGATCTCAATGCTGAAGCTCTTGTGGGCAATGATGACCGGGCTGATCTCCACCTCACCGGTGACAATGACCGTTCCCGTGCGGCTGTTGATGATGACCCTGGCCAGCGTGGTCGGCATTTCAATGTGGATGTCCAGCACCTGCGCGACGAAGTCCACCGGCGAATCGCGGTACTTCGGCGGGATGGCGACCTCGACCACGCCGGGGTTGATCGGCTTGGCGACCTCCTGGCCGCCGAGCTCAAACGAGTATTCGGTGTTGATCACCCGGGCGACTTCGCTGGCCGTCCAGAAGCTCGCGTGATGCGGGTCGATGAGCAGCGTGACCATCGGCCCCTGCTGCTTGACAAACAGCGACGACGTGTCCTGCTGCAGATCGCAGCCTTGAATGATCTTGCCCGTCGCCGACCGGCTGATGTCCTCGATGATGATCCCCCCGCCGGCCAGCGCAATCAGCAGGTCGTTGCCGACGGCGACGGACGTGAGCGGCGCCGACAACAGCCGCCCGCCGCGCAGGCTCTTCGCGCCGCCGACGGCGCTGACGAAGCAGTCGATCTTCTGCCCGCGTCGCAAGCCGGTGCGCGGGATCGTCGCCTCGATCATCACGATCGCCACGCTGTCCGCGTTCTTCAGCTCGGTTTCGAGCACGGGCGAATTCATGCGGGTCAACGCGGCCCGCATGGCCCGGATGGTCGGGGCGCTTTTGGCCCCGTCGCCGGTCCCCTGCAATCCCACCACCAGCCCCATGCCGGTGAGACGGACCTCCTGCTGACCCTGCACGGTGCAGAGATTCTCCAGCCGCACCAGCGCGTCGGCCGGCGCAGCGAGGGACAACACCGCCAGCGCCGCTCCCAGGAGAGCGGTCAGCGAGCGGCGGTGTGTGATGGGAAATCGCACGGAAATGTTCCTGGAATCGATCATTTGCATCGGTAGCAAGATCCGCGGGGGTGGGACCCCGCGGCTTCTCTCCGGCTCTCAGCCCTTAGCTCTTAGCCATCAGCCTCTTCAGAACGGCATCAGCAGGTCCATCAGCCGCGTGCCCCAGGCGGTCTTGGTGCTGTCGAACACTTTGCCCTTCTGCACCCGTTCGATCTTGAGTTCGGCGATGTCCTCGGTGCGGGCCGAACGGTCGGGCTTGACCTTCCCCTTGTCGATGCGGCCGGTCATGCGGTACTCGAAGACGTCCTGATTCGTGCGGATCGACTTGCGGGCCTCCAGCACGATCGTGCCGTTGGGCAGCACGTCCACCACGGTGGCGGCGATCTTGTAGGTAATCCCTTCGAGGTCGGTCAACTGCCCGATGGTTTGCAGCCGGTTCTGCAGGTTGCCTTCAATCGTCGGCTCGGTACTGGCGGAGTTCTCCATCGTCGGCCCGTCGCTGCGCAGGCGGATGAACTCCTTCAGCGCGAGCTGATACGACCCGTTGCGCTGCCGGTTGAACCGCGAGTTCACGGTCACTTCGGCCTTCTCGTCGACCTCGATGGTGATGATGTCGTGAACCTTGATCAGCGACGGCGGCTCTTCGTGTAGAAAAAGACCAAACGTTGGGGAAGAGGTGATGATGTCGTGAACCTTGATCAGCGACGGCGGCGGCAGGGCCGGCGCGTACATCGGCGCGGGGATCGGACCGCCGTTCGCGAACGGCGGCGCGGGGAGCGGCAGCGGTTCCTGGCCCGACACCGTCGCCGTCACGAGGCCCAATGCGCACCACGTGCGATACCACACGGCGCGGCGAATCGCTTCGCGACGAGGACTCATGGCCGGCCTCCCCCACGGGAGTGGTTGGACGCAGCGGCGGCGACATCCAGCATCGTCGCTTCGTGGAATCCGGTCACGACCGCCTGGACTCGCAATCGGGGATCGTCGACGGCCACCAGCGTCACGGTGTCGTGGAGCGCTCCCGCGGAACTCGCCTTGAACATCCGTCGCACCGTCACGCCCGGCCGGCGGACCTGTACGGTCACGATGTCGTTCGCACGAACCAGCGGCACCGTCGCCAGCATGCCCGTTTCAAGCAACTGACCGGCCCGCAACGTCCGGGTGGCTTCCTTGCCGACGGCGTCGACCAATTCAGTGACGGCGTTCGGTTCGATGTCCCCCGTCACCCATTCCAGATCGTCCGGCTGTAAGGGATAGCCATTGGGAATCGCATGCCGGACAGCGAGCCGCCGTGGTGTCAGATCGACCGACACCTGCACGACCGCAGATTGCAGCGTGCCTGTCGCATCTTCCCAATGCGCGGTGACCGCCTGCGGCGGGCCCATCTTAATCTGTGGCTCGGCGAAGCGAATGCGGTCCGCGGACGTGGATAGAACCAAGGGAACATCGTCCGGGTCGCAGCCACAGGTCACACGGACCGGCAGCGACTCGGTCGCGTTCAACCGAAAGGCGCGTTGGACCGCCTTCTGAACGATCTGGTCGGCCTGTTGCTGGTGCAGTTTCGTGGCGGTCTTTGGCGTCTCGCTGCGCGGTGCGGGTGTCATCGGGCGTTCGGGAGAAGAGGCCGCCGTGGTCACCGTCGTCACCGTCTGCCCGCGGAATTCGATCTCGGACAGATTGACGCCGTGCGCCTGCAACCGGTTCCGCAGATCTTCGAACCGCATCCGCTGCGACCGTCCGGCGGCGGGTGCGGGAGACAGCGTGATCTCCCCCAGCGCGGCCGCCTTGATCGGATCGACGTCGGTGATGCGGGCCACATCCTTCAGCCGCACCAATGCGCCGTCGCCCACGGTCACACGATCGCGCACGTCGATCACCGCCGCCGCAGAAGTGAGCGGCAGGAACAACAGCACGGCGATGGCAATACGGGGAATCACAAGAATCTGTCAGCAACCAGGAAGCCGCGGGGTCCCACCCCCGTGGAGTTTTCACGAGACAAGATCCGCGGGGGTGGGACCCCGCGGCTTTTGGGGAATCAACCCTCCTCAGAACCGCCGCAGGTTCGACACCAATTGCAGCAACTGGTCCGACGCCTGCACGACCTGGCTGTTGAGTTCCACGTTGCGCTGGGTCTTGATGAGGTCGATCAGCTCTTTCACGGGTTCGGTGTTGGAGGCTTCGAGAAAGTTCTGCCGTAGGAGGCCGAGGCCCTGAGTCGCGGGGTTGGTCAACAGGGGAGTGCCCGAGGCGTCGGTCGCTGAGAACAGATTCTGTCCCTCGGAGATCAAGCCTTCGGGGTTGATGAACGAGGCGAGTTGAATGGTGCCGAGTTGTTGAAACTGCGCGCTGCCCGCCTGTTGAACCGACACCACGCCGTCGGCCGAGATGGCGATTCGAATCGTGTCCTGAGGCACGATCAGCGGCGGTTCGAGCGTCAGCCCGCGGGTGGCAGACGCCATCACCACCGTTCCGGTGTCATTCGTCGTGAAGGCCCCGTCGCGCGTGTAGTAGAAATTGCCCGATTCGCTGACCTGGAAAAAGCCCTTCCCCTCGATGGCGACGTCCAGTTCCCGGCCGGTCGTCACCAGGCTCCCCTGGGTGAAATCTGGCTGCACCGCCCGGACTCGCGTGCCGGAGCCGGCGAAGATCCCCTCCGGCATGATGTTCCCCAGGTTGTCCTGGGCGCCGGGGGGCTTGTAATACTGGTAGTACAGATCTTCGAAGTCGGTCCGCGAGCGCTTGAACCCCGTCGTCCCGGCGTTCGCCATGTTGTTGGCGATGACGTCGAGATTGAAGATGAACGCATCCATTCCGGATGCAGCGGAATTCATCGCACGATAGAGCATGATGAAAAGTTGGTCGTGGGTGGTTGGTAGTGGGTCGGTTTTTCTCTGGCTCTAGACTCTCGACTCTCCGCTCTCGACTATTTCCGCTGCACGCTCTGAATCAGTTGCCCCAGCATCTCGTCCTGGTACTTCACGAGGTTCATGTTCATCTCGAAGGCGCGGGAGGTTTCGATCAGCTCCACCATGCCGTGAACGGGGTCGGCGTTGGATTGTTCGAGGATGCCCTGGCGGAGTTGACCGTTGACCGCGGGCCGGACGCCGTCCAGCGGGCGATAAAAGCTGTCGCCTTCCTTGGTCATCAGCCGGATGTCGTTTGGCTCGTAGAGGCCGACCTGTGCGAACGTCTCGCGGACGCCGCCGGGATCGACGGCCGAGACCATGCCGTCGCCGGTGATGTCGATCTGCGAGAAGCCTTCCGGAATGACAATCGGCTGCCCGGCGACGTCGTGCAGCGGGTGGCCTTCCTGAGTGGTCAGCCGGCCCTCGACGTCCATCGCCAGTTGGCCGTTCCGCGTCAGCAGCGGGCCGTTCGGCGTGCCGACTTGCAGGAAGCCCGGCCCCATGACGGCGACATCGAGCGGACGGTTGGTGACTTGCAGCGGGCCTTGTGTGAAGTTGGTGACCGTCGCCGCCAGCGAGACGCCGCCGGTCTGGTCGTCGATTGTCGGCGGGACGTCGGTCGCCTGCTGATGCTGGGCATCGAACGGCAGGTGCGCCTGAAACACCGGCACGTCGGGCTTGAACGCCGTCGTCTGGGCGTTCGCCAGATTATTGGCGAGCACCGCCTGACGAAGCGCCTGCGTCTCCGCTCCCTGGGCCGACAGGTACAGTCCGTAAATCATCCGCTGCCTCACGACACGGGTCCACGTCTTGAGCATCGACCCGGGCCGTCGGCAACTTGAGCAAAATCGGCAAAGTCCGCGGAATCGTTACAAATTCACACCATCGCAGCCCGGAGCGCCAGCGACGGAGGCCAATCTCGCCGAATCAGGACTCCGTCGCTGGCGCTCCGGGCTGGGATGGCTCGTCGCAACTTCTGACGGCAAAACGATCTTGCCAGAAGCCGTGGGGTTCCACCCCCACGGATCTTCGCTTCACTGTGAGATCAAAAAAAGAAACCGAGGGGGTGGAACCCCTCGGCTTCTGAAAACGCCATCATCATCGCGCGGTGCGAAGTTTACTCCTCCGTCGCCTTCACAATCACGTACCGCTTCCCCTCCGCGTTCCGGAGGTGCAGGACGATGCCGTCGTTGAGCGACAGCGCGCTCACCGCCTTGCGGAACTCGTCCACCGTCGCGACGTTCGTGTTGCCGACCCGTTCGACGATGTCGCCGTTCTGCACGCCGGCGGCTGCCGCAGCGCTGTCGTCCTTGACACCCGTGACCACCACGCCGGTGACATTGGGCAGCTCCAACTGCTTCGCCAGCTCTTTCGTGAGCGGGCTGAGTTGCAGGCCCAGGTCATCGAACATCGGAGCCGACGGTTTCTCGCGGCCCTTCGGCTCGCCGCGCATCGTGAACTTGGCGGGCATCGCCTCGATGGTGACGTTCACCGTGGTCCGCTTGCCCTCGCGGATGACCTCCAGCGGGTAACTCTTGCCGACGTTCAACTGCTCCACAATGCCTTGCAGCGTCGGGGCGTCGGGCACGGTCTGGCCGTCGAGCTTCAGGATCACGTCGCCGGGCTCCAGGCCCCCCTTGTCGGCGGGCGAATCCGGCATCACCGATTTGACGACCACCCCTTCGCGGGCGTTCACGCCGAACTGCTTCGCGGTGTCGGAGTCCACCGTGGCGATGCTCGTGCCGAGATAGCCGCGCTTCACTTCGCCGTTCTTCGTCAACTGCTCGCCGACCCAGCCGGCGATGTGGGTGGGGACGGCGAAGCCGATGCCGTCGTATCCGCCGCTCGCCGAGGCGATCGCCGTGTTGATGCCGATGACTTCCCCCTTCAAGTTGACCAGCGGGCCGCCGCTGTTGCCGGGGT
>JAWXBB010000679.1:0-12080 GCA_034439795.1 Planctomycetaceae bacterium | reverse complement strand
GTCGCGCACCGAGCGGACGGAGCCGGCTGCCACCGAAATCCCGGAGATGCCGTTGGAACGGACTCCGATCGAATTGCCCGATCAACCGCCGTTGCTGGATGTGGCGGCCATCAGCACGGCCGCGGATTCGCCGGCCCCCGTCCCCGAAACGCAAACGGCCCCGGATGTGCCGGCGGCTCCGACGCCCGTCGCCACGACCGCCGCACCGGAAACATTCACCGAAGCCCGGCCGGAAAACGCGACCTCGACCGCGATGACCCGGCAGTCGATCGCACGGGCCCCGCAACCGGAACCGGTCCCGTTCTCCACCCCGCAACCGGGCGGTGCGCAGCGCACCGCGCCCGAACCGGATGATCTGGCGTTTTCGATTCCGTTGCCGACGGACGAGCAGCCGACGTTGCCGAAGGCGGTCGGCGGCGAGTCCGACACGATCGCCCGCAAAGCCAGCCCGACCGCGATGCCCCTCGACGCCCCGACGGCCGGCGCGACGGCGTCCAATTTGCCCGCCAGCCCCGGCAGCGCGGCGTCGGAGGGTCCGCGATTCACCCGTGCCACCCGCAATGGCCCGGCGTTGACCGACTCCTCCGCACCGTCCCGCCCGGAACCGTTTCGTCCCAACGACGATCCGAATCGCGAACGGCTGATGGCCTCCCGCAAACCGGTCGGATCGGCAACCAATCTCGATCCGCAACCGGACGTGAGTCCGTCCCGACCCGCGGCGGCGGCGATCGGCACCCGGCCGCAATCGGCCGCCACCACCTATCGTCTGCGGCGGATCGAGAAGCGGCAGGACATCGCCCTCAAGAACGGCGGCACGCGGCAATCGGAACAGGCCGTGGAAGCCGCGCTCGCGTTTCTCGCCCGGGCCCAGCACCGCGACGGGTATTGGGACGCCGACCAATACGGCGGCGGCGCTCGCGAAGTGCGGCAGATCGACGCCGGCAAACCGACCGGCGGGACCGAGACCGACAGCGGCCTCACGGGACTCGCCGTCCTCGCGTTTCTCGGCGCGGGTTACACGCACGAGGAGGGGGAATACTCCGACAACGTCTCGCGGGCCGTCCGCTGGCTCATCGACCAGCAGCGCGAGGACGGTTACCTCGGCGGCAAGGCGACGTACTACGACCAGATGTATTGCCACGGCATCGCCACGTACGCGCTCGCCGAGGCGTACGGCATGCAGAACGATCCGACGCACTTCACCGAGCTGCGCGACGCCGTCGCGCGCGGCGCGTGGTACATCGCTCAAACGCAGAACACCGACGGCGGCTGGCGGTACCGCGTGGGTGCGTCCCTCAGCGACATGAGCATGTTCGGCTGGCAACTCATGGCCCTCAAGAGCGCGGAACTGGCGGGCATTGCCACGCCGCCCCAAACGCGGTCCGGCATGATTCAGTTCCTGCGAGACCGGGGCCGCGGCCAGTCGGGCGGCCTCGCCGGTTATAAGAACGACACGCCTCCGACCCCCGCCATGACCGCGGAGGCGTTGTTCTGCAAGCAGATGTACGGTCTGCGGCGGTCGAGCCTCGCCAGCCAGGAGGCGGTGGAGTACCTGCAACGCAACCTGCCCGCCGTCACGCAGCCCGACGAGTATTACTGGTACTACGGCACGCTCGCCATGTTCCAGCACGGCGGCCCGCAATGGGACGCCTGGAACGCCGCCACCCGCGACACGCTCCTCCGCCTGCAACGCCAGGGGGGCGCGAACGGCGGCAGTTGGGACCCCGTCGGCCCGTGGGGCAGCGTCGGCGGCCGCATCTATTCCACCGCGGTCAGCACGATGTGCCTGGAAGTTTATTACCGCTTCCTGCCGCTGTATCAGGTGGGCGGGGCGGAGTGACGGTGGTGGTACATTTTCAGATTCTCCGCCTAGTACAGCGTGTCCAGCACGACCAGCCAGACATAGCCGCTGAGCATCCCGATTAGCATCAGCCACGCTATTTGGTCTGCACGGTCCCATGTCAACGGCGCATAGCGGCGAACTTCTGGCGGCAGCGGATCGTGGTCGGGCGGCTCAGCCATCGTTTTCCAGTGGGGATGCCAAACCGCTGTCGAGCACGGCCAAGTATCGGACCACGTCGGTTTCTGTGACTTGGTTCTTTCCTTCCGGGAAGAGAAGTGCGGTTTTTGGGGCGTTAGATGGAATCTGTGCGATCCGCCGAACCGTCGTCAGTGAGTCAGTTGAGAGCCATTCGTCAATTGCAACCCGTGACAGAAACAGCGAGTGAAGCGACGAGGCAGCCGAAGACTTGTAGAACGCTGAGTTGAAAGGAAACCAAGGCGTAATGTCCGCCAGCAACCACTTAATCCGCTCGCTCTTGAACCGCTTTAAGCCGAGGTAAAACTCAAGATCTTCACGCTCAATCGCAATGCAGTCCAGCCCACGGAGCCACGCTTGTACTGCAAGATAGTGGCCCAGCACGCGATGCTGTCGTTGGCAGGCTCCTCGGTGTGCATCCATTGTTTTGGCTTTCTCGCTCTAGGGAAGGCGACGGGATATGGACCAGTTGCTACACCGGTCCGCAGAATGCCAGCAGCGTAGCACGGCGGGGACCGGACAACGAGAACGCCCCGGATTAGTGGCCGGGGCGTTCTTGTGTTGGCGCTGGATGGCGTTAAGGCGAAAGCCGCTTGGTGTCTAACGTTCCGAACAGCGCTGGGAATGCAGCAGGGAAATGCTGAAGGGCCTTTGGGTCACGCTCCTTGAAGTAGTTCATCATGCGCTTTGGAATCCAGACGCCGTGAAAATGTTTGCGGAAGTCTTCCAGCAGCGAGATGGGATAGAGGCGGGCCTGCACAACGCGGCCATCAGCATAGTGATGGCTGTAGGTCAGGAACTCGGATGGCTCCACGCCCTTTTCGTCACGGAGCCACTGCGAGAACATTTTCCCTTCCGAGATATCCGGCACCATATTGTCCGGCAGCGTGTACCCCTGAAGTTCCAGCGGACCGATGAGGTTGAACGTCAGCTCGTTGAGCATAGAGAAATGCGTATGCGGGACTTTCGGCATGTTCACCATGTATCGCTGAACGTGGTAAGGCATTTTGGCCGACGCGAACTTCCCGGCCATCCACTTGCGAACCCACTTCGAGACGGCCACAGCGAACTTCGGCGAACACCATTGACCCAAGTTAATGGCGACATCGGGGTGGACCCAAGTTCCTCGCTCCGCCACATTGCCGCCCTTCTTGGTGACAACGAGTTCAGAAACGGGAATCCCCGTTTCTGCGTAAAGCTCATCCAGGAAATCGGTTGTGGACGAAAGCCGCTTGTAGTCGAAGAAGTTCTTCCCGCACGCCGCGCACATCGCCGTCGCATCGACGTACCCATCGACGGCCCTCTGGGGGATGATCGCATTCTCAACTTCGTGGGTGATGAGTGCGAGTAAAAGCTGGTTGCCCATGCGTGAAACCTCCTCGGCCATTTTGGCCTAGAACGTGGCCCGGCGAAGACGCAACATCTGGTCGCGCCTTCGGCCCTTCGGCTAGTTACAGGAGGTCCGCCAGAGATGGCGAGCGGTGTTTGCTGAAGACACCATTCGTCGGGCTCGGAGGAATTCTCCTACTGGTACTGTGGCATACGGCGTTTGCGCGCGAACGTCAATACCAAAACGAGCCGGCCCGGCTGCATCCCACCGAAATGGGAAACAGCCGGGCTTGGTGTCTTCAGCGGCGGAGATTTTAAGCACCTGCCGTGTGACCGTCAAGTGCTAGTTCGACGAGCTTCATCAAGATTTCATGCGGCCGCCACGGCTTCGTACAAATCTTCGATCTTCCACAGTTCGTTGCACAGTCCCGCCTGCATGGCTGAAGTGAGCCGCAGACGACCACTGTTGCAGTTCTCCCGTGATCGCCTGTAATCGCGCTCGCTTCTCACCCCTGCGGTTCCGTCATGCTCCACGGGTCGAGCGCCTTGGTCAACTCGGCCTCCGGCAGAATCGCCTGTTCGCGACACAGTTCGCGGATCGTCTTGCCGGACTTGAACGCCTCCTTCGCCATCGCGGCGGCTTTCTCGTAGCCGACGACGGGGTTGAGGCTCGTCACCATCGCCAGGCTTTGCTCGACGGACGCCTCGCAGGCTAGGGCGTTGGCTTCCATGTCGATGGCGCACAGATCGACGAACGCGGTCGTCCCCTGGGCGAGCAGGGCGACGCTCTCCAGCGTGGCGTCCCCCATGATCGGCATCATGATGTTGAGCTGGAACTGGCCGCCGGTCGCGCCGCTGAAGGCGACCGTCTGGTCGTTGCCGATCACGCGGGCGGCGACCTGCATCAGGCTTTCGCACATCACCGGGTTGACCTTGCCGGGCATGATCGAGCTGCCCGGTTGCCGGTCGGGGAGCATCACCTCATAGAACCCGCACCGCGGGCCGCTGCCCAGCCAGCGGATGTTGTTCGCGACGTTGAACAGCGTGACGGCGATCGCCCGCAACTGGCCGTGGCACTCGACCAGCCCGTCGCGCTGGGCATTGGCCTCGAAATGGTTTTCGGCTTCGTAGAATTTGAGGTTGGTCTTCGATTCCAGCGCGGCGGCGACGCGCTGCGAGAACTCGGGATGCGTGTTGATCCCCGTCCCCACCGCGGTGCCGCCGACGGGCAGTTCGAGGACCGGTTTGATCGCCTTGTGCGCCCGGTCCACCGACAGTTCCAGTTGCCGCGCGAAGCCGCCGAATTCCTGACCGAGCCTGAGCGGCGTGGCGTCGGCGAGATGCGTGCGGCCGATCTTGATGATCTTGTCCCACTGCGCCGCCTTGTCCTTGAGCACGTCGGCGAACTTCTGCAGCGCGGGAATCAGCCGCTCGTGGATCGACATCGCGACCGCGACGTGAATCGCCGTCGGAAACGTGTCGTTGGTGCTTTGCCCCATGTTGACGTGGTCGTTGGGGTGGACCGGCTTCTTCTGATCGAAGCGGTCGCCGCCGATGATCTCGATGGCGCGGTTCGAGATCACCTCGTTGACGTTCATGTTGCTCGACGTGCCCGAGCCGGTCTGGAAGACGTCGATCGGGAACTGTTCGTCGAACTTCCCCGCGGCGACCTCGCCGGCAGCGTCGAGCAATGCCTGGACCTGTTTGTCGTCGAGCTTGTTCTTGCCGGTCTTGGTGAGCTTGCCGAGATCGCGGTTGGCGACGCCGGCGGCCCATTTGACGAGACCCATCGCGTGAATCAACTCCGGCCGCAGCGTCCAGCCGGAGACGGGGAAGTTCTCGACGGCCCGCTGCGTCTGGGCCCCGTAATACGCCTGGGCGGGAACCTGGACGTCGCCCATCGAATCGTGTTCGGTGCGGAACTGGCTCATCGGCTCACTCGCGAAGTTGGTCGGAGATTGGCGGGATAGCCTCGATGATATCGCCGCGGTCCGTCGCACACCAATCGTCAGTGTGTTGCCTTTAAAGCAGGGAAGAGATACTCACGCAAAGGCGCAAAGCTCGCAAAGGAAGAAGATGATTTGGAAAGAAGATCTGCGAGGCGATCGCATCCCACTCTTGCAGTCTCCCTGCCACTGGGGCTTCCTTTGCGAGCTTTGCGCCTTTGCGTGAGGCTCCTCTTCATTCTTCATTCGCAGCCAGAAGGCTGTGGAGTGAACGGGTCTTTGTGAAATGCTCCAACCCGATCACCAATCGACCCAGGTGTTGGGTTGACATCTTCCGTCTCAACGCGAATATATGACTGTGGCCGTCGGAATTCGCTTGCTCAGGCGCTCGTGGATGAAGCTTTCTCGCAAATCGGACTATGCCTTACGCGCCTTGGTGACGCTGGCCCAGCGGTCCGGTCGCGGTCCGATTTCCGTCCGCGAACTGGCGGAATTGAACGACGTTCCCCGGCGGTTCCTCGAACAGATCATGCTGGAACTGAAGGGCAAGGGGGTCGTTCGCAGCATCGCCGGCCGCATCGGCGGGTTCGAGCTGGCAATGGCCCCCGAGCACATCACGATGGGCCGCATCGTCCGCATCTTCGACGAAATGCTGGCCCCCATTCCGTGCGTGTCGGCGTCGCATTACGAGCCGTGCAGCCAGGAATACCACTGCCGGTTCCGCCGCGTGCTGCTCGACATCCGCAACTACACGGTACAGCGGATGGAAGCCGCGACGCTCGCCGCGATCGTCGCCGGCCCCCCCGTGGACCGCAAAGAAGTCTTCAACCCGCAATTCGAGTTCGCGGACGGGATCTGAATCACAGCCGAGAGCGCCAGCGAACGGCGAATTCCCGCATCAGAGACTCCGTTCGCTGGCGCTCTCGGCTGTGACGGAACCACCTCACGCCGGCGGCGACATCCTTTGACGGTTCACCCGCGAACCAACGGGAACAGGATCAATCCTGCGAGTGCGGCGCCGAGGACGACGACGGGTTCCGGCAGCTTCTTGAAGCGCAGCAGCAGGCCGATGGTCAAGAGCAGCAGAACCACCTTGGGCCATTCGGGCGACCAGCCCTGCTCGAAGATCGTCCGTCGCCCGAGGACGACGCACGCTCCGGCGATCGCCCCGACGGCGGCGGCCGTCACGCCATCGACGAAGGCGACAATTCCCGGGCGTTTGCCGTGCCGCTTGAAGTACGGCGCGGGAATGATCGTAAACAGGTAACAGGGGAGAAACGTCGCCGCCGCCGCGACCGAGGCGCCCATCAGTCCGGTCCAGAAGCCGGCGTCGCGGCCGGTGACCAGATAACCGATGAACCCCACGGTGATGACGACGGGGCCCGGTGTGATCATGGCCACGGCGACGGCATCGAGGAATTCCTGGTCATTGAGCCAGCCATACTCCTTGACGACTCCCCCATAGAGAAATGGAACAATCGCCAATCCGCTGCCGAACACAAACGCGCCGGCCTTCGTGAAGAACAGCGCGATTTGGCCGAGCAGCTCGGGCAGGGGAACGGGCGTCGCCGCGGCGAAGGCCGGCAGCAGGCTCGCGGTGACCGTCGGGGATTTGCGCCCCGGCGGCGTCCGCACCGCCCAGACCAGCAGCCCGGCCCCGAGAAACAGCAGGATGTTCTCGGTCTCGGTGATGATCGTCGCGACCGCGCTCGTGAGATAGATAAGCCACAGCAACCAGCTTCGGCCGAGCGTCTTCTGCGTCAACTTGTACGCGCTCAGCGTGATGATCCCGATGACGGACGCACCGACGCCGTAGAACACGGCCTGCATCCCCTGGATGCCTCCGTATTCCACATACGCCCAGCCCAAGGCCAGCACCATCAGAAACGAAGGGAGCACGAAGGCGACGCCGACGAGTGTCGCCCCCAGTACCCCGTAGTGAACGTATCCCAAATAGATCGCCAACTGGGCTGCCAGCGGTCCCGGCATGAGTTGGGCCAGCGTCAACCCCTCTTTGTACTCGGCTTCGGAGATCCACTGCCGCCGTTCGACGAGATCCCGGTGCATATAGCCCACGAGCGCCACCGGCCCGCCGAACCCGATGGTTCCCAATTGCAGGGCGTAACGGACCATCTCACTCAGTCGATAAGTCGGACCGGCGGCAGGGACGTCAGTGTGATCGGCGGGGGCGGCATTCATGCGGTCAGAGTTCCTGCGGCGACAGCGAGGGATTGGTGGGAATGGTACTGCGCTTCCGGTCAAAAAATGAACTCGGCGGGACATCGCATGGATGCCCCGCCGAGCTCTGGGAGGAATTTGATCTGTTGCGTCGAGCCGTTAGAACTCGCTCAGAACCTCGCCGCTGCTCGGCGTCATCAACCCGATGAACGTGTCGAAGCTGATGTTTTCGCTGATGAACCGGACAGCCCCGTCGCCCATGACGAAGTGTGCGCCACCGGTATGGAACGAGTAAGCCGAGGCCGTTCCATGCACACCGAACGCATACGGCGCGACCGTGTAGGGATAGGCCGCGGAGCCGTAAGTCGGATCGTTCGTGCCGACGTTTCGGCCATTGGTGGCATTCATCGGCACGGTGCCCAAGAGGTCGGTGCCATCCGCCTTCTGTCCGTAGACCATGATGTCGCTGGCCGGACGGCTCCAGCCGCCGGAATTCACGCGATCGCCGGGGAGCGACCCGTGTTGCTTCCCCTTGCGCCAGACCGCCGGGCGGCCGGCGGATTCCGCGATGGCAATCGTATTCGACAGGCCGTCGGTCACGTCGCGGAACTTCCTGCCCGGCCGATCGTACTTGAGCGACGTGGCATTCCACGTCGCATTCTTGGGGAAGAACCCGGCCACGTACCTGAAGGTGGGATCGGCGGGATCGGTGTAGAGATTCGTCAACGGGACGGTGGTGAACGGCTGATTCAACGGGGAAATCCCGAAGATGGGCGAATAGCCGGTGGACGAAGCGGTGTTCTGCGCCCAATTGGCAGGGACGTCCGGAATGCCGTCCCAAGCACCGGCGAGCGGATCGGACGGGCACTGGAACACCGGAATGCTGGTTTGGGAAAGGACGACGTTGGTTCCGGCGCTCCAGTTGATCGTCTGATCGTACTTGGTGTAAAGCGGCGCTTGATCGAGGTAGGGCAACAACTGGGTGAGCACGGAGAATCGGACCGTGCCGGCGACCGGCGGCCGCAGGCTGGACGGCAGTTGGGAGTAGCTCCCTTCAAAGTTATGGAACCCCAGCCCGAGGTTCTTCAGGTTGTTCTTGCACTGCGACCGGCGGGCGGCTTCGCGGGCCTGCTGCACCGCAGGCAGCAGCAGCGCGATCAGAATCGCGATGATGGCGATCACCACGAGCAGTTCGATCAGCGTGAATCCGCCGCGCGACGGACGCTGCGGCTTTCGGACGGATAGGCGGGTCATCGTCAATCTCCTTTCGAGAGTTCAATGCGACACGATTGATGAGGTTCCCGGCGACGACTCACTTGAGTTCGAGCGGCGGGATGTTCGTTTGGCCGGCCACGATCGTGACCTTCAGGTCGGTGGTCTCCGCTTTGGCGTACTTCACGGGCAGGTCATTCGGCCCCGCGGACGGGCTGTCTTTCTTGCCGACCACCGGAAAGTGCAGCACCAGCGCCTTGTAGTCACCCGCGGGAGCGCCATCCGCAGCGGAGTGGGTGCCGAGTTGGAAGGTGCCGTCGTCCTTCGAGGTCGCCGTCGGGCGAACCGAACTGGGGAACTCGTCGTCGAGCGGGACCAGTGTGACCACCGCGCCGGCGAGTGGCTTCCCTTTGAAGTTCACGATGCCATCCGCCGGGTAAACCCGTTCCCACGCCTTGGCCTTCTCCCCGCAGCCGGTCAAAGCGCACGGCAGGATGGCCAGGATCGTGAGGGAGAGCGGGAGCTGCAGGCGACGCCATTGAACGGAGATCACGGTCAGGTTCCTTGTTCTGTCGACCGCAGCCGCTCGGGCTGCGATCACTGCCTAATAATAATCACCATATTGGTAGTGAATTTATCGTCATGACTGGCTGTCGTCAAGAGCGGTGCTGAAGTCGGCCGGAAATAATGCCCAAATTGCGGATAACACCTCAAGCGAGCAACCGCGGCAGGGATGGCCGCAGACGCTGCTTTCTTGTGGGATAGTCCCTGAAATCCTGTGTGGATCGTCGATTATGAGCTGTAAAGCCGGCCTGCCGGGGTCGCGCTGCCAGGAGCCGGCTCACAGGGCGTGGGATGTTTTGTACAGTTTCGCCAGAAAAATAATCTATTACAGTATGTGTGAATTTTATTTGAGCGACAGCCAGGAAGCGACGATATTGCCTGCTAGGTAAACTTCCGGGCCGAGTCGTCGGCCCGACAGACAGGAGTTCGGTGTGGTGATGTTTTCGCGGTTCGTCTCAATCAACGTGGTTCTCGTCGGTACCTGCGTCCTCGCGGGGTGCGGCGCGTCCTCATCCGGGACGACTGCCGGCGGCACGAAGTCCGTGGAACTGCTCAACGTCTCCTATGATCCCACCCGCGAATTGTGGAAGGATCTGAACGCCGCCTTCACCGCCGATTACGAGAAATCCAATCAGACGAAAGTCACGATCAAGCAATCGCACGGCGGTTCGGCGAGCCAGGCCCGCGCAATCATCGACGGCCTCGAAGCCGACGTCGCCACGCTGTCGCTGTGGCCGGACACCGATGCGCTCCGCAAGCAGGGGCTGCTCAAAGACGGCTGGGAAGACCAGCTCCCCAACCGGTCGCTGCCGTATACGTCCACCGTGGTGTTCGTCGTGCGGCAGGGAAATCCGAAGAAAGTCAAAGACTGGGCCGATCTCGTGCAGCCCGGCATCTCGGTGATTACGCCGAATCCGAAGACCTCGGGCAACGGCCGGCTGAGCTTCCTCGCCGCCTGGGGGAGCATCACGCTCAACGGGGGGACGGAGGCCGAGGCCCGCGACTTCGTCAAGAAGCTCTACGGCAATGTCGCGGTGCTCGACACCGGCGCCCGCGGCGCGACGGCGACGTTCAGTCTCAAGGGATTGGGCGACGTCTTCCTGACGATGGAAAGCGAAGCCTACCTCACGCAGCAGGAGGCTCCCGGCAAGTTCGAGATCATCTATCCGTCGCAAAGCATTCTGCACGAGCCGCATCTCGCCGTGGTGGATTCCGTCGTCGACAAGAAGGGGACGCGCGAAGTCACCGAGGCGTATCTGAAATTCCTGTACACGCCGACGGGACAGGAAATCGTCGCGAAGCACTTCTTCCGGCCGACCGATCCCGACGTGTTCGCCAGGCACCGCGATCAGTTCCCGGAGGTGAAGATGTTCCCGATCGCCGCCATCGCGGCGTCCTGGGATGAAGCCCAGGGGAAGTTCTTCGCGGAGGGAGGGATCTTCGACGGGATGTATCGGCCCGTTGAAGCCGCGAATCGGGAATGACCTGGAATTCGCTCCGACCGATGCTGGCTGACCCGTCCACGGGAGGCAGGCGATGAGTTCGTCCAACCGCCGCGTGTTGCCCGGCTTCGGCCTGACGCTGGGCTTCACCACGCTCGTGTTGACTTTTCTGCTGCTGGTGCCGCTCACCGCCGTGGTGTTGCGGGCTTCGACGCTGGGGTGGCCGAAGTTCGTCGCCGCGGTCTGGACCGAGCGCGCTCAGGCGGCGTATCTGCTCACGGTGGGGGCGTCGCTCGCGGCCTCGCTGATCGACACCGTGCTGGGCCTGCTGCTCGCCTGGGTGCTGGTCCGTTACGAATTCCCCGGCAAGCGGGTGTTCGATTCGCTGATCGACCTGCCGTTCGCGTTGCCGACGGCGGTCGCGGGGCTGGTGTATTCCACGCTGTACGTCGAGTCCGGCTGGTTCGGCCAGTTTCTGGTGCCGCTGGGCATTCAGGGATCGTACTCGCGGCTGGGGATTGTGCTGGTGCTGACGTTCATCGGTCTGCCGTTCGTGGTGCGGACGGTGCAGCCGGTGCTGGAGAGCCTGGACGCCGACGTCGAGGAAGCCGCCGAGTCGCTGGGGGCGACGCGGTTGCAGACGTTCGCCCGCGTGCTGATGCCCGCGCTCTTGCCCGCGTTGTTGACGGGGTTCGCCTTGACGTTCGCGCGGAGCCTCGGGGAATACGGGTCGGTCGTGTTCGTGTCGGGCAACATGCCGTTCAAGACCGAGATCGCCCCGGTGCTGATCGTGTCGCGGCTGGAAGAGTTCGCGTACGCCGAAGCGACGGCGATTTCGCTGGTGCTGCTGACCGGCTCGTTCGCGATGCTGGCGGTGATCAACGGCCTCGAACGCTGGAGCCGCCGCTATGAAGCCTGAACCGCGCATCTCGGTCGGGCCGCGTCGCGTCGGCCGGCCGACCGAACCGTTGTGGGTGCAGCGGGTGCTGATCGCGGCGGCGCTCACCGTATTGACCGTGCTGGTGATCGTGCCGATCTGCAGCGTGTTCTATCAGGCGTTCGGCGACGGCGTCGGGGCGTACTGGAACAACCTGTTCCGCGACAGCGACACGCTGCATTCGATGGGACTGACGATGCTCGTCGCCCCCATCGCCGTGGTGTTCAACGTGCTGTTCGGCATTGCGGCCGCGTGGTTGTTGACGCGGTTCAAGTTCCCCGGCCGCACGTTGCTGACGACGCTGATCGACCTGCCGTTCGCGGTCTCGCCGATCGTCGCCGGGTTGATGCTGGTGCTGCTGTTCGGCGCGCGGGGCTTTTTCGGTCCGCTGCTGCAATCGTGGGACGTGAAGATCATCGTCGCGTTGCCGGGGC
>JAWXBB010000678.1:0-8707 GCA_034439795.1 Planctomycetaceae bacterium | reverse complement strand
GTACGATTGGATCGGGCGGGTTGCCGTCGATTCCGTTGGCCGGTTCGGTCGCGGGGGCGGCCGGGCAGCAGCGGGTGGCGGCGGGGAATCAGCAGGCCGGCGAGGCGGCGGAACGGAAGTTCCAGCTCGACCAGCAGGCGTTGACCGAGAAGGCCGTCGGTGACATCGGGGCTGCCGACGCGACCGGCGACCGCGATGGCGACGGTCGCGAGCCGTGGCGATTCATCGGCCGGCAGAAAGCGTCCGGATTGCCGGGGACGGACGGCCCGAAGGCGAAGGACGTCGACGGCGAGCGCGGCGGCGTGCTGGATCTCGACGCGTGAGGCTTGCTCTGACTCCCTTCTCCCGGCGCTTCGCTGGGAGAAGGGTTGGGGATGAGGGTGCTTCCGTCTTTTGCCTTTCGGCAGCGGGAGTTGAACACGCCAAAGCAGAAAGGCACCCTCACCCTGGCCCTCTCCCACCGAAGCGGCGGGAGAGGGGAGGAAGACGTCGTCACTTCCCGAGGAAGCTGAACAACCCGCGACGGGCTTTGCGGTCTTCCACGGGGGCTTCCCCTTCGTTGACGGTGGCGTCCAGTTGCTGGGCCAACAGCTGCACCGCCTTGGTGAGCTTGGCCCGCGGCGCCTGGGTCAGCAAGGGGACGCCGTTGTTGCGCGCCTCGACCATCGTCCCGTAATCGTTGGGGATGGTCGCGTAGACTTCGCGGCCCAGTGTCTCAAACGCCTTGGTCACGCTGATCTGGCTGTCTTCCAGTCCGAGCCGGTTGACGATCACCTTGACCTTGTCCGCCATGCCTTCGATGCGCTGGAAGAACTGCATCAGCCGCACGGCGTTGCGGAGACTCGGCAGATCGAGCTGCGTGACCAGCAGAATGCTGTCGGCCATTTCCATCGCCGCGAGATCGAGCGGCGTGTAGCTCTTGCTGAGGTCGACCACCAGATGCGTGAACGTCGCCTTCAGCAGCGAGACCACGCGCTTCAATTCGTCGGGCGTGATCGGCGATTTGGCGTCGAGCTCCACCGGCCGCGGCAACAGGAACGCGCCGCAATCGTGCTTGGTGAGCGATCGTTTGAGCAGCGAGTAATCGAGCCGGGTGATGTTGTCGGCGACGTCCTGAATCGTGTATTCGGGAATGATGTCCAGCCAGACGTCGGCGTCGCCGAGCGCCAGATCGAGGTCGATGACGGCCACGCTGCGGCCGGGCGACTGGGCCAGGCAGCAGCCGAGATTGATCGCCAGCGAGGTGCAACCGATCCCGCCGGAGACGCCGGCGATCGTAATCACCCGGCAACTGCGGTTTTGCGGCGTTTCGCCGGACCGCGCCTGGGATTGGTACTTGATGCGGTCGAGCGCGGCGAGGAAATCTTCCAGCTTGAGCGGCTGCGACAGGAACTCCCGCGCGCCGGCGCGGATGGCCTGCAGGATCAGGCTCCCCTCCTGCGAGCTGCTCACCACCAGAATCTGGCAGGTGGGCGATTCCTGATGCACGCGGGCGATCAGCTCCACGCCTTTGCCCGCATTCGCGTCGATCGCCACCAGGGCGATGTCGGGCTGCGACTGCGACACCACGTCGGCGAAGAACTCATAGCGCGAGCACTCGGCTTCCAGCCAGACCGTGTCGATCCCCAGAAGCAGGCTTTTGAGCGCGCTCCGGGAGCCGTCGTTCGGATCGACGAGCGCCAAGCGGGTCACACTCTTCATGGAACGGTTACCAAACAAACAGGGGGTAGGTGATAGTGGGTCGTTGGTAGGCAGATAGACTACGGGCCGGTTCTTGTCCCCCCTCTCCCGGCGCTTCGCCGGGAGAGGGGTCGGGGGTGAGGGTGCTTCTGTCCTGGGTCTTTTGGTCTTTGCTTCAGCCCTCACAAGAGAAAAGGCACCCTCACCCTAACCCTCTCCCACCGAAGCGGCGGGAGAGGGGACAAAGCCACGCTACGGTGCGGGTTGCTTGAAGCCGGCGGGTTCGATCAGACCGTCGTCCGGGTACGTCTCCCCGGCGAACGACCGTGGCCGCGGCGCGGAGGCCGGTAGCGCGCGGTTGGTGGTCCGCGGCATCGGCCGGCTGGCGGCGACGCCGGTGGAAGCGTTCTTCGGCTTCTGGACGGCGGACGTCGCCGGATCGGCCGCGGGCGGCGGCAGAATTCCCGGCGGCGCGATCAGCCCCGGTTCGCTGGGATCGAGCGGCAACGACGCCGGCGGGGGGTACGCGGGAGATCCCGGAATCGCGGGCGGATACGGCATCGGCAGCGGGGCGAGCGGTTCGCCGTACGGCATAGTCGCGGGTTGACAGTTCGGTCCCTGGCAGCGCGTGTTGCCATAGTTCGGAACTTCCATCTGTCCCTGCCAGTACAGTTCGCGGTCGGTGGGGGCATCGGTCCCCTTGCCTGGTCCACCAGGCGGCATCTGATCGGGCGACAGCGCCGTCACGTATTCGGGCGTGATGAGGACCAGCAGTTCGGTCTCGGCGGTGTCGTACCGCGTGCGGCGGAAGGCCGCCCCGATGCCGGGCAGCTCGCCAAGGAACGGCAGCTTGTCGGTTTCGGCGGTGTGCCGCGTCGAAATCAGACCGCCGATGACCAGCGTCTGCCCGAATTCCATCACGGCCTGCGTTTCGACGGTGCGTTTTGTCAGGCCGGGCACGGTGGTGCCGTTCAATGTCACGGCGGTGGTGAAGTCCCGTTCGCTGACTTCGGCCTTGATCTGCTGCTTGAGCGTGGTCGGGCCGAGGACGGTCGGCAGCGATTCCAGCGTCACGCCGAACTCACGCCATTCGATCGTGACCGTGCCCAGGCTCTGCGGGACGGGGATCGGAAATTCGCCGCCGTTGATCAACCGGGCGGCTTCCCCGCTGCGGGTGACGAGGACCGGCTCGGCCTGAATCTTCAAGAGGCCCTCTTCCTTGAGCGCCTGCAGGAGACCCTGGAAGACGAAGTGATCGGTCGCGATGCCGAGCGCCATCGAAGTGTCGGCGAGGCCGGCCTGCGCGAGTTGCATCCCCGGCGGACCGCCGAACGGCAGTGTCAGCGTGGACAGCGGCGTGAGCGGACCGGGCGTGGAGGACAGCGCCACGTTGTCGCCGATGGCGGCGAAGTTGAAGCCGAACCGGCGGATGAGCGAGCGCTGGACTTCCATCACCTGCACGCGCAGTTGCACCTCCTGCGGCCCGCCGACGCTCATCTGATTGAGCACGCGGGGGAAGTACAGTTCGGCGATTTCCACGATCTGTGGGATGTGCTGCGGCTCGCTGACCCAGCCGCGGAGCAGCACGCTGTCGCGGACCTTGGTGACGGTGATCGCCGTGTTCGGGAACTGCCGCTTCAGCACCGAATGCAGCAGCCGGGCGTCGCCGACCACGTAGACTTCCACGTGGTACGACTTCCCGTCGGCATCGGTGAAGATAATCGTCGTCACGCCTTGATCGAGCGCTTGCACCCGCAACAGGTTTTGGCCGATGGGCGTCACAGAGACCACGGACGGATCGAAGCCGTCGACCCGGGCGATCGGCGCGTTGAACTGCAGCACCTTGGCGAACCGCTCGGCGAGTTCGAGGTCGCTGCGGGGCGCGACGACGGGAACGGTCTCCCCCGTGACGGTCGACGCCGGCACGGGCGTGGTCGTGGTGAGAGGTGGAGGCGGCGTCTGCGCATTCAGCGCGGCGACGCTGCACAAGGTCCACACGGCCGCCCAGGCGGCCCCACTACGGGCGATCGATAATCCGCGCATCCCTGCACCTTCGCGACTGGAATTCGGTCCTTCGGTTCCGGTCGGCCCCCCGTGGCCCAATCGTGAGCGAACTCGGTCCCCACTACCCCACTGATCCGTCAGGCCGCCGGGCGGTCCGCCAAAGCGGCCGCCCAACGGTCTGACGACACTCGATCGTCTGCGGTCTTACGGTGTCAACGTCGTCGCAGTCTGGCGTTCGCGGCGTTGGCCGCCGATCCAGTTCAACAACGGCGACGTCCAGATCCCCTTGGCGTTGGCGGCCGGCACGGCGGCTTGCGTTTCCGCGGCCGGCGTCGGCAGCTCCAACTCGTACGTCTTCTTGTCCTGTCCCTCGTAGATCTCAATCTTCCAGGTCGGCTTGACCGGCTCCGGCGTCACCACCGGGGCCGGTGTCGGCTCGGCTTGAACGAACTCGGCGAATGATGGCTTCTCTGCCGGCTTCGGTTCCGCAGCAGGCGGCGTCGGCGCTTCGGCCACTTTGACGTCACTGACCTCGATCAAATCGGCTTTCAGCGCCTGCAATGTTTCTGCATCGGTCACTTCCGTCGACACGGCTTGCGTGTCCAACGTGCTCCGCAGCGTCGGCATGATGGTTCCCAACCGCAGGGCGAATTGGATCAGCTCGGCCTGCTTCTGCGTCAACAGCAGGGAAATGTTCTTGACGTCCTTCGCAGCACCGCCGGACTCGGCCGCTTCGCTGCCCAGCCGCGTGTCGCCCAGCGCATAAACCTGAACGTATTGCAGAATCGTCTTCGTCAGAAAATTCCGTCCCGAACCGCGCTTCACCACCTCATACGTCAGCACCAGGTCCACCCGGTCGCCGGGCTTCATGATGCCGCTGTGGATCATCGTCGAATTCACCGGGACCGACACCAGCCGCATTCCCTGAGGAATGTCGAGCGACGTGCCGAACTGCCCCTTCTCACCCAACTGGGCCACCTGAATCACGTTGCCCGGGAAGGCCCGCGATTTGAGCGCCCGGTTGTCGTACTCCTCAGCCTTGGTCACGGCCCCTTCCGGAACCGCGTCCTTCGGGATTTCCTTGAAGCCCACCAGATCGTCCGTCAACTTCACGCCCGGCTCAACCTCGGCCCGGGCGACCAGCACTTTGACGCGGGGAACCTGTTTGCCCTTCCCCGACATCATTTGCTGCACGCCGACCATCGCCACCAGGCCGCAGCCGGCGGCCACCATGAACAACACGATCGATTTCGATTTCATCGCAGAGACTCCGGAATACCGCCAGGGGATCGAGGTCGGATGGTCGTCCGATCGGTCTAGGCGATGCACGGAGCCGGCCGCGGCAGGCTCAGAACCTGTCGCGTCCGTCTCATCATCGACCGACCGGAGTCAAACTCTTCAGTTTATGCCGGACTTGCCGGTTCTTCGGATCGCAGCGGTCGCGGCGAGTGTTCGTCTCCGCGGCGCTCTCAGAAGCCCAGGGATAGCAATCCCTGGGCGTCCCGAACTAGATCATGCCCGTATAGAAGAAGTACGCCAGCGAACCGATGCAGATCGGAATGCCGTACGGCAGCAGCAGCATCGTCGGTTTGCGTTCGGCGGCAATTTCCGCCAGTTTCCGCGGATCGCGAACCGTCCGCCATTCGTTCAGAATGAAGAAGAAGTTGTTCATGTGATGCGTGAACTTCCGGCGGTACATCGCCATGCAGACGGCCATGATGGCCCCGACGACGACCGACACGCAGAAGGCGTACCACGTGGTGGTCGCACCCACCCAGGCTCCCATCCCGGCCATCAGCTTCACGTCGCCGGCACCCATGCCGCCGACGGAGTACAGCGGCAACAGGCAGGCCAGCCCGACCAGCATCCCGACCGTGCTGTGACCCAATCCGCTCCAACCGCCAGAGACCGCACCGTAAATCAGGCCGGTGAGAATCATGGGGAAGGTGAGCCAGTTCGGCACGCGCAGCTCTTTGCCGTCGATCCACGCCGCCCACACGAGCACGGCGCTGACGAGTTTGATCTCCCAGTGTTCGAGCAGGAATGCTTGCCAGTCCATGTCGTCAAGACCTTTCGTCATCGAGGGGGAGGACGAGTGTCCCGGACGCTTCGAGCGTCCGGGACACTTTTCAATTGAGGGAATAGCGGCGAAAAGCCGCGGCGAAACGGGACGAATCGGCCCGGTTCGCCGAGGACTTCCGCCACGCAAGTCCCGAACGACGGCCGTCAAGCCGTCCGCACCGACGCCCACAGTTGTGCCAGACAGGCGCTGCAGAGGATGGCCGTCACCACCATCTGTTCCCACAGTCCCGCAGACACATCCACCCAGAACGGAAACATCGCAATCCTCATCTCTGGTCTCTAAGGTGGCAGCGCACTGCGGGCCGCCCCGCCGAACGAATCGACGGGACGGCCGCGGTGACTGCGTGGGCGAAACCCGGGCGGATTAGGCCAGGGCCGTGCCGACGGCTTCGAACTTCGCATTGGCGTTCGTGCCGATGGCCTGAATCGCCGTCAGACAGACGATGACGATGAGCGCGAGCATCACGGCGTATTCCACCGCGGTCGGGCCGTCTTCCGAGACCAGGAACTGTTTGACGCTGCCGAGAAACTTCTGCATGGGAATCCCCTCTTCGCACCTGTGCGGAGTTCTGCACGAATCGTGCAGCGCCGCGATCATCATGAGTCGCGTTGCCGATCCCTCGCACCGTGCGAAGGTCGCCCGTGACTCAGCACCCCTGATGGAATCGAAAGCCGTCCCGCCGCGTTGTCGCCGATGATCCGAGCCTTCACGGGGAAACCTAGGTCACGTTTAGGGCGTGTCAAATTGCGTCGCTGCAGAAATCGGAAATCTGCGCAGAAAATCGGAAATCGACTGAAGAAATTCGCGTGGCGGTTCGGCATCGCGCCGGACGAAACGGCGAAGACCGCGAAGCCGCAAGCGATCGCCGAACGACGCTTGTGGCTTCGCGGTCTTCCAGTCTTTGTCCCGGAGGGAGTCAGCCGGGGTGCGTCTTGTTCCACCAACGCAGTGCCAAGGGATTGAATTCACCGGGCCGTTGCTGTGAAATGGCAACTCAGGATCCGGTGGAAGTTCTTCCGCCGTCGCCCTTCTTCCGCGCTTCAGCAGATTGGGCCCATCATGCTTCTGCGTCCCTGGCTGTCCGGCTGGCGATTCGCGCTCGGTGCTCAATCCCCGCGGCTCCGGAAGCTGCGACGCCGACCGGCCTCTGCGATGGCGGCCCGGGTGCAAACGCTGGAACCGCGCGTGCTGTTGACCGCGTCGCCCGTGGGCGGCGAATTCCAAGTCAACACGTTCACCACAGGCATCCAGCGAACATTCCCCGAGTCGCCGCAATCCGTGTCGCGCGACGCCGACGGGGATTTCGTCATCGCCTGGTCGAGCAGCGGTCAGGACGGCAGCGGCTACGGCGTCCACGCCCAGCGGTACAATGCGGCCGGGATGGCGCAGGGAGGTGCGTTCCAAGTCAACACCTACACGACCGGCAACCAACAGGGAGCCGCGGTGGCGATGGACGCCGACGGAGATTTCGTCATCACCTGGTCGAGCGTCGGTCAGGACGGCAGCAATGAAGGCGTCTACGCCCAGCGGTACAACGCGGCGGGTGCGACTCAGGGGGGCGAGTTCCAGGTCAATTCCCTGACGAACCTGGACCAGCGATTCTCGACGGTGGCGATGGACGCCGACGGAGATTTCGTCATCACCTGGTCGAGCAACGGTCAGGACGGCAGCGGTGGGGGCATCTTCGCCCAGCGATACAACGCCGCCGGGACGGCGCAGGGGAGCGAGTTTCAGGTCAACACCTACACCACCAACTCGCAAAAGTTTTCCACGGTGGGCATGGACGCCGACGGCGACTTCGTGGTCACCTGGACGAGCTACGGCCAGGACGGCAACGACGACGGCGTCTTCGCCCAGCGATACAACGCGGCGGGCGTGGCGCAGGGGGGCAATTTCCAGGTCAACACCCACACCACCAACACCCAGCGCTATTCCACGGTGTCGCTGGACTTGAGCGGCGACTTCGTCATCACGTGGTCGAGCTCCGGTGGCCAGGACGGCGACGGCTACGGCATCTTTGCGAGGCGGTACAACGCAGCGGGAACGGCGCAGGGGGGCGAGTTTCAGATCAACGCCTTCACCACTGGCGACCAACGGTTTTCGGCGGTGTCTCTGGACGCCGACGGCGACTTCGTCGTCTCCTGGACGAGTGAAGGTCAGGACGGGAATGTTTCGGGCGTCTTCGCCCGACAGTACAACGCGGCGGGAGCAGCGCAGGGGGGCGAGCTTCAGGTCAACACCTACACCACCGGCACGCAATGGTTTTCCAGCGTGTCGCTCGATGCGGACGGGGACTTCGCCGTCGCCTGGACGAGCGATGGTCAGGACGGTGACGGCAACGGCGTCTTCGCCCAGCGCTTCGCCGCGCCGTCACCGCCCGTGATCAACAACCAGACCTTCGCCGTCGCCGAGAACCGCCCGATCGGTCATGTCGTGGGCACCGTCGTCGCCAGCGATCCCGATGTCGGCCAAACGCTGACCTACGCCATCACCGCGGGCAACACCGGCAACGTGTTCGCCATCAACGCCAGCACCGGCCAGATCACCGTCGCCAGTCCCACGCTGAACTTCGAGGGCCTCAACCAGTACAACCTGACCGTGCAGGCGACCGACAATGGCGCGCCCGCGTTGTTCAGTTCAGCCACTGTAACGGTCAACATTACGAATCTCAACGAGGCCCCCACGTTCCTCCAGCCGACGACCTTCACCATCTCCGAGAACCGCCCCGTCGGACATGTCGTCGGCGACGTGAACACGCTCGACCCGGAAGGGAACGCCGTGACCTACAGCATCGTGGTCGGCGATCCGAATGCGCAGTTCGCAATCAGCAGTTCGACCGGTGTGATCACCGTCGCCAAGGCGACCATCAACTTCGAGGCCACGCCGCAGTTCCTGTTGTCGGTGAAGGCGCAGGACAACGGCAGCCCGGCCAACAGCCGC
>JAWXBB010000677.1:0-10298 GCA_034439795.1 Planctomycetaceae bacterium | reverse complement strand
TCGCTGAGCTTGGTGAGCAGCTTCGGATGCCGGTCCGCCGACACCACCACCTGCCGGCTGGAATCGCCCGATCTCGAAACCCGCCGCAAGATCGTCGCCGCGAAGGCTGCGAAGCTCGAAGGGGAATTCGCCGCCGAAGCGCTGGATTACATCGCCGAGCGGTTCAGCGGCAGCGTGCGCGAGCTCGAAGGGGCGCTCAACTGTCTGCAAACGTGCTTCGCGATGACGCAGAAGCGGGTCACGCTGGCGACCGCGCGGCAGATGCTCGCTGACCTGGAACGGGACTGCAAGAAGATCGTGAAGCTCGCCGATGTGGAGCGTGTGGTCTGCAATCTGTTCGGCTTGAAGGCCAAAGACCTCAAATCCGACAGCCGCGTCCGCACGCTCGCCCAGCCGCGAATGCTGGCGATGTTCCTCGCCCGCCGGCACACGCCGTCGGCGTACAGCGAGATCGGCCAGCACTTCGGCGGCCGCAATCACAGCACGGTGATCTCCGCCGAACGCAAGGTCGAGCAGTGGCTGACCGAAAACGCCAGCGTCCGCATCGCGACTCAGGCATGGACGATCGGTGAGATTGTCTCGACGCTCGAACAACAGTTACTCGCGGGGTGACCCGCATCTTTCACAGCCGAGAGCGCCAGCGAACGGCGACCGGGAGGAACCGAGGTTGCGTGCGTCATCACAAACGACGCCGTAAGAATGGATTCTCGCCGTTCGTTGGCGCTCTCGGCTGGGACGAACTCACGCGATCAACTCGTCGATGACGTGCCCATGCACGTCCGTCAAATGGCGGTCGATGCCGTTGTGGCGGAATGTCAGCCGGCTGTGGTCGATGCCCAGGAGGTGCAGCACCGTGGCGTGGATGTCGTAGACCTGCGTGGGATGCTCGCGGTCGAGCGGCTTGTACCCCCATTCGTCGCTGGGGCCGTACGTCGTGCCGCCGCGGATGCCACCGCCGGCCAGCCAGTTGGTGAACACGAACGGGTTGTGGTCGCGCCCCTTGCCCCCCTGCGCGCAGGGCATGCGACCGAACTCGGTGGTCCACAGCACGATCGTGTCGTCGAGCAGGCCGCGTTGCTTGAGATCCTGAATCAGCCCTGCGGCGCCGGTCGCCATGCCGAGGGCCAGCGGGCCGTGGTCGCGGAAGACGTCTTCGTGCGAGTCCCAATTCCGCCGCGGAAAACTGTTGTCGTTGCCGGACCAGATCTGAATGAACCGCACCCCGCGTTCCAGCAGCCGGCGGGCGACCAGGCACTTTCGGCCGAAGTGGGCGATCTCCTCCGGGGCGTTGATCTCCGTCGGCCAGGCGTGTTCGGCGCGATCGAGTCCGTACAGCTTCAGCACGTGGTCCGGCTCCGCGCCGATGTCGAGCGCCTCCGGCGCGGCGAGCTGCATCCGCGCCGCCAGTTCGTAACTGCGGATGCGGGCCTCCAGCCGCGAATCGCCGGGCCGGCTTTCCGCGTGGCGTTGGTTCAATCGCCGCAGCACATCGCGACCGGCGGCATCGCTCGCGGGGGTGACGAAGTCGTTGGATCGCGCATACAGATCTTCAATCGGCGTCGCCGCACCGGGGCGGATGATCGTCCCCTGATGCTCGGCGGGCAGGAACCCGGCGTCCCAGTTCTTCGCGCCGTTTGACGGAAACCCGCGATGATCGGGCAGCACGACGAACGTCGGCAGGTTCTCGTTCATCGAACCGAGACCGTAACTCGCCCACGCCCCCATGCTGGGGAAGCCGGGGAGCTGGAACCCGGTGGTTTGCAGCAGCGTCGCCGAGCTATGCACGCCGGTCTTGCCGACGACGTTGTGAACGAACGCCAGCTCATCGACCACGCAACCGAGCGGCGCGGCGATCTCGCTCAGCGGCTTGCCGCAGTCGCCGTACGGTGCGAACTTCCACGGCGCCGCGAACGTGTTGCCGTGGCCGTTCTGAAAGAGTTCGACCGGTTCGCCGGGGTCCCACGGCTGTCCGTCGCGCTTGGCGAGTTCCGGCTTGTGATCGAACAGATCGACATGACTGGCCGCCCCCGCCATGAACAGTTGCACGACCCGCTTGGCTTTCGGGGGATGATGCAATGACCCGGTGAGTACGCCGCCGGTCGCCGCGCGGAGCTCGTCCTGCTGCAACATTGCCGCGAGCGCAATCCCGCCGAGTCCGCCGCCGCAGTGCCAGAGGAAGTCGCGTCGGGAGGTTGTTGCACATTCAGTCATCTTGGATCGGCCTCGATTGCGGGTGCCATGCTTGCAGCTTTGGGCAAGCATGGCTTCGGCTCATCACCGACAAAAGGCACATGCTCCCCCAAAGCTGGGAGCATGGCACCCAGAAACAAATCCTCAATCCACAAACGTGAACTCGTTCAGATTCAGTATCACGCGGCAGGTGTTGGCGAGGCCGTGTTGCCGCGCGTATTCGACCAGCGTTCGTAGCTCGTCCTCACTCGGCGGTCGCGACAGCGCCAACTCGAACGCCCGCGCGACACTCTTTAGGAGCCGGGCCGTGTCGGCCCGGTCGGTCGTTCCTTCGTCATCCACCCGCTCCGCGAACCTTTCCGCCATCGCCAGCGTCAGCCCGTTGTTCAAGAGCGCCAGCGCCTGCAACGGATTGATCGTCTCGTTCCGCTTGTCCACCGACATCGACGGGTCGGCACAGTCCAGCGTCGTCATGAACGGCTGCGGCTGCGAACGGACCAGGAACCGGTAGACGCTCCGCCGATGCGATTTCGGATCGTTCGGATCGTGCAACCGATACTCGTAGTGCGGCGAGTGCTGCGGTTGCTCGACGACGAAGTCCTGAAAGCTTGGTCCGCCCATCGTCGTGTCCAACCGCCCGGCGACGAACAGCAGGCCGTCGCGGATCGACTCCGCATCCAGCTTGCGGCGATGGAACCGCCACAACAGCGTGTTGTCCTGATCGATGGCGCTGCCATCCTCGCGGTCGGCGCTCACCTGCCGATACGCCGCGCTGGTGACAATCATCCGGTGCAGCGACTTCAGCGATTGCCCGTTGTCGCGGAACTCGACCGCCAGCCAGTCGAGCAGTTCGGGATGCGACGGTTGCCGGCCCATCCGGCCGAAGTCGTTCGCACTGTCGACGAGACCGCGGCCGAAGTGGTACTGCCAGACCCGATTGACGATCGACCGCCACGTCAGCGGGTTGTCGCGGTGCGTGACCCATTCGGCGAGCGCGACGCGGCGTGACGATTCCGGTTGATCGGGGCCGATGTCCCACGTCGCGGACAAACCGGGAATCAGCGGCGGCACGCCCGGGCCGACTTCGCGCGTGGGCTGGCGGACGTCGCCACGATTGAGGACATGAATGACTCGCGGCCGGCCGCCATCGGGGCCGGTGCCGCGGAAGTTGCCCGATCCGTCATGGATGACGCCGGCATACACTTGCTGTGGTTTGGGGAGTCGTTGCAACTCGGCATTCAGGATCGCAACCATCGCCGAAGCCGCTTCGCGTCCGGCGGACATCATCCGTCGTCGGGCGAGCAAAGCCGTCCGTCGGCGACCCGTATCGGGGTCATTGTCGAACGGCCGATCGGCCCGGTCGAGCGCCGCGAACACGGCCTGCAAGCGGTAGTAATCCGTCTGGCTGACGGGGTCGAACTTGTGCGCGTGGCAGCGGGCGCACTGCACGGTCAGGCTGCAGAACGTGTTGAGCGCGGTGACGACCATGTCGTCCCGGTCGAGGCTGCGGGCGATCTTGCCGTCGGTCTTCGACTCCGGAACTTCGACGTGGCTGATGAAATCCCACGGCCCGGCGGCGATGAACCCGAGCGCGGTGACGCCGTCCACCGTCTCCGGCGCGACGACGTCCCCCGCGAGCTGCTCGGCGATGAACCGGCCGTACGGCTTGTCGCCGTTGAAGGCCCGGATGACGTAATCGCGATACGGCCAGGCGTTCGGCCGCGGCTGGTCCTTGTCGTAACCGTGCGTCTCGCCGTAATGCACGACGTCCAGCCAGTGCCTCGCCCACCGTTCGCCATATTGCGGCGAGGTGAGCAGCTGGTCGACGAGCCGCTCGTAGGCGTCCGGCCGGTCATCGGTCAGGAATGCGGCGACGTCCTCCGGCGTCGGCGGCAACCCGATCAGATCGTACGACAACCGCCGGATGAGCGTGCGACGGTCCGCTTCCGGAGAGGGCGCGAGACCCCGGTCGTGCAATGTACGCAGAATGAAGCGATCAATCGGCGTCCGCGACCAACCCTCGACGACTTCGGGGACAAGCGGGCGTTGCAACGGTTTGAGCGACCACCAGTCGAGATCGGCCTGCGGACGTTCTTCGAGGATGCGCTCCGCCGGCCAGACGGCACCGGATTGAATCCATTGCTTGATCGCTGCGACTTCGGCGACAGACAGCGACGGCCCGGTTTTCGGCATCTCCGGTTTGTCGCCGGTGATGGCGTCCAACAGCGAACTTGCCGCGGGTTGACCGGCGCGAATCACCGCACCGCTGTCGCCCCCCTTGTGCAATCCGGCGAGCGATTGCAGCGACAGACCCCCTTTCGCCTCCGCGTCGTTGTGGCAACTGACGCATCGCCGCTCGAAGACCGGCGCAACGCGATCGGCGAAGAACGCGGCGTCATCGGCTGGTCCAAGACCGAGCGTCAGACCAAGCAGCAAGGCAAACGACACGGCGGCCTCTCGTTGGATACCAACCCGAAGCGTGAGCGAGGGCGTCTGTTAACCAGCGCTGGCAGCGTGAGCGAGGGCGAGCGCTCACCCTCGCTCACGCTTCGGGTTGGTGTTGGTTCACCATTGAACGTTATCGCCGTCTCGTGGGGAGCGTCAACCCCCGCATCCTCGTCAGCCGCGGGGGTCGCGTGGCATAATAGTCCGATTCACAAAGCGCGAAACCGCAAGCGTCGCTCGCTTGCGGTTTCGCGATTCGCAGATCATGCGATCCAAGTTTGAGGACTTCATGAAGTTCGCGCTGGTCATTCCCGACGGGTGTGCCGATGAACCGCAGCCGTCGCTCGGCGGCCAGACGCCGCTGCAAGCCGCCCACGTGCCGAATATGGACGACATCGCCCGCCGCGGGATCGTCGGCCGGGCCGATCACGTCCCTGCGTCGATGCCGTCGGGCAGCGACGTCGGCACAATGAGCCTGTTCGGGTACGACCCGCTCCAGTTCCACACCGGCCGCGCGCCGATTGAAGCGGCCGCGCAGGGGATCGAACTCGGCCCCGACGACTGGGCGATCCGCTGCAACCTGGTCACCGTCCGCGATGAGGTGATGAAGAGCTTCACCGCGGGGCAGATTCCGAACGATGTTGGCCGCGCGCTCATCGAAGCCCTGCAGCGCGAAGCGTGCGGCGATCCGCACTGGAAGTATTACACGGGGGTCAGCTACCGCAATCTGCTGATATACCGCGCGCGGGACGGTCAAGCTGCACCGTTCAGCACGGCGACGAACTCAACGCCACCGCACGACATCACCGATCAGCCGATCGCCGGGCATCTGCCGTCGGGGCCGGGCGCCGACGTGCTGCGGTCGCTGATGGACGCCAGCCGGGCGGTCTTCGCCGCCTGTGTGCCGAACACGGCTCGCGGCGCGCAGGCGGCAACGCAGACGTGGCTGTGGGGCCTCGGCAAGCGGCCCGCGTTCGAGGCGTTCGCGAAGCGGTTCGGCTACCGCGGCGCGGTCATCACGGCGGTCGATCTGCTCCGCGGCATGGGCCGGCTGGTGGGCTTCGATGTCGTCGAAGTCCCCGGTGCGACGGGGTATCTCGACACCGACTACGCGGCGAAGGGGCGGTATGCCATCGACACGTTGAAGTCGGGCATGGACTTCGTCGTTGTCCACGTCGAGGCCACCGATGAAGCGTCGCACGAGGGGCACGCCAACGAGAAGGTGAAGGCGCTGGAGCAGATCGACCGGCACATTGTCGGCCCGGTGCATGAGTATCTGCGGTCGCAGGGGGAGTACCGCATTCTGGTCTGCCCCGATCACCCCACGTTTCTGCGGACGAAAACGCACAGCCACGGCTACGTGCCGTTCACCATGTGCGGCACGGGCATCGCGGCGGACGTGATCGCCACCTACGACGAAATCGCCGCCGCCGGCACCGCGGTGACGCTCGACCGCGGTTGCGAATTGATGCCGCTGTTGTTCCAACACTAGCCCGAAGCGTGAGCGAGGGCATGCCTCGTAGCGCCAGTACAAAGAGAGTTATCCACAGATGACGCAGATTTCACAGATTGAGAAGCAAGTTTTTAGAGACAACCACAGCCTCGTTTGCCTTCAATCTGCGTCATCGGCGAAATCTGTGGATAAAACCTCTTGTGGTTTGAGTTGCGTGACTGTCATCAATTCCTTGACTGACGAGGACGGATCATGTCGCTGAGCATTAGGCTCTTTGGCGGGCTGGTGGGAATGGTCTTCTTCGCTGCGATGACAGCTTCCGCCTTCGCGCAAGCCCACACGGTCAACGAATCGACATGGGAGATCCTCCGCAGCGGCCTGCTCTTCGACGGGCACAACGACCTGCCGTGGCAGATGCGCGAGCTCGGCGGCGGGTCGTTTGACCGCATGGATATCGCTCTGACGCAGCCGAAGCTGCACACGGACATTCCGAAGCTCAAGCAGTCGGGTCTCAAGGCGCAGTTCTGGTCGGTGTACGTTCCGGCGGAGACCGACGTCACCGGCGATGCGCTCGTGAAGACGCTGGAGCAGATCGACATCGTCCACGCGATGCTCAAGCGTTATCCCGAAACATTCGAGCTGGCCAGGACCGCGGACGACGTCGAACGGATCGCGAAAACCGGCAGGATTGCGTCGATGCTCGGCGTCGAGGGGGGCTACTCGATGCAGGGGTCGCTGCCGATTCTGAAGCGGTTTCACGACCTCGGCGTGCGGTACATGACGCTGACGCACAACAAGACGATCTTCTGGGCCGACGCCGCGACCGACAAGCCGCAGCACGACGGCCTGACGGAGTTCGGCGAAGAGGTTGTCCGCGAGATGAACCGGCTGGGATTGCTGGTCGATCTGTCGCACGTGTCACCAGACACGATGCGCGATGCGTTGCGGGTGACGTCGGCCCCGGTCATCTTCTCGCATTCATCGACCCGCGCGATTTGCGATCATCCCCGCAACGTACCCGATGACATTCTGCGCGAGCTGCCGAAGAACGGCGGCGTAGTGATGATCAACTTCTTCTCGGGCTTCATCGTGCCGACGGAGGAGTTGAAGCGCGACAAGAACGCACGGGGCACGCTGCAGCAGGTGGCCGATCAC
Source organism: Planctomycetaceae bacterium (assembly GCA_034439795.1). GTDB lineage: Bacteria > Planctomycetota > Planctomycetia > Planctomycetales > Planctomycetaceae > DSVQ01. The sequence continues at coordinate 3,055 of JAWXBB010000677.1, read as the reverse complement.
ATCGACCATGCGGTCAAGGTCGCGGGGATCAACCACGTCGGCCTCGGGGCCGATTTCGACGGCGTCACGCGGTTGCCGGTCGGGTTGGAGGACGTGACGAAATATCCCGCGCTGGTTCAGGAACTCGTCAACCGGGGCTACACGCGCGAGCAGTTGCACAAGATTCTCGGCAAGAACATTCTGCGGGCGTTGCGTCGCGCGGAAGTCATCGCGAACGCCCCGCAGCGCTGAAACGAAAGAAGCCCAGGGATAGCAATCCCTGGGCTTCCGTGCGCTCATTCGATTACCGGAGCGATTCAACCTCCACCGGCATCGGCACCACATCACCGGCCGACACGGGCTTGTCGAACTGTTCGGGCTTCGTGCTCATCCGCACGCCGCGGCGTTCGAGAATCGTCTGGGCCGCCGAGCGGAGTTCCTCGTCACTCATCCGCCGGACGTTGCCGAGCTCGAGCAGCGGTGCGAGCATTCGCACGGCTTTGGCGACCGAGGGTTCCATCATGCCGAGTTCGATCAGGCTGCGGCGCATCTCGCCGAGCAGTTGAATCTGCGTGGTGAACTCTTCCTGGAACGCCGTCAGAACCTCGAGCGACTGGATCGCCATGCCGACGTTCGTGGTCTGCGCGGTGAGCGTCGATTCCATCTTGAGAAGCGACCCGAGATTCCGATCGGCGAGTTCGACGTCAACCACGTCGGCATGCAATCGCTGGTTGAGTCCAATCAGGCTCGACGCCTGCGACTGCGCGATCTCCACCGATGTCGCCTGATCGGCGAGCCGCGATTGCAGGTCGAGCATCTGGCCGCCGACCGACTGGGCGATCTCGATCAGATACGCGCCGTCGATGAGCGACGTCTTGAGCTCGGTCAACCCCTTGAGTCCGAGCCACGCCTTGTCCATGTGCTGCGACTCGGCCCGCAGTTGCTCGCCGAGTTGCTGGAAGTGCGTGACGGCGTCGCGAGCTGCGGGGAGGTCGGCGGCCTGTTCGCGGACGGCGTCCTTGATCGCGATCAGGCCCGTCAACGCTTCCACCGCGGCGGTGTGCGTCGTCTGCTGTTCGATGATCCGGGTGCCCATCGACGCCATCTGAGCGAAGGTTTTTCCAGCGGCCGTGGTGATGTCGCGCTGTTCGATGATCTGCTTGTTGAGCTTGGTGATGTCGGTCATCGTGGTCATCGCGGCGGCGATCTGACGGCTTTCGTCAAGAACCTCGGTCCGCAGTTGCCGGATCGACTGCACCGCGGTGCGGGCGTCTTCGAGCTGGCTCTGCTGGGCCTTCAGGCTCGACAACAGGCTGTTGGCTTCCCACACTTGTTCGCCGGCGTCGGTGAGTTGCTGCAGCCGGCCTTCGACGGTCACCAGTTCGACTTTCATCCGTTCGAGTTCGCGGGTCAGCGGGCGGGCGACGACGAAGTGCATCCCCACAAAGCCGACCGCGATGCCGAGGACCAACAGTCCCCATGTCAGTTTCTGCTGTTCCGCCAATTGCGTTTCGATGGCCCGCAATTTGATCCCTTCCGAGGTGTACACGGTGCTTGCTCCGACGTCAGAACACTCGGTGAAGAAAAAGTCGCCGGGGATTGCCCCATCCGGTGACTTGTCAATCGCCGCAGAGACCCACTCTACAGCGTAGTTTTACCAGTCTTCCCTGTATCGCCATTTTTCGGGACGGCGGTTTGTGCCGTTTGCTGACGATTGCGGACAATTCACAATTTGGGTCGCCATTGGCCGGGTCTGACAACGGCTGGGAAATCGTTCAAGTTCAACTCACACCGTTAGCCGCGACCCGGAGGTTTTACGGAGGGGAGCGCGGGGTGGAGCGCAGATCACTCATGGCGCGCTCCACCCCGCGCTCCCCTCCGTAAAACCTCCGGGTCGCGGCTATCAAAAATGATGCAAAAGGGTTAATGATGCCCCCCGAATCCCCCGTGCTGATCCGCCGCGCTACCGCCGGCGACCGCGACGTGATCGTGGAACTCAACACGCGGCTGGCGTGGGAAACCGAGCGGTTACGGCTCGACGAAGTCCGCATCCGCGACGGCGTCGCGGCGGTCCTCGACGGCCGGGGCGAGGCGTTCTATTTCGTCGCGGAGTTGGACGGAGCCGTCGTCGGCCAACTGATGCTGACCCGCGAGTGGAGTGACTGGCGGAACGGCTGGTTCTACTGGATCCAAAGCGTCTACGTCCGTGAAACGGTTCGGCAACGGGGGGTCTTCCGCCGCCTGTTTCACGCCGCCGAGGACTGGGTCCGCAGCCAGTCCGACGCCGTCGGTGTCCGGCTGTACGTCGAGGAGCACAACACGTCCGCGATGGAAACGTACGCCAGGTTGGGATTGAAACCCACGGGATATCGGGTGATGGAGGCGGCGTATCGCTACGGTCTGACGCCGGAGTCATGAAAGAGACAGGAAAACCGCGAAGGCGCAAAGGACGCGAAGGAAGAGGGGATTTCAGGGGTCAGCAGGTCGAAGACAAAGCCTGGCTTATGCCTGACACCTGAATCCTGACGCCCCTTCTTCCTTCGCGTCCTTTGCGCCTTCGCGGTTTTCCAATCCTCTTCTCCTTCGACTTGCTCTTCTCGATTTTCGAGCCAGCAGGTATGGTCCCCCTCTCCCAAATCCTGTCTGCGATTCGCTTTACTCCCGGCCGCCATGCTTTATTTCCGGCGCGCTTCCGACTCGGCGTTTCTTCCGCTGCGCGAACCGTGGCGGTGGTGCAGCGGGGTCGTTGTCGGGCTGATGCTCGTCGGCGGATGTCAGAGCCTCGACACCGCTTCGCTCACGAATAAGATTCCTCGCGATGTCGTGGAATCGACGGCGGAGCCTGAGTCCGACGCGGCTCAAGTCGATCCGGCGCTGGTCGATGACTTTCGTCGCTGGCTCGATCAGGACGCGTGGCAGGTCGATGTCGCGTGGACCGTGACCGATTCGCGGGGGCCGTGCCCCAGCCAGCCGTGGCGCTGGAGCTTTCTGCCGAGCGATCAACCACTGCCCGCCACAGCGCCGGCGAAACCCGCGGCGCCGTCCAAACCGGGCGCGGAAGAGCGCTGGTCGTGGG
>JAWXBB010000676.1:0-6512 GCA_034439795.1 Planctomycetaceae bacterium | reverse complement strand
GCGGCGGAGTTCGTCGCCGCTCAACAGTTGGAGATGCAGGGGAAACTGACCGAGGCCCGGGCGGCGTATGCGGTGGTGATCGCCCTGGCGCCGAACGACGTGCCGGCGCTGCATCGCCTGGCGGTCGTCTGCACGACGACCGAAGATCACGCCGCCGCGGCCGACTACTACAACCGCGCGCTCGTGCTCGCGCCGCACAACGTCGATCTGCTGACCGACGCCGGCTATGCCTGCTACGTGCGCGGCGAATACGAAGCGGCCGAGTTGCTGTTGCGCGACGCAGTCGCGCAGTCGCCCAAACACGAGCGTGCGGTCAATAATCTGGCCCTCGTGCTGGGTTTGACCGGCCGGATGGAAGAAGCCCTGGCCGTCTTCTGGCTGGTCAGCAAGCCGGTCGATGCCTGGCGGAACATGTCGTACGTCTATCAGCAGCGGTCCGAGTGGGCCGCGGCCGTGGCGTGTTACGAAGAGGCCCGCAAGCTCGACGACAAGGTGACCGTGCCGCCGTCGCTGCTGGCCCGCCGCAACGCCCCGAAACTGCCGCCGCCGGAGACGCAACTCGTCGTCGCCGAATCGGCCCCCATCGAACGGCTGCCGGTGGTGACGGCGGATCAGACCGCGGAGATCGAGGCGGAAGTCGTCGCAGTGCCGGCCGATCCGTTTGTCGAGCCGTTGGCGAATGAGGCGGAGGCCGTCGTCGTTGAAGAACCGCCCGCCTTTGTGGAACCCGAGCCGGAGCTGGAACCCGCGGACCTGCCGGTCCTGAACGAACTGGATTTTGGACCGTTTGAGCCCCCGGTGATCGTGGAGCCTTCGTCAACGGAGGGCGGATCGTCGGCCCGGCGTTCGTCGCCGAGGCTGCCGCCCGGCGCGATGCCGATCATCACACCGGGCTGGCCCAGCATCCCGCGGGAGGACTCGTTCGTCGATGACCCGACCATTGCGGTCGTCATTGCCGAACGGCCGCTGAAACGAGGTTTGCCCGACGTGCCGTTTGATGTGGTGTACGACGCGGACGAGGATCTGGCCGCCGAGCCGATCACGACGGAGACGATCGAACTCGCCGGCGACGAATGGGCCGAGGAGGTGGCAGCGATCGTTGTTGACAGCCTCGTCGACGACGATCGCCGCCCTCTCCTCGACGAACAATCCGGCGGGCGGCCGTCCGCGGCGCTGGCCCTCACCGACTGCTGCCTCATCGCCCTGCACGACGAACGCCGGGTGGTCGCCTCCCGGCCTGAGTTCGCGGTCGCGTATCACGACCAGCGATTCTGCTTTTCGTCGGCCGACGCCGCGCAGCGGTTTGCCGACGATCCCGAAAACTACCTGCCGGCCTCCGGGGGGATGGACATGGTCGCCGTCCGCCGCGGGTGGATCGTCGTCGCGGGGTCGCTCGACCACGCGGTCTGGTTCCGCGGCAAGCTGTTCCTGTTCTCGACGGCCGACAACCTGGTCGCGTTCCAGACGCATCCGTATCGGTACGTCGATTACGAATAGAAGCGGTTTCAAAACCGCACGGTGCTTTACGCCGAAGGCGTAGCATCGCAAAGCCCAGGGTCGCGAGTCTGCGAGCGCACCCTGGGTGGTGATCGATATTGAACCCATACCCTGTAAGGGTTTCATCGGGGTTTTACGCCACCGGTGATGCGACCCTTTCAGGGTCGATGCGTTTCGGATGCCGATTCCCCAGGGTGCGCTCGCAGACTCGCGACCCTGGGCTGTGTGATTGAACGCCTTCGGCGTACTTGACCTCCGACCAATGATCTGCCACCAACGGCAACAACCAGAAGAGGGTTTGAAACCGCTTCTAGTCACTGGTTCCGATGCCTATCGGCCGCCCATGAGACCACCAACCGTCCGGCTGACGGATTGCACCGCCTTGGCCGCGGGGCTCGTCTTCACGATCTTGAAGATCTCGCCGTCCAGATCGACGATGTACACGTTCCCCTGCTGATCTTCGCCGAACGAGGAGACGCTGTTGATGGCCCCCGCGTCGGGTTGGAACTTGCTGGACCAGTCGATGAGATCGACGAACGTGCTGCCGCTCTTCGTCAGCGACCAGACCTTCTGGTTGACGTAGTCGGCGAAGAAATACTTCCCCTGCAATTCCACGATCGGGCCGCGGTAGACGTATCCGCCGGTGACCGAGCGGCCCTGGAACTGGCCGGTGCCGTGCTGGTAGTCGTAGAGCGGGTTGACGTTGCCGGGCGGCGGCGCGCCGCCGATGCCGGGCGTGGGGTTGGCGATCAAACCTTCGCGGAGCCGCCAGCCGTAGTTCTCGCCGCCGGGGCTGGAGACCGGCTGGAAGTCGATTTCTTCGCGGGTGTCCTGGCCCACGTCGCCGATCCACAAGTCGCGCGTCAGTTTGTCGAAGCTGCAGCGCCACGGATTGCGGAGTCCGTAGGCCCAGATTTCGTCATCGCCGGGAATGCCGACGAACGGGTTGCCGACGGGAATCACGTAGTTTTTGTCGGGGTCCGAAGGGAAGTCGTCGCCGGTCCCGAGCGGGTTGACGCGCAGGATCTTGCCGAGCAGATTCTGATCGATGTCCTGCGCATTCCCGACGCCGATGGTGTGGCCGGTGTCGTCGTCGTTTCCGCCGCCGCCGTCGCCGAGCGCGATGTACAGGTTGTTGTCGACGCCGAAGCCCAGCCAGCCGCCGTTGTGATTGTCCTGCGGCTGCGGCACGCGGAGCAACAATCGGGCCGACGCCGGATCGGCCGCATTGGCATTGCCGGCCTGCACCTTGTATTCGACGATCTTCGTCGCACCGTCGGGCAGCGCCGTGTAGTTCACGTAGAAGCATTTGTTCGTGTTGAAATCGGGATGGAAGGCCATGCCCAACAGCCCCTGCTCGCTGCCGGCGTCGTCCACCAGCGGCACGATATCGAGGAATGTGAGCGGAGCGCCGCCTCCCACGGGGATGATGCGAATGCGGCCCGCCTGCTCGACGATGAACAGCCGATTGGCGTCGTACGGCGCATGCGTGACGAACACCGGGCGCTGCAGCCCGCTGGCAATGCGTTGCGTGGTGATGCAGCTCGGCAGCGTAGCGGGCACGGCGGCCAGCAGGCAGTAGAGCGGAATCGCGCGGAGTGAGAACACGGTGTCACCTCGAAAGTGGAGAAGGCCGCCGGGGATCGTGCATTGCGACAGGCATCGTCCGTTCAACCCGCGCGGCCCGCGAGAGAGACGGGAATCTCCTGCAACCAGCTTAGCCCACCCCCCAGCGCGAGGCGAGACCCGGCTGGCGAGATTTGACGAAATCGCCAAGTGCACAACGGTTTGCGATCTGCGCTCCGGTATGATGTCCACGTTCCGCCACGAGCCTTGCGACGCCGATACGAGCCGTGTCATCCGATTCTTTCCCCCGCACCGCCTACATTCACGTGCCGTTCTGTCGGCATCGGTGCGGGTATTGCGATTTCACGCTGATCGCCGGCCGGGACGATCTCGTCGGCGACTATCTCGCGGCTTTGAGTCGCGAAATGCGATTCCACGAACACGACATCGACGCCGGCCGCTCGCCGCTCGACACGCTGTTCCTCGGCGGCGGCACCCCCACGCATCCGGAACCGGCGGACCTGCGGCGATTGTTCGCATTGCTGTACGACCGCTTCGAGTGGACATCGGACGCCGAAGTCTCCGTCGAGGCCAACCCGCTCGATCTCACGGACGAAAAGCGGGCGATCCTCGACGAGTCCGGCGTCAACCGCATCAGCCTGGGCGTGCAGTCGTTCTCGGCCGAGACGCTGAAGCTGCTGGAACGCGATCATGCCCCGGACGACATCCCCGCCGTCGTCCGCCGGGTGCAGCGGCAATGCGAGAACGTCTCTGTCGACCTCATCTTCGGCGTGCCGGGGCAGACGCTCGCCGAATGGATGGAGACGCTGCGTCGCGGCATCGAACTCGGCGTGCCGCACATCTCGACGTACGGCCTGACGTTCGAGTCCGGCACGGCGTTCGAGACCCGCCGGCAACGGGGGCAACTCGCCCGCGCGCCCGAGGAACTGGAACGGGACATGTACGCCGCCGCGATGGACGTGCTGACCGCCGCCGGTTACGAGCAGTACGAGATTTCCAACTTTGCGCGGCCGGGGTTCGAGTGCCGCCACAACCAGGTCTACTGGCAGGGCCGCGAATACTTCGCCTACGGTCCTGGCGCGGCCCGCTACGTCCACGGCCGCCGGGAGACGAACATCCGCAGCGTCCTCGGCTGGCTGTCGAAGCTGGAACGGAACGAATCACCCGTCGGCGACGCCGAAGAACTCGCCCCCGAGGCCCGCGCCCGCGAGCTGATCTATCTTGGCCTCCGCACCAGCCACGGTGTCCGTGGGGACGAGTTCCGCGAACGGACCGGTTTCGTGTTGAATGATCTCGTCGGGGATGCAATCCGGTCGCAACAAGTGCTGGGCTTGCTGGATGACGAGGGCGATGCGATCCGCCTCACACGCGAAGGCAAGTTCGTTGCGGACCGGGTGGTGCTGGAGTTTCTGTGAACCCGCGACCGTAGGAGCCTGGGCGTGTCGTCCCGGCGCGAATCGAGGGTGTCGGTGGGACGGGCTCTACGGAACTGCATGATGAGACCGAATGAAGGAATAGACCCCCGACTCTATGCGAGCCGGGGGTCTTTGGGGTGCGCGCGAGCCGCGACGAGAATTACTCGTACACGCGGGCGTTTTCTTCCCATTCCAATTGCTTGCAGTTGCCGCGGAAGTATTCCAGGAACGCCGTGCAGATGATCGAGCGGATTTTCCGGCCCTTCCCGGACTTGATGCCGCCATAAACCTCCCAGTACTCGTCGAGCGCGAGCGGATCCTTGCCGCTTTCGACGTCCGCGACCAAACGCTTGAGCGCGGGCACAAGCTGGTCAAAGCTGGTCATTTCGGCATACTTTCCGGCCGCAGCCATCAGCGCTGTCGTGAAGACTTCGCCCTCCGACAAGACCGTGCTGTCGAGACGGTTCAGGACCGCCTGATGGAGTGGGCCGGTGATGATTTTGAGGGCCTGGATCACCTCATCCATGTCTTCGACCGGCGCGAGGTACTCACCTTCCTCGCTCAGGAAAGACTCCTTCTCCTCCGTCGTCATAACCTGCGGATTCTTCTGCATGTATCCCTGCACAGCGACGATCAGATTCGAGCCCTTGAAGCTCGCCTTCTCCAACTTGTGGTCGGTCGCCTTCTCCTGCTCTTTGACCAGTTGGATTCCATGAATCTCCAACATCTTGATCAGTGGCACATTCATCAGTTCGAGTTGAATCTTGGCGTTCATCTGGCGCTGCGCACCGTTCAGCAAGAGCATGAAGTGCAATACCCCCGGCAGGTCGATGCGGTAGAAGACCTCTAGCTGCTGCTGACGGCCGAGCAACTCGTCGATGTCACAAGCCGCGGCGTGTTCACGGAACGTATCGTTCCAGTTTGTTTCGTCGATGCAGCCCATCTCCACGAGTTCGTCTCCGAGGGCCGCCATCAGGACGGCGATGATGTAGCATGTCGTGCGTTGTAGACCGTCGATCAGCGTCCAATCTTCCGCCAACGTCGGGTCGTCCACGACGCCCTCATCTGCCACGGCGGCGACACGGAGAGGAGGCACATAGTAACCCTTGAGGATTGCAACAATCAGGCGCTGATAAATCGGATCGCGCGTGTGGTGGAAGGTCTTGCGCTGGAACCAGTGCGACAGCCCCGAGAAGCGGGTCAGCAGGAAGGCAACCGACGCCAAGGCATTGATGACCATCGCGCCCGTCTTGGAATCTGGCAGCGCCACACCGATGGTCTCAATGCTCGTCTCCGGAAGCTTGACACCCTTCCGCGCAAGGTGACGAACGACGTCCCGGCAGGCTTCCTGCAGATTGCTGTACTGTTCTCGAACCGGCACACGCTTCAACTTCTTGTTGGTCTTCATGGTCTTGATCTCCTTAGTCTCGTGGACATTCCGCTCCGCCGTCAAAGTGCTCATGGTTTTCTCCACGCTCGGAACTGTGGCCAAGAAGACGTTCCTCGGCCTCAGCCTCGCATAGGCCACATTATGTCATAGGCCATAAATAAATCAAGGCCCAAAATAAATCTGGGCCACATATTTGTTGGCCTATAACATAAAGCAACTATTGTCATTGATTTATGGTGAAAAAATGGGTGCTTGCCGGACGAAATCGGCGGTCGTGCCCCGAAAATCCGCGCAACATTTCCCCAGAGGGTGAGAGACTCGAAAATATCCGCTGGGATCGGACCCCAACGGCTTCGGGTCGTGGACCACTCGAAGGGGATTCCCCATGCACGCCACTGCCCACGATTTGCGGACCGAATTGCGGCTCCTCGCCGGCCGGATCGGACCCAATGTCACGCTGGACCGGTTTTGCCGCGAGATCGGCGTCGCCCCCGGCACTGTTGCCAGGTTCTGGGGGACGTGGACCCAACTGCGGGTCGCGGCCGGGTTGCCACCCCGGAGCCGGTCGGCCGTCGCGGAACGGGATGTCCGACTCCTGCGGTGGCGTCGTCGGTGGCGACAGG
>JAWXBB010000675.1:0-5805 GCA_034439795.1 Planctomycetaceae bacterium | reverse complement strand
GCGTCCCGGCGAGGAAGCCGGCGACAGCGTTGAGCCTCGTCGCCGCTGCCTCCACCGGTCAACAGGTGACGACCAGCCCGCCCGCCGCCGCCGTTCAGCTGACGACAACGCCGACGAGTTCCGGCGCAGCCCTCTTCTCGTTCATGCTCTACGAACCGTGGTCAACGGACGCCGACGCGGCCGAGGAAGAGTGATCTTCAGGAGCCGGGCCGTGTCGGCCGTGTCTTCGGGCGCTTCTCAGGAGTTGCGAGCCCGCGGTCTCAGGCGAGCCGGGAGTGTCAGCGACCGGAGTGAAGACAAGCTCCGGTCGCTGACGCTCCCGGCTCGCCGCCCAAAAAATCCGCGCAACATTTTCCCTAGGGTAAGGGACACGATGACGGCCGCGGAGACAGGCTCGGCGGCGATTGTCGTACCGATGGGAAACTGCCATGAGCGCCGCGGACGATTTGCTCGCCGAATTGCGGGATTTGACCCGCCGGTGTGGACCCCGGATTACGCTGGCCCGGTTTTGCCGAGAGATCGGCATCTCGCCGGCGACGGTGGCCCGGTTCTGCGGCTCGTGGACGAAGTTGCGAATCGCGGCCGGATTGCCGGCTCGTGTCCCGACGCCGCGGACGTTGGCCGATTTGCGGCGGTTGCGATATCGCCGCCGGATCAGGCAATCGGTGGCGGTGTGCGAACTGTTGCTGTGGGGACTGGTCGTCTGGAATCTGGGGCAGGTCGGAGGGAACCGATCCACCTCCGCGATGAAATCGGTGGGTGGCCCAGACGCGGCTTTGCGCGTCTGGGTTCACAAGAAGGATGTTCTCGTCACTCCGCATGAAAGGCCTCTTGTAAACCCAGAATGAGCCTCCCCTTTACGGCCGCCATCCATCAAGGTATCCCGGAATGATATACTTTACAAACCCACGGCACCCCGGTAAAATTGGGCCATCAACAGGAGAACTGCGATGGCACCGCGACAAGGCTGGAAACCCAAGGGCAAACCGACAGGCCGCAAGAATCCTCCGTCGGGAACTGACGCCGATATCAATCTAGCGACTCTGCTGCCAATTCTGAACGACGAAACCAAGGCCCGCGAGTTTTTAGAGCAGAAGCGATGGCCGAACGGCCCGGTCTGTTCCCATTGCGGATCGACTGAAGCCTACCGTCTGACCGCCAAAGAGGGGTCCAAGTCCCCGGTGCGGCCCGGTGTGTGCAAGTGCAAGAAATGCCGCAAGCAGTTCACTATTCGGACGGGGTCGATCTTTGAGGACAGCAAGCTCCCCCTCCACAAGTGGCTGATGGCCATCCACCTGATGTGCGCTGGCAAGGCCGGGATCAGCAGTCATGAACTCGCCCGCTTGCTGGACATCACGCAAAAAAGCGCGTGGTTCGTCGAGCATCGAATCCGCGAAGCGATGAAGATGGAACCATTGGCCGGGATGCTGTCCGGCACCATTGAAACCGACGAGACATACATCGGAGCGAGGTTTCGCCGCTATCCGCGGCGGGGAAAAAAGCGAGGCCCGACCGGGGACAGCAAGGCCCCGGTCCTGGCCCTCGTTGAACGTGGTGGCAAGGCTGTTGCGTTCCCGATTGAACGCTCAACCGCCAAGACGCTGAAAGGTTCGATTCGCACGCTGGCCGATTCGTCGTCCACGATCATGACCGACCAGAGCAAATGCTACGCGAACATCGGCGACGACTTTGGTGGACGGCATCACACCGTCAACCACAGCAAGGACGAATACGTCCGATACGAGCAGTGCGGCGAGGTGATCGTCAGCACGAACACCGTCGAGAGCTTCTTTGCCCGCATCAAGCGGTCGTTCATCGGCGTTCACCACCAGATGTCCCGGCGGCATCTTCACCGCTACGTCACTGAGGCCGAGTTCAAGTGGAACAGCCGGGACGTGAGCGACGGCGCTCGGATGGTTCAGGCCATCAAGGGCGCGGGAGGGCGGCGGTTGATGTACCGCGATCCAAAGTGATCGTGTACCATGAATGCGGCAGGCGGGATTCGCACCCGCACGGGACTGGGGTTCAATCGGAAGCCCACCAGCATCCAAGGCTGGCGCGTCTGCTGATTTCGCCACTGCCGCAAAAAAGAGAACCACAGGACGCGCCCTTGATCCGGTTTGCGTCCTGTGGTTCTTCGCTTCGTGGTGGCCCGCGTGCGACGACGTGAATCAGGGAGCCGGGAATCCGATCCCACATCTGACGATCCCTCTGATCGTGGTCCTATGCTGATTTCTGATAGTTCAGCAAGGGATGCTCGAATCCGATGAACTGGTTCAGCCACTTGCCCCGTTCGTCTTTGTTGTCAGACGGCGTTGGGGCATATTTGAGGATGCACGAACTGTCGTCGTCGAGACCGAGCCACGTCGGCAGTCGGCCATCACGATGAAGCCCAATTCGCTGCTGAAGATTGCCGGTCTCCCCGGCGTAAAGCGGTCGGTTCACGTCGAAGAACGAATACACTCCAGGAGAGTCGGGGATGTCGCTTGGCTGAATCAGTTTCACAGGCCCCGCCGTAATCAGGTGGACCGCCTCTTTGTCAGCCGGGTCCATTGGGCGCAGGCGTCGCGTCTTTCGGAGGTTCAGGGCGGCCCACCGCAGTTTCAGGACAGGCTGCTTGGGAGCGAGTTGTCCAGCGATGCGGTCGAACTCCATTCCAAGTTCCGGGTCGCACAGAATCTGGTCAAGAGACACCCCGTTGGACCGTTGCAACAAGCGGACGGCGATTTCCGACGCGAACTGAAATTGGTCGTAGTCCTTGAACTCCGTCTTTTTGGTGGCCTTCGGAAGCTCCGCCTTCCCGCTCTTGCGAATGTCCATCAGAGCGTGGTTGAGGTGGTAGGCGCTCTCGGCGAGGCCGCGACGCCGACACTCCCCCAAGAACTTGACGTTGAGTTCAGGGTCTACAACGATGCGATCGACAGACCAGCCGTCATACACCTTGGCGTAGGCATCAGCGATCGTCTGGACGCTGACGTTGACTCGCTCGCTAAGCGGGAGAGACAACTTCGTCAGCGCCAGTTGGTTGAGGCTGACACCCTCGCGGGCTGCCTCAACTTCCAACGACTTGTGCATCGTCTTGGGGATGCGGACGAGGAAGCGACCGCTCTTTTCAGGGGTGCCACCTGCCACGGCTCCGAACTTCTTCATCAGTTGCAAGCGCATCTGGCTGAGCGCCTTGTACTGGTCGGAGTCGTAGAACAACTGCCGCTCAGTGTCATCGGCGAACGCCGTTGCAATCAGCCCTTCACGCTGATTGAACACGGCGTTGTTAAAATCAGCCCATGTCCCGACGGTGGGGGCAATCTGTTTCGCTTGCTCCACGACGTTGTTGGCTTTTTGCGTGAATGTCATGCGCTGCCTCCCAGCTCTTGACTTGACCCTTGGTCGTCCGCCTCATCATCGAACAGTTCGATGATTCGAGCATCGGCCTGAAAGTTGATGACGACGTAGATTGCCTGCTGGCGTGTCGCCCTTCCAATTTCCTTGGCGATCGACTCGAAGAGCGCGATGCGGTCCTTTGGGATGGACACCTCGACACGCTGCATTGGTTCCGTGGTGCCACACCAGTGCCCTTCAACGATGCCCATCACAGTGCAGCCATTGAACTGCCGATCGAACACGTCCAAGAAGTGCGCCAACTTCCCGGACTCGACCTCAGTGCCATCGTTGTATTGCGTCGGAATGTGAATCACACACGGGACCAGCCGCTGCTTTGCCATGTTCTCCCTTCATCCAGTGACAAGCGTTGGCCGACGAATTGATGATACCGCTGGCGATACCACTAATCAAGCGACCAGTTCGATTGTGCTGCGCTGAATGTCGCGCAACTCCTTTATTTTAAGTTAGTTGCGCGAAAATAATTCAGTTGACATTTCATTGGAGTGTCTTAGAATTCGCTAGGCAAACACAAGGGAGATGTCCTCAATGGCAGTTCGACCGCCCCTGAAGTGGTACGGGGGGAAGCGTTATCTGGCCGACTGGATCGTCGGTCACTTCCCCGAACACCGCATCTATCTTGAGCCGTTCGGCGGGGGGGCTTCCGTGCTGCTGAACAAGCAGCCGGTTGAGGTCGAGACATACAACGACATCGACCTCCGTCTGACTCGATTCTTCCGCGTGCTGCGGGACCAGGGTGACGAGTTCATTCGCCGGGCCAGCCTCACGCCGTATTCGCAAGTGGAGTTCGAGACCGCCCGTGACTCCCGCGATTCCGAGGGCTATCCGATCGGCTCCGGCGAGGTGGACCGTGCGCTGCTCGACTTCATTCGCTGGCGACAGTCATTCGCCGGGAAGGGGCAGTCTTGGAGCTACACGACTACCCGCGCTCGCGGCGGGATGGCCGGTGACGTGAACGCATGGTGGACGGCGATCGAAGCATTGCCGCAGGTCATTGACCGCATCCGCCGCGTCCAGTTCATTTGCCAATCAGCTTTCGACGCCATCCCCCGGTTCGATCACGAAGAGGGGCTGATCTACTGCGACCCTCCCTATCTACACGGGACGCGGGCGCAGGGCAGTACCAACGTCTACCACGCGGAGATGACCGACGCTGAGCATCGCCAGTTGGCCGAACTGCTCACGTCCTGTAAGTCGGCGATTGTATTGAGCGGGTACGATTCCCCGATGTACCATGAGTTGTACAGGAAATGGCAAAAGGTCACGCGGGATATCGCGAACCACGCCGCCGGGGGCGGCTCAAAGTCTCGCGAGACAGAATGCCTGTGGATCAAGCCCGCCAAGACCAACGGCAAGGCCCGTCCCGCCAGCCGGGCCGCGACCATTCCAATGCGAAGGGAATCCGATGTCGTCGAAGCCTGCGCCGAATAGCAGCGACCCGGCCGAGATTCCGCTCGGTCACATCCCGCTGGACTTCGACCGCGTCATCGACGGTCTCTTGAAGATCGACGCCAAGCAGCTACCAAGGACGGCCGCGGCGGCGAAAGCGGCCGACAAGAAGCGGGCCACAGCCAAGGCCAGCGCAAAGAAGAAGCCCGCCAAGTAGGTGACGGGCTTGCATCAGAACCGGCCTATGGGTCACTATGGTAGCGTCACCGGCCCCGGAGTGATTGCGACCCCGGTAATCCGCTGGGTTTGTCAAGTATATCATTCCGAGGTATCCTCATGGGTGGGTTGCGTCCGCGCCGATGCAATCCCACAAGGGATTTCCAGCGATGGCGTTGCCGCACGATCAACATGCCTTTCATCAGCTCAATGCGCGGGTTCGCGAAGGGCTGACCGTCCACGGGCGGCGCAGCCTGCTCAAGGCCAGTCTGGCGGGACTCGCCGGGTTGACGGTGCCGAAGCTGCTCTCCGCTCAGGAAGCGACGACGGCCCGCCCCTCGGCCCCGCGACGCAAGAGCGTGATTCTGCTCTGGATGACCGGCGGGCCGAGCCACATCGACACGCTCGATCCCAAGCCGCTCGCGCCCAAGGAAATCCGCGGGCCGTTCGATGTCATCGGCACCAAACTCCCCGGCGTGCAGGTCTGCGAGTATCTGCCCAAGTATGCGGCGTTGCTCGACAAGCTGACGCTGATCCGCTCGGTCGATTGCCGGCATTCCAATCACGAACCGAACATGGTGATGCAGACGGCGAACCTCGCCGCCGAGCCGCGCACCAATCGCGAAGCCGACAAGTTCCCGGCGCTGGCCTCGCTGATCGCGAAGCAGCGCGGCGACACGTCGCGCGACCTGCCGCCGTACGTCGTGCTGAACATGAAGTCCCGCAGTCATCTGGCGTGGGGCGGCTATCTCGGCAAGACGTACGACCCGTTCGTCGGCAACGACGTCGCCAAGCTGTTTC
>JAWXBB010000674.1:0-3636 GCA_034439795.1 Planctomycetaceae bacterium | reverse complement strand
CCGCAGGCTCGGTCTTGTTCCACTCCCAGTTCCGGACG
This sequence comes from Planctomycetaceae bacterium, assembly GCA_034439795.1. Classification (GTDB taxonomy): domain Bacteria; phylum Planctomycetota; class Planctomycetia; order Planctomycetales; family Planctomycetaceae; genus DSVQ01. The sequence continues at coordinate 3,598 of JAWXBB010000674.1, read as the reverse complement.
TTCTCGACCGAGAACCCGGAGTTGGTCCGCGACTTGGCGCTGCAGAAGCCCGAGGTCGAGCCGGCGCTTCCGAAGGTGGTCGCCCAAGGTCGTGAGTTCGGTCGGGTACTTCAGCGACTCGAAACGGGGCTCGGCAGCAGCTCCGCCAACAGCTGATTGATCACGCCGCGGTCCACCGGCTTGACCATGTGAGCGTTGAATCCCGCGTCGTTGGATTTTTGTCGATCTTCTTCCTGACCCCATCCGGTCAAAGCCACGATGACCATCGTCTTGCCCCACGGCTGCGCGCGGATGCGACGGCACGCTTCATGGCCACTGATCCCGGGCAGGCCGATGTCGAGCAGGATGACATGGGGTCTAAATTGTTCCGCCGCCTGCACAGCCTCAAGGCCATCGTAGGCTGCTCGCGTCTGGTTGCCGTCCAACCCGAGTAGCATCGACAGGGTCGAAGCGGAGTCTTTATTGTCATCGACGACGAGGATGCGTAAGGGCGTCACGTCCGTCGGCGAGAAGACGTCCGGCTCTGGCAAAGACGGCTGGTACGTTGCACTCGTGCTCGGCAAGCGCACGAGAAACTCAGTGCCGTGGCCGATGCCGGCGCTGTGGACTTCCACGGTGCCGCCGTGCAACTCCGCCAGATTTTTCACCAACATTAGGCCGATGCCGAGCCCGCTGACGGTGCGCTCCAATGAGGTATCGACCTGCATGAACATCTCGAAGATTTTGGGAAGCTGGTCGGCGGCAATGCCGATGCCGTTGTCTCGCACTCGGATTGTAGCCTGCTCGCCCTCTTGCTCCACTGCGAGCCAGATGCGGCCTTTCTTGCCGGTGAACTTGCATGCGTTGTTGAGCAGGTTGCCGATCAGTTGAGCCAGCCGGACCGGATCGGCCTCCAGGCAGATCGGCTGCGGCGGCAACGTGACGGTAAGCTCATGCTCCATGAAATGCACCACGGAGAGCGCGGATTCCACGGCGTCGTGCACGACTGAAGCCAGTTCGATCCGCACCCGGCGCAGCTGGATCGTGCCTCTGCTTATGCGACTCAGGTCCAGCAGGTCATCAACCAACCGCACCATCTGTGCGACTTGACGCTCCATCATCGCGGGTGCCGATTGGACGAAGGCGACGTCGGCTTCCGGCATTTGGATGATTCTTAGGGCGTTGCGGATCGGCACGAGGGGACTGCGGAGTTCGTGGCCCAACATTGCCAGGAACTCGTCCTTGCGGCGGTCTGCCTCCTTGAGCGCCTCTACGAGGGCGTTCATTTTTTCATGGTGACGTTGGGTCGTGAGGTCCGTGACGAGGAGTCCGACTGCTGCTCCGCTTGGCGGCGGGAGCGCGTTGAGCGTGAGAAAGACAGGGACTAACGCGCCGTCGGCGTTGTGCAGATGACTCTCGCCTTGGCTGAAACCGGCGCGGCCTTGTTGCAGCAAGTCTTGGTAAACAGATTGGGCATCCGGTGGGATGAAGTCGCGGAAAGCGACGCCGATGAGTGCCTCCAGAGATTTGCCCACCAATTCGGCGAAACGGCGGTTGGAATAAATGATGGTGCCGTCGTTGCCGAGCGTGAGAGCGCCCTGCTGCATTTCCTCCACCAGTACTCGGTAGGGCCGGTCTGCGGTCTGGAGCGTGTAGACTTGTGGCCCGTTCGGCACCTCGACCACAAACGCGTCCACGGCACCGCTACGAATGGCGCGGATGGTATCCTCAGCCTCTTCGAGCCGCAGCCGCAGCCCGGCGATCTCCGTCTGCTGGTTCCAATCCGCCATGCGGCCTCACTTTCTATGGCCTGCGCCGCAGGTCCAAGCCCAACAGCACTCGCTCCTCGTTGGAGAGGTCGCCGACCAACCGGCGCAGGGGTGCAGGCAGCGTCTTCACCAACGTGGGCACCGCGATGATCTGCTCATCAATCGCCAGCTGCGGGTGCTGGTAAATGTCGATTACTTCCAACTTGTAGCGTCCGTGCAGGCGATCCTCGCAAAGGGCCTTGATGGTGGCAAAGGCCTCCGTGCTGCGCGGCGTCATCCCCGTGACGTAAAGGCGCAAGACATAGCGCTCCTCCGCAGGGGCTCTGGCCACCAATTTTTCGAACGCCTCGGTCGTGCCAACGGCTTCTTTCTTCTGATCCGTCATTTGCCGGGCCCAGCAGAACGCAACTGTAACCCCACCAGTGTGCGTTCGGCGTTGGACAAATCGCCCACAATCCTTCGCAGCGGCTCCGGCAATTTCCGCACGAGCGTTGGGATCGCTACAATTTGGTCACCTGCGGCGAGTTGCGGGTTCAGCAGGAGGTCGATCACTTCGATCTTGTACCGACCCGGCATATGCTCCGCACACAATTTTTCGAGATTGGCGAAGGCGGCCACAGACCTCGGCGTCTGCCCGGCAATGTACAGTCGCAGTTCCCATGTTTCGGCCGCTCCGCCGGCTTCGCTGGGCGCTGTCTGTTCGCCAGCCTTTGCCGGGCGCCTCACGTGCGGCTCCGTGGCGTCTCCGGCGCCTTGTCGCCTTGGCGGCTGATCCCCATGCGGTCCCGATCCTGCCTGTGGGTTTCCTCACGGGACTTTTCCTGGTCGATGTCCCGTTTCGCCACTTCTTCTTCCGCCTCGAACTCCTTCTGCAAGGCAATGATGCGGGCCTCTTGGGCCTCGCGCTTCAGTACTCGCTCCCGCTGCTTGGCTTCGACCCCCTGGTGTCGGAGCAGGTTGCCCGCTTTTTCTGTGGCTTCCCGCATCAGCCGCGCCGAGCCTGTCAGAACGCCCTCCGCGCCAAGATAGACATTTTGCAACTCCACTCCCTGGTCGGTCAGCAGGAACTCGCGGAGTTGGTTGGAGTGGGCCATGCCGCGTGACTTGAGCACGTACATCACCCGATTCCGCTCGCCGTCCAGTTCCAGGTCGCGCAGGAGCAGCCAGGTGTCCGCAAGCGTGGAAACATCCACGTTGGTTTGCTCCAGAGCCTCATCCCCACTCGTCAGGTAGGTGAGCAGCGCCGTGATCTCTCGCATCTTGAGGAAATCGATCAGTTTCGTCAGCATCACGCTGGCGTCCCGGCGCTCGCCCACCGCTATCAGGCTACCGATGGGGTCCATCACAACCGCGTGTGGCTGGAACTCGCGCACCAATTTGTGAATGGTCGCCAAGTGCATTTCCAAGCCATGGATCGAGGCGCGGCTGGCGTGGAATTTCAGCAAGCCCTTGTTCACCCACGGTTCCAGGTCGATGCCGATGGAGCGCATATTGCGCAGAATCTGCCCCGGCGACTCTTCGAACGCGAAGTACAAGCAGCGTTCGCCGCGCCGACAGGCGGCGACAGCAAAGTGGGCGGCGATGCTGGACTTGCCGCTGCCCGCTGTGCCGGACATGAGCACGGTGCTGCCCCGGAAATATCCCTCGCCGCCGAGCATGACATCCAGCCGCGGGATGCCGCTTGAAATCCGCGCGGTGCTCGCCACGTGCTGCAAACCCAGCGACGTAACCGGCAAAACGCTGATGCCGGCCTCGTCGATCAGGAACGGGTATTCATTCGTTTCATGGCTGGTGCCGCGGTACTTGACGATCCGGAGTCGCCGCGTCGACATCTGATCGGTCACCCGGTG
>JAWXBB010000673.1:0-6177 GCA_034439795.1 Planctomycetaceae bacterium | reverse complement strand
GGGACTCGAAGACTCGGCCCACCCTACCTCGAGGGCCATCACCCCGCGGACTTTTCCAGCAGCGACAGTTCTTCGTTGCGGATCGGATGCAGCCGGCGGACCGTGATGATCTTCCAGCCCGCCGGCTCTTTGGCCCACGTTAACTCGAACCGCGCGGGTTGATGGCCGACGTCGCCGAACCCCGCGACCGACAGCCCGGCGTTGGCGCGGAAGTGGCAAACGGCCCGCGAATCGTCGTTCGTCAGCTTGGTGCTCATGTCGGTCAACCGCAGATCATCCTTAATCTCGACCAGCGCCATCGCCCCCTGACACATCAGCTTCAGTTCGGGCGCCGAATCGGAGAAATGATCCAGCGTCGCGGGTGACTTGTGGCGGAAGTCGTCGCACAGCTTCGCGACGAGCGCTTCGACCTGCTCCGCCGGCGTGACGAGGACTTGTTCGGCCACGTAGATGATCGCGCCGAGGGCCAGCAAACCCACCGCCAGCACGAGGTGCAACACGCGTTTTGAGTTCGACCAGTAGGCGACGGCCAAAAGCGCGGCCAGACCGCAGACGAACATCGGCGGCCAGGGATCTTCGGTGAACCACATGGCCCGGGCTCCCGTCGAGTGAGGAAACGGAAATCGCGAGGGGATCGAGACGACGTGCTACCACCACTGTAGGCGGCTGTCCAGTCGCCGCCAAGCGGGGGTCAGTAGAAGCGGTTTTAGAACCCAATCTTGGTAGTTGCCGTTGGAGACGGCACATTGATTGCGGTTCAAGTACGCCGAAGGCGTTCGATCGCACAGCCCAGGGTCGCGAGTCTGCGAGCGCACCCTGGGAAACGGGCGTCCGTATCGCATCGACCCTGAAGGGGTCGCATCACCGGTGACATCAATCCCTGATGAAACCCTTTCAGGGTATGGTGTTCGTCATCATCGCCATCCAGGGTGCGCTCGCAGACTCGCGACCCTGGGCTATGAGAGACAACGCCTTCGGCGTAAAGACGATGCGGTTTTGGAACCGCTTCTCGACTGCACTCTACGAAAACCGTCAAAGCCTAATTCGCCGCAGCGACGGTCGGCGTATCGACGATCTGCACCTTCTTGCGGAGCACTTCGCGGCCCGCGGTTTCCAGCACCAGCGTGTACTCGCCCGGCTCCAGCACTCTCGTAACCGGATACATGAAGTTCACGCGGAAGGCTTCACGCGGGGCGACGTTGCCGGTCCGGTCGACCAGCCGGTTGCGAGTGTCGAGGATCTTGCACTCGACCCACATGTCCTCGTGCGGCGGCGTGAGGTGGCATTGGACGATCATCTGCTCGCCGTACCGATACACGCGGCGGCGGTCGGCCAGCAGATCGCCGACCAGCAGCGTGCCGGTGTCGATCGCGAAGAACTTGTCCTTGTCGCGGATGCGCGTCGTCGGGGCCATGATCTGCGTGACGACGTGGGGATCGAGCGTCTTCAGCTGATGCGGGCCTTCGGGTCGCCGCTGCTGATAGGGGTCGACCCAGTGCTCCAACTCCGCCCCGCCCCACGCGAAGATCAGGGCCAGCATCGGATAGGCCGCCCAAGCGGGGCGTTGCCAGCGGGCGGGATCGCCGAGCCGGTTCAACTGTTGTCGCACCGCCGCCGCCCACGGTTGCAAGGCGGAAAGCTGAGGCGACAGCGACTTCGCCCAGCGTCGCATCCGGACGAATTCCTCCTCGTCCAGAAACGCGAGATAGGTGCAGTAGCAGGTCAACGGGAAGACGATCAGACCCAGCGTGAGGAACGTCAGGAAGTGGAACACGATCCCCATCGACAGCACGATCGGCCGCCAGATCCCGCGCCAGACGAGGAAGATGAACGTCAATTCCCAGACCAGCGAGACGTACCCCATCGACTTCAGCAGCACCGGATACAACGCCAGCCATTCGCCCAGCGGATGCCGGAAATTGACGTGCGTCAGCATCCAGAGCTGCAATTGGTCGCCGCTCAAAAACGTCGGCGTGTTCATCTTGGTCATCGCGGCCCCGAAGTAGATGAAGCCGACGAGCAGTTGAATCAACCGCCGTGGCCAAGCCGGTGCGGCGACGGGCAGGCCCGACGGCCCTGGGACCGTTCGTCCCTTCAGCCAGGCGTCGACCGACCAGAGCGCGCCGCATTCGGAGACCGTCAGCAGGAGCAGTACGTGCGTCATGATGACCGTGTATTTGGTCATCGTGCTCACGCAGTCCATCATGGAGAAGTACGTGAACAGCACCAGCGTGACGGCCAGCGAAACCCGCGTCATCCAGCCGATGCACGCACAAACGGTGGCGAGCAGCAGCACGCTGAACAGCGCGACGGCGACGGGACCGGAAAACTCGGGCAGCATATTCATGTAGCCGTAGCCGGCCGGCAGCAGCGCCGGAGCGCCGTCCGACGAAAACAGCTCCCGCACGGCCCGCCAGCGCGGCACGAGCATGGTCAGCATCACCAGCGGCAACGCAATCCGCATGATCGCGAGACCGAACGGCGACTCGTTCCGGTAGAAGAATTCGCGCAGCGAATCGCGGGTTTGAATCAGGGATCGGCTCACGGCGGAATCTCCAGCACGGACGTCGTGGCGAGAATGTTCAACGGGCGGACGCGTGGAACGAGTTCGGTCCACCGGCCCAGGCCGTGGGGTCTTCAAAGTTGCCGCCGTTGGTGCGGTGATACGGGCTGACGGCGAAGAACGGCCGGCCGCGCTTGGCGTCCTCGACGAGCCGCGGATTGTCCAGCAGCGTGGCACTGGACGAAAAGGTGACGAAATCGGGATGCACTTCGATCAGATCGCCCTCGCCGGTGAGCGCCGCCCGGAGCCAGAAGTAGCTGAACGGGTCTTTGGGTTCGTCGAACTTCAGCGCCCACAGATGTTCGGGCAGGTTGTATTTCTTCGCCCAGCATTCTTCGACGATCAGAATGCGGCGGATCGGTTCGTGGTCGCTGTGCTTGAGGGTACTGAGCGCCACCTTGCGAAACGTGTGACCGTAGGTGTCATAGTGCGTCCGCGGCAGGTCGCCGAACGGGGCGAACGTACCCCACGGCGCGGGAGACAGCTCGTAGAACTGGCCGCTTTCCCCCTCGGCGACGAGATGGGTGCGGCTTTCGTAGGCCTGCCAGCCGCAGAACATGTCCCACACGAAGAAGTACATCGCCGGATGCGCGAACGTCCCGAATTTCATCGCATGACTGGCGATGCCCCCGGAGAGCGCTGCCAGATAACAGACGATGAACCCAGTGCTGAGCCAATGCCGCATGACGGATCCTTCCGGCGGACAATTCGGCAAGTCCGGCGATTCCTGCCGGCCCTGTGACCGCGAAAGATAGCCGACCCCCGAAACCGGTCAATCCCAACCGGCGACGCATCCCCGTCCGCCGTCGAAAGTTCCTGAAATTAGGAAGCCGTCTCCACTCCCCTCGCCCGCCGCTTCGGTGGGAGAGGGGCCGGGGGTGAGGGTGTCTTTTCTCCGGTTCGCGATGACCAGGCCGACCCAATCGAAAGCAGAAAGGCACCCTCACCCTAACCCTCTCCCACCAAAGCGGCGGGCGAGGGGACAAAGAAGAGGCGGCACCCCGCAGCACTCTGTCTTTCCTTCCCGGCTGATTCGGGATATACGATCACCATTCCGTGCCAGGCCGCTCAGGTCTTCGGCATCGTCTCCGGGACATATTCTCGTTCGCAGAGCAGCTCCTCCATGACGACGACCGAATCGGACGACGCACAGCTCGATGCCGGAGCGCCGCCGATTCGTCCGCTCGCCGAGGGACTGTGGTCGCCGAGCTTCATCGGGCTGCTGGTCGTGCAATTCTGCACGGCCTTGAATGACAACACGTTCCGCTGGATCGTCGTGCCGGTTGCGAAGCCGCTGATCGGCGACGACGCGGCGCTGGCCATCGGGTTGGCGGGGTTTACGCTGCCGTTTTTGGTGCTGGCGTCGCCGGCCGGGTATCTTGCCGATCGCTACTCCAAGGCCCGCGTGATCTCCGCCTGCCGGTTGGCCGAGGCGTTCGTGTTCGGAATCGGGCTGGTTTCGCTGTTGACGGGGAACGCGCCACTGCTGTTTGCGATTGTGGCCATGACCGGGGCGCTGACCGCGTTGTTCTCGCCGGCGAAGCTCGGTAGCGTGCCGGAGATCGTCCGCGATTCTGAATTGTCGACGGCGAACGGCTGGCTGGGCCTGATGGTGGTCGCCCCGGCGGCACTCGGGATTTTCCTCGGTAATCAGTTGGCTGTTCAGATCCAACCCCAGGCGGGTGGCCCCATCTCCACCACGGGGTTCCTGATTGCTGCCGCCGTCGTGATGACCGTCGCCCTCACCGGCTGGCTGGCGAGCCTGTTCATTCGCCGTCAACCAGCCTCCGATCCGTCGCGAAAGGCCTCGTGGAACCTCGTCGGCGAGACGCTGCACAGTCTCGGCCATCTGTGGCGCGTGCCGGCGCTGTTCAAGACCGCGCTCGGCATCGCATTTTTCTGGACGCTGGCCTCACTGGCCACGATCAACATCGACATCTTTGGCATGCACGACCTCGGTTTGCAGCAGAGCGACATCGGCATTTTGGGGATGGTGTTGGTGCTGGGAGTGGGTGGCGGAAGCGTGCTCGCCGGGTATTTGTCCGCCGGGCACATCGAACTGGGACTGGTCCCGTTGGGGGCCGCAGGGATGACGGTGTGCTCGCTGGCATTATACTTTGCGGGCTTGTACGGCCAATCGCAGCCGCAGGTCGCGTTCTTCGGATCGTGCCTCGCGCTCTTCGGATTGGGAGCGAGCGCGGGGCTGTTCGACGTCCCGCTGGAAGCGTTTCTGCAACACCGCAGTCCGTCAGCTCATATCGGTCAGATCATGGCGGCGACGAATTTCCTGGTGTTCAGCGGCGTGCTCCTGATCTCGGGCGTCTTTTTCGTGCTGCGCGATCAACTCGGTCTCTCCGCCGGCGCGATCTTCATGCTCGCGGGTTTGGGGACCATTCCCGTCGGCATCTACATCGCCACGCAACTGCCGCTGACGATGTTCCGGGCGATGTTCTGGCTGTTCGCGCACACGGTCTACCGGCTGCGCGTGTTCGGCAAGGAGAACCTGCCCCGCGAAGGGGGCGCGCTGCTGATCCCCAATCACGTGTCGTGGGTGGACGGCATCCTGATCGTCGGCTGCGCGCCGCGGCCGATCCGGTTCATAATCTATGCCGATTACGTGTATTCCCCGTGGCTCAACTGGCTGGCGAAGATCTTCGACGTGATCCCCATCAAGGCGGACGGCGGCCCGAAGCAGTTGATTCAGTCGCTGAAAATGGCCCGCGAGGCCCTCGCCAGCGGGCAGGTCGTCTGCATCTTTCCCGAAGGCACGCTGACCCGCACCGGCCAGATGCAGCCGTTTCAGCCCGGATTCCTCAAGATTCTGCAGGGGACCGGAGCCCCCATCGTGCCGATCAACCTGCACGGCCTGTGGGGCAGCATCTTCAGTTACCGCGGGGGCAAGTTCTTCTGGAAACGGCCGCGGGCCTGGCCGTATCCGGTGTCGATCGTCTTCGGCCGACCGATTTACGACCCGCAGAATGTCGAGCAAGTCAGCTATGCCGTCCGCGAACTGGGAGTGACCGCCGTGGAGTCGAATCAGCACAACGAACTCAACCCGCCGCGCAAATTCCTGCGGGCGTGCCGCAAACGGTCCCGCCATCCCAAGATCGCGGACTCGACCGGCGTCGAGTTGACCGGCGGCAAATTGCTCGCCTCCAGCCTGGCGCTGATGCGCGTGTTGCGGCGCACCGTCGCGAAGTCGGAATCGCACATCGGCATTCTGCTCCCGCCGACGGTGGGCTGCGCGCTCGCAAATGCGGCCGTCACGATGCTGCGCCGGACGACGGTGAACCTCAACTACACCTCGTCCGAGGCCGACCTGCGGTTCTGCGCGAAAGAAGCGGGGCTGAAGCACGTCCTGACCAGCCGCAAGATGCTCGAAAAGAAGCCGGTCGATCTGGGCGTCGAGTGGGTGTTCCTGGAGGATCTGAAGGAACGCGTTACCGGGCTGGACAAACTGGCGGCCGCCTTCGGAGCGTATGTCTGCCCGATTGCGATCCTCGAGCGCTGGCTGCGGCTGACGTGCATTCGGCCCGATGACGTGATCACCGTCATCTTCACGTCGGGTTCCACGGGCGAGCCGAAGGGGGTGCTGCTCACGCACCACAACATCT
>JAWXBB010000672.1:0-2660 GCA_034439795.1 Planctomycetaceae bacterium | reverse complement strand
AGCCAGACCTCGGCGTCGTACGAGTAATCGACCGGCAGCACGTCGACGGCGATGCCGCGCGATTTCAGGTCGTCCAGCACGCGCGACAGGTTCCCCTCGGTCTGCGCCCCGTCGCTGATGACGATCAGCCGCCCCTGCTTGTCGTCGGGGAGCATCGCCGTCGACGTGCTGCCGGTCGATTACTCGTACGACGCCGAGGTCTGGCTGGAGCGGCTCGATCTGCCGCAGCAGGTGAAGATCGGCGAGACGTACGAAGCCGCGATGGTGCTGTCGTCGCTGCAGGCCGGCGAGGGGAAACTCACGCTGCGCGAGAACGGCGAAACCATCGCCGAGCAGACGGTCAAGTTCCAGTCCGGCAAGAACCGCTACACGGTGCCGCTGACGCTGCGGGCGCCCGGATACTACGAATACACGGCGACGATTGAAGTCGACCGCGCGGCCGACAGCCTGTCGCAGAACAACAGCGTGCTGGGGTACATCTTCGTCGAGGGGGAAGGCCAGGTGCTGCTGGTGTACGACCCCGCCGGCGACAAGCGCGATTGGGAGAAGCTCGAAGAGACGATGCGGCAGGCCGAGCGGGCCGTGAAGTCGATCCCCGCCTACGACTTCCCCAATGACACCGCGGCCCTCATGCCGTACGACTGCATCATTTTCTGCAACGTGCCGTTCGACGCCTTCGACTTCGGCCAGCTCGCGGGGCTGAAGGACGCCGTCTACAACGTCGGCATCGGCTTCCTGATGGTCGGCGGCAACAACAGTTTCGGCCCCGGCGGCTGGCATCGGACCGTCGTCGAGGAAATCCTGCCGGTCTCGATGGACATCAACAACAAGAAGGTGCTTCCCAAGGGGGCGCTCGCGATCATCCTGCACACCTGCGAATTCCCCGAGGGAAACACGTGGGCCAAGCGGATCACCAAGCAGGCCATCAAGGTGCTGTCGGCCCAGGACGAAGCCGGCGTGCTGGCCTACACCGACAAGGGGGAGGACTGGATCTTCCCGCTCACGCCGGTCAGCGATTACGAGAAGATTGTGCCGCTGATCGACGGCGCGAGCGTCGGCGACATGCCCAGCTTCGCCAATACGATGCAACTCGGACTTGCCGGACTGCTCAAGAGCGACGCGGCGACCAAGCACATGATCATCATCTCCGACGGCGATCCGTCCCCCGCGCCGCCGACTTTGTTGCAGCAGTTCGTCGACAACCAGATCAGCGTCTCGACGGTCGCCGTCTTCCCCCACGGCGGGATGGAGCAGCAGTCGCTGCAACTGATCGCCTCGGCGACCGGCGGGCGGTACTACTTCGTCAACGACAACCCCGACGTGCTGCCGTCGATCTTCATCAAGGAATCGAAGACGCTCAAACGGAGCATGATCCAGAACAAAACGATCACGCCGCGGCTCGGCTTTCCGTCGCCGGTGCTGATGGGGTTGGACAGCCTGCCCGAACTCAAGGGGTACGTGCTGACGAACGCCAAGCCGTCGCCGGCGATGACGCTGATGCTCGCCCCGCCCGACGAGCAGGACCCGACGCAGGAAGACCCCATCCTCGCCATCTGGCAGCACGGCCTCGGCAAGACGGCGGCGTTCACGTCGGACCTGTCCCCCAACTGGGCCGCACAGTGGCAGGATTGGGAGCACTATCAGGCATTCGTGAAGCAACTGTTGATCGACATCTCGCGCGTCCGCAAATCCGGGTCATTGCGATTGTCGACCTACACCTCCGGCGGCGAAGCGGTGCTCGTCGCCGAGGACTTCCATGCCGACGAGGCGTTCCTCGAAGTGACGGCGAAGCTCGCCGGGCCGGAGGGCAAGTCCGAGATCGTGCGGTTGAAGCAGGTGTCGCCGCGGCGGTATCAGGCGAACGTGCCGTTGTGGGGCCACGGCCGGTATCACGCGGTGGCCCAGGCGAAGGGGAGCGGCCGCGACGAGCAGGCGTTCGGCGGGTTCATCGTGTCGTACTCGCCGGAGTACCTGCGGTTCCGCTCGAACCGGCAGACGCTGTCGGAGATCGCCGAACGAACGAACGGCCGGCTGCTCACCGGCGATGCGAAAGCCGACGACGTCTACCACGCGGGCCGGCAGGTGAAGAAGCGTACGCGACCGGTGTTCGACTGGTTCCTGATCGCGCTGGCGTGCCTGGTGCCGGTGGATGTGGCCTTGCGTCGCGTGCAGATCGACTGGTCGGCGCTCGCGAACCTCTTCCGCCGCCGCACCGGCCCCGCGACGGCGACCACCGGCGCGCTGTTGCAGCGCAAGCAACAAGTGCAGGACACCCTCACCGGCCGCAAGGAGGAACGCCCGCTGCCGCCACCGGTGTCGACGCCGCGACCGGTGACTCCGCGACCGCAGCCGACAACCACAGCTTCCGCACCGCCGCCGGCCGCGACCCCGGAACCCGGCGGCGACCAGCCGATGTCCACGACGGAGCGGCTGCTGCGTCTGAAGAAACAACGTGAAGAGAACCCCGGCGAGGAACCAACGAGTTAGCGCAATCCCAGCCCGGAGCGCCAGCGACGGCGGCCTTTCGACAATTGAACATCGCTCACTGATCACCGCGGGGGTGCAACCCCGCGGCTTCCGGCCCTTAGCCCTAAACCCTCAGCCCTTAGCGGATTTCCCATGACCGACCCCGCCGCATTGCAGGACGAAGCCAAGCGCTT
>JAWXBB010000671.1:0-9638 GCA_034439795.1 Planctomycetaceae bacterium | reverse complement strand
GAACACCGACCGATCATAGCCGACGAGTCAAGCCCGCTCGACCGCCAACCCCAGCCGCCCTGTGGAATACTTCAACGGGCTGTTAGGGTGAGGGGGCCGGGCGCTTCGCAGCACAATGATTCTCAGAAACACTTACCCGAAGCGTCAGCGAGGGACGGGCGCTCCGATGAGTGACCCGGACGCTCCGAGCGTCCGGGGCACTTGGCCGAAATGCGCTCCCCCTCGCTCACGCTTCGGGTTGGTGTGAGACTCCCCCATCACTGAGATTCCAGCCCGACGTTTGCCGAATCGGCTCTGAATAGGATCGACGAACTGCTACACTGGTCGGCCACCGCGCCGAAGACCAGGACGGACTGACGTGTTCCAGCGATTCCCCAACAGCGTCCGGACCGGAACGACTGAAATATGACGCCCAACTCCGATCCGGCGAACATCCTCGTCGTGGACGATCTGCCCGAAAAGCTGCTCGTCTACGAGACGGTCTTGTCGACGCTCGGCGAGAATCTGGTCCTGGTCTCGTCCGGCTCCCAGGCGCTGAAGCAGGTGCTGCACAATCAGTTCGCGGTGATTCTGCTCGACGTCAACATGCCGGACATGGACGGCTTCGAGACCGCCCGGCTGATTCGCGGGCATCGCCGGTCGAGCGCCACGCCGATCATCTTTCTCACGGCGTTCGCCGATGAAATCCGCACCGCGGAGGGCTACGCCAGCGGCGCGGTCGATTATCTGCCGACGCCCATCGTCCCGGAGATTCTGCGGGCCAAGGTGCGGGTGTTCGTCGAGTTGTTCAAGATGCGGCAGCAGGTCGCGCAGCGCGCCGAAGAGCGGGCGCATCACGCCGCCGCCGAGGAGGCTAACCGCCGGTTGGCGTTTCTGTCGGACGCCAGCGCGATTCTGGGCCGCTCGCTCGATTTTCAGACGACGGCCCGCGATCTGGTGCAGTTGCCGATTCCGTTCCTGGCCGACGCGAGCCTCTTGACCTTCGCGCCCGCGCTCGTCCCGTCCGGGAAGCCGCTCTGTGCGCAACTCGGTCCCGCGCGCGAACCGCAACTCTGCGAGGTCGGCGCGTTGCCGGAGATCTTCCAGGACGCGGCCCGCCGCGCGCTCGAGAGCGGCAACCGGGTCGAAAGCCCCGGCGCGTCGGATTCTGGGGCGAAATCCTGCATCGCGATTCCACTCCAGGCCCGCGGTCGCACGTTCGCCATATTGACGATCGGCCGAGTCCAGGGGGAAGCGGCATTGTCCGCTTCCGACGCCGCGCTGGCGGCGGCGCTGGCGTCCCGGGCCGCCACGGCGCTCGACAATGCCCTGCTTTACGAGGAATTGCAGAAGGCGGACCGGCAAAAGGTCGATTTTCTGTCGATGCTGGCCCACGAGCTCCGCAATCCGCTGGCGCCGATCTGCAACGCCGTCCAGTTGCTGCGCCTGCAGGCCACCGATGACGCCGAACTGCAATGGTCCAGCGACGTCATCGACCGGCAGGTGGCGCAGATGGTCCGGCTGGTCGACGACCTGCTCGACGTCTCACGGATCACGAGCGGGAAGATTCGCCTGCAACGCCAGGTCATGGACGTGATGCGGGCCGTCAATCACGCCGTCGAGGCGAGCCAGCCGCTGATTGAGGAGCGAAACCACCGCCTGTCGGTCGTGGTTCCCGCCCGCGCGGTCTGGATCGAAGGGGACGAAACCCGCCTCACGCAGGTCATCACGAATCTGCTCAACAACGCCGCCAAATACACCGAGGACGGCGGCCAGATTCAGCTCACCGTGCGGGGCGAAGAGTCGCACGTGGCGGTCTCCATTCGCGACACCGGGATCGGCATCCCGCCGGAGATGCTGCGGTCGGTGTTCGATCTGTTCACGCAGGTCGAACGCACCATCGACCGGTCGTTGGGCGGATTGGGCATCGGCCTGACGCTGGTCCACCGGCTGACCGAGATGCACGGCGGCCTCGTCACGGCCGAAAGCGAAGGGCTGGGACGGGGGTCGGTCTTCACCGTCACGCTGCCGACCTGTTGCCCCCCGGAAACCGCCCCCCAGCCGACTCCGAGCCTGGCGATCGAATCCGACGATCCGCTGCGATCGAAAATCCTGATCGTCGACGACAACGCCGACGCGACGGACACTCTGGCCACCCTCTTCCGGCTGGCCGGCCATCAGGTCCAGGTGGCCTACGACGGTCCGTCCGGCGTGACCATCGCCCATGCGTTCGAGCCGGCGGTCGTGCTGCTCGACATCGGCTTGCCGGGGCTGGACGGCTATACGGTCGCCGAGCGCCTGCGCGAAGCGGATGGGACGAGACACGCGCTGTTGATCGCGATCAGCGGTTACGGTCAGGCCCAGGATGAAGCCCGGTCGCGGCAGGCCGGATTCGACTTTCATCTGACCAAGCCCGTCGATTTCAGCTCGCTGCAAGGGGTCTTGCAATCGGACCGATGGGCTGTGGCTCAGACCGGTCGGTGAGCCAGTGCCTCGACCGCGCTGAGATGACGAGTGCCACTGGCGGCGGGCTTCGGCCGCCAGTGCTCTTGTGGGTTGCGAATAAAGACACTGGCGGCCCAAAGCTGCCGCCAGTGGCACCCAAATCCCTGTCCACTCAGCGCGGTTGAACCACTTGCTTGGAGACATCGAAGCAGCATCCGGATACGAAAAAAACCAGCACCGCGGCAGGGGCACGCCACGATGCTGGTTTCAACGGTCATCCGCTCGACCATACTTTGGCGAGCGACGACGGTTACGGATTCTTCGGCTTCGGCTGTCCCGGAGCGATCGGCTTCGGCGCGTCGGCCTTCGGCTTCGGCAGGTCGGCCTTCGGGGCATCGGCCTTCGGCTTCTCGGCCTTGGGCAGATCGGCCTTGGGCTTGTCCGGCAGATTCGGCTTGTCGTCCGACCGGGGCGTCGGCGCGTCGGGCTTCCGATCGGTCTTCGGCTCGGCCTTGTCCTTCAGGTTGTCGGCGCGATCCTGCAGTTTCTCGCGAGGAGCGTCGGCGTCCTTCTTGTCGCGGGGCGTGGTGGCACCCTTTTCGCCGGCCGTGCCGTCGGCGTTCGGACGGCGGTCCTTTGCGTCGTCGCGGCGGTCTTCCCGGCGATCCTGGGCGTCGTCCCGGCGATCGAGGTTCGGCTTGAGCGCGTCGCGGCGGCCGTCGACGCGGACGGAGTTCACGCCGAAGACGTTAAAGACGTTCTTCTGATAGGTCGTGGAATAGAAATCCGGCCATTGATTCGCGCCGAAGAACGTCACCTGGCGGAACTGGGCCGGCGTGATGTCCACGAACACGATGCGGTCGCTGTGGCGAACCGTCACGGTGCTGTAGGGGATCGCATAGTATTCGTCTTCGTACGACGCCACGACGTAATCGATGCAGCCGCCGTCGTTCAGCACGACGTCGACAATCTGCCCCGCCGATTGATCCTCTTGAATGAGCACCTTCGACTTCATGACGGTCGAGAGCCGGATGACCTCGACCTTGCCCCCCGCGGCGACCGGGCGGACGGCGCCGTCGGCAGCAGCACGCTTGGCCGGTGCATCGTTCTGGGCGATCGCCGATCCCGAAATGGCCGCACCAGCCAGACAGACGCCGAACGCGGTGCGTAAGTGATCGAACATGGATTCTCTCCTGCGAGCGCTAACTCTCTGCGATGGATGCGTCGAGACCATCTCGACGCATCGCTGTGAGTTCAGGGTCGCCCGCCGACCAGTCCGCAAATCGAATGCCGCGGCGGAATTCGGTCGCCTCCCCCAGCTTTTCCGACAAAAACTGGGCAGATTGCCGTCATTAATCCCGCAGCCTGGCCTCCGAGCGGCCAGCCCGCATGTCTCGCGGCCAGGTCGGCTTGATCTGGCGATTCCTCCACCGGCCGCCTATGCTGAATTCGTCTCCCCTTCCGGACGTCCTCGCGTCCCCGATTCACCCCGGCATTCGCACCGGGACCACTCTCATTCAGGAGTTTGTCATGAATCGCATCCTCAAGGTGTTCGCCAGCGGCACGGATCAGGATCAACTAGCCGCCCAGTATCCGGTGATCGAGCGCTATGAGGGATTCGTGCTGCTCGAGGCGCCCGACGAAGCGGCGCCCGCCCTCGCGACGTCGCAACTCGTGGAGGACGTCACCGATCAGTATCAATTGGAGCTGGGGGGCAAGACGGTCAACACCGCGTCGCCGAAATCGCGCGGGAGCGCGCTCGCGGGCCGGCGTCGAGTGGGAGCACCGCCCGTCGCCGCCCCCGTTAAGAAGGCGCCGGACACGGCGCGCCATCACTACCTGGTTCAGTTCATCGGTCCGATGAAGAAGTCCTGGCTGGCCGGCGTCACTCAGGCCGGCGGCGAGCCGCGCGAGCCGTATCGGGGCTACACCTACGTGGTGCGGGCCACCGGCAAGGCGGTCGAGAAGATCAGCCAACTCCCCTACGTTCGCTGGATCGGGCATCTGCCTCATGCCGATCGCATCGCGGGATCGGTTCGACTCGGCCGGGCCGCCGACGACATCTCTTCAGCGCTGCCGCGCACCAAGGTGATCCCTGGGGTTTACGTGGTCGAGTTCTTCGGCGAGGCCGACGCCAAAGCGGCCGTGCCCAAGGCGAAGAAGCTCGGCCTCCAGGTGCTGCAGGCCGAGCCCGCGGCCAAGCTCCTGATCGTGGAAGCCTCGGACAAGAAGGCCGCGCGGACCAAGCAGCTCAAAGCCCTGTCGGCCGTTCACGGCGTGCGGCAGATCAGCGAGCGGACCCTCGACCGGCCTTCCAACGATGTGGCCGCGGGCCTGATGGGCACGGCGACCGTCATGAGCAATCCGGGCTTGGGTCTGAGCGGAAAGGGGGAGGTGATCGGCGTCTGCGACACTGGACTCGATACGGGGGACAAGAGCACGATCCACGCGGACTTTCGCAATCGGGTGAGCTTCATCAAGAGTTACCCGCTCCCGCCCGACCTCAACTCCTTCGTGAAGAATCCCGGTGCCGATGACGGAGCCGCCGACCTCGACAGCGGCCACGGCACGCATGTCGCCGGCTCGGTCCTGGGGAGCGGAGCCGGCTCGCTGGCATTGCCGGGCGTGACCGCGCCGATTCGGGGGCTGGCCTATCGCGCGAAACTGGTGTTTCAGGCCGTCGAGCAGGAAACGAAGTGGAAGAACCCCGTCGACTATATCAACTACGGACGCTACGGCCTGTGGGGCATCCCCAATCACTTGAAGACGCTCTTTCAGGACGCCTACACCAAGAAGGCGCGCATTCATTCGAATTCCTGGGGTGGCGGCAAGCCGGGCGAGTACGACGCGCAGTGCCGGCAGCTCGATCAGTTCGTCTGGGACCACAAGGACTTCTGCATCCTGGTTGCCGCCGGCAACGACGGCACCGACAAGGACGGGGACGGTCAGATCAACCCGATGAGCGTCACCTCGCCGGGGACCGCCAAGAACTGCATCACCGTCGGTGCGTCCGAGAACCTCCGGCCGGCCTTCAATAGCGAGCAGTACGGCGGCTGGTGGCCCGACGACTACCCCGTCGCGCCGCTGCACAACGATCCGATGGCGAACAACGCCGAACAACTCGCCGCCTTCAGCAGCCGGGGGCCGACGGAGGACAAGCGATTCAAGCCGGATGTGGTGGCCCCGGGCACGTTCGTCTTGTCGACACGCTCGACCCGGATCGCCGCCAACAACAAGGCTTGGGCGGCCTATCCGCAGAGCAAGCTCTATTTCCACATGGGGGGCACGAGCATGGCCACGCCGTTGGCGGCGGGGGCGGTGGCGCTGATTCGTCAATTCCTGCGGACCAAAAAATCGATCGCCAAGCCCTCGGCGGCACTGCTGAAGGCGGCCGCGATTGCCGGCGCGACTCGACTGACCGGCGTGGGACCGGCCGGGGCCGTGGTCGACAACGACCAGGGGTATGGCCGTCTGAATCTCGACGCCGTGCTGGTGCCAGCGGCTCCTTCCCAGGCCAACTTCCTCGATGTCAGCGCCGGCCTGCAGACGGGGCAACTGTGGACACGTTCGATGCAGGTGCAGTCGTCGACCGCGCCCCTGCGGATCGTGCTGGCCTATTCGGACTATCCCGGACCGAACCTGGTCAATAATCTGAACCTGATTGTGACGGCGCCGAACGGCAAGAAGCACGTGGGCAACGCGCCGCTCTCCGGGACGCCGACCCTCGATGCGGCGAACAACGTGGAGCTGGTTCACGTCCCCAGTCCGTCCGCCGGCCCTTGGAAAATCGAGGTCGTTGCGTCGAACGTCCCGCACGGTCCCCAGGACTTCGCGCTCGTCTGGCTCGGGGCGGTGTCATAAGGCGAACGGCCGAATCAGCTTCGTCGTGTCCATCCGCCTGTCCCGGTGGACGCTCCTGTCATCATTGCCTGTACGATGACGCCCAAGATTCCGCCGATCGCTATCACTTGCGAATCGCCCAATCGCAGCCGTACCCTGTCGCCGGTTTCCATTTCTTAGAGCTCCTTCCATTTGACAAGCACCGTCGCGAGTACGATCGCGCCAGTGGATTGAGGGCGTTGTCGCGCCCGGGGATTGCGGAGTGCGTAGGCATGGCTGAGAGCGCCGCAAAGCCCGCTTTGCTTGGGGCGGCCCTGCGCCAGCCGTCCACCGCGGGAATGTTCGCCACCGAACGCGGCGTGGTGTGGACGCTGTGGCTGACGTATGGGGCGTTTTACTTTGGCCGCACCAACATTTCGGCGGCCGTACCCGGCTTGAAAGCCTCGGTCGCCGAGGGCGGGCTGGGACTGCCGGGCGATGAAATCGGCTGGATTCTGGCGTCGCTCAAGATCGCCTATGGCCTGGGCCAACTGCTCAACGGCCAACTGTCGGAGCGCGTTTCGCCGCGGATCATGCTGGCCCTGGGCATGTTCGGTTCCGCCGCTCTGAACGTGGCCTTCGGCTTCAGCACCGGGTTCTATTTTCTGCTGTTCGTGTGGGCGATGAACGGATTCTGTCAGTCGCTGGGCTGGACGCCGTGTGTCCGGGTGGCGGCCAACTGGGTGCCGGTCGCCCGTCGCGGCCATGCCATTGGGATCATTGGAACCGGCTACCAGATCACGCTCGGATTGACGTACGTCATCGCCGGGCAGTCGGCGGAATACCTCGGTTGGCGCGGTGCGATGTTCGTTCCCGCCGTGTTGTTGGCGCTGACCGGCGTATTCATGCTGGTCGGATTGCGGGAGACACCTGCCGCGAACGACGATGCGGCCGGCGCTCCGGCGGATACGCTGCCTGCTCTCGCTCCGCGGCTCTCGTTCTCCGAGAGCCTGTATTGGACGTTGTACAACCCTTCCTTGTGGCTGTTGGGGCTGGCGCTCGGTCTCTTGAACGCGTGCCGCTACGGCTTCCTCGATTGGGGGGTCGCGCATCTGATGGAGACGCAGGACATCAAAGTCGGCAAGGCCGGGCTGCAATTCTTCGTGATCGCGATCGGAGCCACTGCGGGGTCGTACCTGGCCGGCTGGGCGACCGACCGGTTCTTCGGGAGCCGCCGCGCGCCGGTCATCTGCCTCTTGATGGCGCTGCTGGGCGGACTGTCGTTGATCTACGATGAAGTGGTGCAGCGGAGCGCGGTCGGCACCATGCTGCTGCTGGTGGTCATTGGATTCTGCATCTATGGACCGCAGGTGCTGCTGGTGGGAACAGCGCCCGCCGATCTCGCGCACCGCGGCACGTCCGCGGCGGCGGCCGGTTTCGTCAACTTCATGGGTTACATGGGGGCGGCCACCGGCGACGTGGTGACCGGATATTACTCCTCGCCCGCGCAGGGAGGCTGGCAGGTCGCGATCTACATCTGGGCGGGGTGGGCGTTTGCAGGGTCCGTCATCACGGCGATCTTGTGGAACACGACGTCGCGCGGCATCGGCGTGTTCCCAGGCGCGATTCCCAAAGTGGGGGCGATTGTCATGCTGGTGATCGCGAGCGCGGCCATTCGCTGGGGGCAACAGCCCTGGCCCTTGCAACTCGCCACTTACGCCGCCGCAGCCTGTCTGTTAGGTTCGTTTGTGATCCGCTGGGCCGCGGTGCCGGCGCTGGTGATGGCCGTGGCGGGAGTGCTGGCGGTCTTCGCCTCCGTGGTGATGAATAAGAGCAGTTCGTGGGATCAGACCGCGGCGATTGTCGCGTACGGGCTGACGGGGATCGCGTCTCTCATGATTCTGGTGGAGCGAAAGAGCGAAGCATGCGCGTGATTGTGATTGCAGCGGGTCGCGGCCGGCGGTTGATGCCCACCACGGCCGACGCCCCGAAGTGTTATGCCGAAGTCGCCGGACGCCGGCTGCTCGACTGGGCGGTGGACGCCTTTCGCGCCAACGGCCTGGACCGCATCTGTTTCATCGGCGGCTATCAAATCGAAAAGGTGCAGCGGGATTATCCCCACTTCGAGTTCCGCCACAATGCCGGCTGGGAGCACAACAACATCCTCGCCTCATTGTTTCATGCCGAAGACCTGATGGACGAGCCGTTCCTCTGCTGCTACAGCGACGTCCTGTTCACGGCGGACGTCGTGCAACGGCTCGCCGCCGCGCCGGACGACCTGGCACTCGGCGTCGACACCGCATGGTTGACGCGCTACGAACACCGCACCGATCATCCTCCCGACGACGCCGAGAAAGTCACCGTCGCCAACGGGCGCATCGCGAGCGTGCATCGGCAGATCGCGGCCGCCGATGCGCACGGCGAGTTCATCGGCGTGGCGAAGTTCTCCGCGGCCGGAGCGGCCCGGTTGCGAGAACACTATCACCGGTGCCGCGCGCAGTTCGCCGGTCAGCCCTGGCGCGAAGCCGGCGTTTTCGAGAAGGCGTATCTGATTCTGCTGCTCCAGGAGATGATCGAGTCCGGCGAACGATTCGCGCACGTCGACACCCCGGGCGGTTATGTGGAAGTCGATACGCAGCAGGATTTCGAGTATGCGCGGCAACACTGGGTCGATCGGCATCTCAGGAGCTGAATCATGGCAGGCGACGTTCTCTTTCCCACTTCGGTGATCGGGTCGCTGCCGCGGCCGCAGTTCGTCAAGGATCTGATCGCCGACGACAGCCCGATCGACCCGGTCGAATACCGCCGGCTGATGGGAGATGCAATCCGCGCCGCCGTCGCCTTGCAGGAAACCGCCGGGCTGGACGTGATCACCGATGGGGAATGGTGGCGGAAGAGCTACATCGGCGTGATCGCCGAGCTCGCCCACGGTTTCGAGCTGAGCCGAAACCCCGCCGACGGACGCCCCTGGACCGTCGTGGTCGACAAGCTGTCGCCAAAGCATCCGGGCTTCATCGCCGCCGAGGTCGCCTTTCTCAAGCCGCTGACGAACCGCCGGCTCAAGGCGACCGTCCCAGCGCCCGCCTTGCTGGGCGAGCGGATGTGGGACCCCGTGAAATCGGCGAAAGCCTACCCCAAGCGCGAGGATTTCGTGCGCGATTGCGTCCCCATCTTGCGCCGCGAAGTGGAACTGCTGCGCGACCAGGGTGTGTCGATCATTCAGGTGGACGACCCGCATTTGTGCCTGTTCGTCGATCCGGACGTCCGCGCCCAATACGACGATGCCGACCGCGCCGCGGACTTCGCCGTCGACATGGACAACCAGGTGGTCGACGGCATTTCGGGCGTGAAGCTCGCCGTGCATCTCTGTCGCCGGGCCGGGGCGCGGGCCCGCG
>JAWXBB010000670.1:0-8309 GCA_034439795.1 Planctomycetaceae bacterium | reverse complement strand
GGACGTCGTGAAGACCAATTTCGAGCGGCTCGGAGGGACGATTGAGATCGACACCACAGTCGGCGCAGGGACGACCTTCACCGTCCGGTTGCCGCTCACGCTCGCCATCATTCCGTCATTGATCGCCAGTTGCGGGGGACAGCGGTTCGCCATTCCGCAGGGAAACATCCGCGAGCTGGTCCGCGTCGGCCGCGAGCAGCGCAGCGCGATGATCGGCCGCGTCAACCGGTCGGAGGTGCTCCGGCTCCGCGGCGACCTGCTGCCGCTCGTGCATCTGCGGGAGCTGCAGCTCGGCCGAGCGCCGTTCGCCGAGTCGAACGCCAGCGGCGTGCTGAACATCGTGATCGTGGAGGCCGGCCGGATGCAATACGGCATTGTGGTCGATGCGCTGCACGATTCGGAAGAAATCGTCGTCAAGCCGCTGGGCAAGCATCTCCAGGGAATCGCCTTCCTCGCCGGCGCGACGGTGCTGGGCGACGGCCGGATTGCGTTGATTCTCGACGCCGCCGGCGTGGCCCGGCGGTTGAATCTGCACACCGGTCAGCCGATCGCGGCCAACCACGGCCGCGACGCGGAGGCAACCCGCTCGTCGCAGCCACTGATTCCGACGCTGCTGTTCGCGAATCATCCCCACGAGCGGTTCGGGGTGCCGATGGCGGTCGTCGCCCGCATCGAACGGATTCGTGCGCAGCAGATCGACTCCGTCGCCGGTCAGCAGGTGCTGCAATACCGCGGCGGGACGCTGACGCTGCTGTCGCTCGATCGCTGCATTCAGGCCAAGGCGGCCCCCGAACAGGATCGGTACTACGTGATCGTCTTCCGGCAGGCAGGCCGCGAGATCGGCCTGCTCGCCCCGGAGATTCTCGACATTCGCGACCTGCCCGCCGAACGGGACACGACGACGTTCCGCGCGCCGGGCGTGGTGGGCTCGGCCGTCATCGACGGTCACACGATTCGGTTTCTGGAAGTGTTCGACCTCGGCCACCCGCCGCATCAGGCGGGCGGTGCCGCGCGACCGCTGGTGACGACTCCGGTCGCAGCGCCCGTGTCCGAACGGCGGCCGCAGATCGTGCTCGCCGAAGACTCGGCGTTCTTCCGCAACAAGGTCAAGCAGTTTCTGGAGCAAGAGGGCTGGGAAGTGCTGGCCTGTGAGGACGGCGCTGTCGCCTGGGCGGCGATGAGTTCCCCGAATTGCGAAGCCGACCTGCTGATCACCGACATCGAGATGCCGAACCTGAACGGCTTCGAGCTGACGGAACGCGTGCGCAGCAGCCCGCGGTGGTCGCAGCTGCCGGTGCTGGCCGTGACCTCGCTGGCGGACGACGCCGACCGCGCCCAGGGCATCCGCGTCGGCATGAACGAGTACATGGTCAAGCTCAACCGCGACGAACTGCTGGCCACCGCGGCAAGACATTTGGGAGTGTCGCTGACGGCGGATTGAGGAAGTTGATGTAGGGTGGGACGAGTCTTCGAGTCCCACCAGCGCGTGACCACCTACGTGGTGGGACTCGAAGACTCGTCCCACCCTGCGAAGACCAACCAAGAGGGTGAGCCTCGAAGACTCGACTGCACCCTACAAGAGATGAGACTCACATGGTCGCCATCGCACACAAACCGGCCGGCACGACGGAACGTCAACTGGTGACGTTCCGGCTGGGCGAGTTGCTGCTCGGCATCGACATCCGCTGCGTGCGCGAGATCAACCGGTTGTTCGACATCACGCCCGTGCCCGACGCGCCGCCGCTGGTGACGGGCGTGGTCAACCTCCGCGGCGAAGTGGTCACCGTTGTCGACCTGCGGACGATTCTGGAGCTGCCGGCCACCGAGATCACGCCGCGGACCCGGCTGATGATCGTGCAGTCGGATGACGAGGCGATCGGCCTGCTGGTCGACCGCGTCGCCGACGTCGCCACGGTGCTGAGCGCCGAGGAGGAGCCGCTCCCCGCGAACGTGGGGGCCATCGACAGCCGTTTTTTCACCGGTGTGTACCGCGTCGGTTCCGATTTGCTGGTCGTGCTGGACGTCGCCGCCGCGTTGGCGCTGACGGACAACTAATCGAACAACCGTGGGAATTCCCCTTTCGCCATCTGAAGCAACGGGAGCAGTGCGATGAGTCAACGGGCTAAACTGGTCATCTCCTTCCTGGCCTGCGGGTTGCTCCCGCTGACCATCCTCGGGGTGGTGAGCATCTCCACCGCCAGCCGCGGGATGGGGCAGATGGACGCGAGCGCGCGGCAGGGCCTCGAGCAGTCGGCGAAAGACCACATGGTCGCGGTCCGCGATCTGAAGAAGCGGCAGATCGAAGCGTATTTCGACGGCCTGCGCAAACTGGTGACCGACGTGGCGCAACGCCCGATCGTGGCGCAGTCGGCGAAAGAGCTGAACGCCGGATTCCGGTCCGTCGTCGAAGAGTCCCAGATCGCCGACCTCCCGCAGGCCCGCCGCGAACTGGTGCAGTATTACAATGGCGACTTCGCCAACGAGTATTGCAAGCAAAACGACGGCAAGCAGCCGGACACCGCCGGCTACGTCGCCAACCTCAGCGACGCCAGCGTCGTGCTGCAGCTGGCCTACCTCCGGAACAACGAGAATCCGCTCGGTCAGAAGCACCGTCTGGACCGCGCACAGGGAACGGCGAACTATCACGCGGTCCACGGCCAGGTGCATGCCCAGTTGCGGAGCATCGTGGAGACCTACGGCCTGTACGATCTGTTCATCGTGGACAATGAGACGGGTGACGTGATCTACACGGTCTTCAAGGAGACCGATTTCTCCGCGTCGCTGAAGACTGGTTCGCTGGCCCGGACGGGTCTCGCCGAAGCCTACCGCCGCGTGCGCGACTCCGGCGACCGGCAGGCCGTCGTGCTGACGGACATCGAGGCGTACGGGCCGTCCTACGAGGCGCCGGCGTGCTTCATCGGCACCCCGGTCTGCGAGGGGGACAAGCCGGTCGGCACGCTGATCTTCCAGGTGCCGCTCGACGGCATGAACCAGATCGTCGCCGACCGCAGCGGCCTCGGGGAAACGGGCGAGACGGTGCTCGTCGGCCGCGACTGGCTGCCGCGGGTCGATTCGTTCCGCGATCCGGAACACCGGAGCGTCAAGGCGTCGTACCTCGATCCCGAGGCCGCACGGATGAAGGGCGAAGCCATCAGCCGCGCGATCGACGAGGGGGAAACCGGCGTCGATATTCTGGAGCAGGATTATCTCGGCCAGCCGTTCGTCGCCGCGTACGCGCCGCTCAAGGTGCATGGACTCGACTGGGCGCTGGTCGCGAAGCAGGACACGTCGGAAGCCCTGGCCTCCGTCGTCACCATGCAAGCCGCGTCCGCATCGGCCGCCGACCGCCTGTGGTGGTGGACGTTCCGCGTGGGCACCATCGCCGCGATTCTGGTCGGTTTCACCACCTACGTCACGGCCCGCCGCTTCGGCAGGATGGAGGCCAAGGCCATCGACGACGCCGGCCGCATCGCCGCCATCGACAAGTCCCAGGCCGTGATCGAATTCAATCTCGACGGCACGATCGTCACCGCGAACGAAAACTTCCTCCACGCCGTGGGCTACCGCCTGGACGAGATCAAAGGCCAGCACCACAGCCTGTTCGCCGACCCCGCGTATCGCAACAGCCCGGAATACAGCGCCTTCTGGGCGAAGCTCAACCGCGGCGAATACGACGCCGGCAAGTACCTGCGGATCGGCAAAGGGGGCCAAGAGATCTGGATTCAGGCCGCGTACAATCCGATCCTTAACCATCTCGGCAAACCCGTGAAGGTGGTCAAGTACGCCTCGGACATCACCGCGCAGGTCAACGAACAGCGGCAGCAGGAAGAGCTCCGCAGCGACATGACCAAGAAGCTGAGCGGCGTGGTCGGCAACCTCAACTCGTCGGCTCAGGGGCTGTCCTCGACCGCCGAGCAACTGACGAACGGGGCTGACGAAGCCACCAACCTGTCGACCTCGGTCTCGGCCGCAGCCGAAGAGATGTCGGCAAACATGAACGGGGTGAGCGCGTCGACCGAGCAGGTCTCGGCGAACGTGCGGAGCGTGGCGGCTGCCATCGAGGAGATGACCGCCAGCATCGCCGAAGTCGCCCAGAACGCCGAACGCGCCGCCGGAGTCGCCCAGAAAGCCGCCGTTCTCACGGAATCCAGCTCGGCCAAAATCGGCCAGTTGGGAACCGCGGCGACGGAGATCGGCAAGGTCATCGAGGTGATTCAGGACATCGCCGAGCAGACCAACCTCCTCGCCCTGAACGCCACGATTGAAGCCGCCCGCGCCGGTGAGGCCGGCAAGGGCTTCGCCGTGGTCGCCACGGAAGTCAAGGAGCTCGCCAAGCAGACCGCGACGGCGACCGACGACATCCGCACCCGCATCGAAGCCATGCAGGCGGCGACCAACGAAGCCGTGCAGGTCATCGGCCAGATCGAAGCCGTGATCCGCAACGTCAACGACGTCTCGCGGACCATCGCCTCGGCGGTCGAAGAGCAGCGGATCACGACCACCGAAATCTCGCGCAGCGTCGCGGAGACCACGCAGGCCGTGGACACCGTGTCGAAGAGCATCGCCGAATCGGCGACCGCCAGCCGCGAGATCACGCAGAACATGGTCAAGGTCGATCAGGCCTCGCGGCAGACGTCGTTGGGCGCCTCGTCCGCCAAGGACGCCGGCGAGGAGCTGCTCACGCTGGCCACCGATCTGCAGGGCCTGGTCCGGCAGTTGAACCGCGAAACGGTCGGCGTGAACTAGCGCCATTCGGATGGCATTGTTAGCCGCGACCCGGAGGCTTTGCGCAGGGGAGCGCTTCGTGGAGTCGGGGAACGCGCTCCCCTGCGCAAAGCCTTCGGGTCGCGGCTAACGACTGATGCGACGATTGAATGGAACCCTCGTGACAACGCTCGCCATTCCGCCATCGCCGCTCGACGCTCCGTCCGCTTTGGCGGGCAAGGTGCGGGTGCTGGTGGTCGACGACTCGTTGATCTACCGCAAGGTGGTGCGGGATGCGCTGGCGGCGCTGCCGAACGTCGAAGTCGTCGGCTCTGCTGCCAACGGGCGGATCGCGATCGAAAAAATCGAGCAGTTGTCGCCGGACCT
Organism: Planctomycetaceae bacterium; assembly: GCA_034439795.1. Lineage (GTDB taxonomy): Bacteria > Planctomycetota > Planctomycetia > Planctomycetales > Planctomycetaceae > DSVQ01. The sequence continues at coordinate 3,218 of JAWXBB010000670.1, read as the reverse complement.
CATCACGCTCGACTTCGAGATGCCCGAACTCGACGGACCGGGCGTCCTGCGGTGGCTGCGGCAATCGAAGCGGCCGACCAGGGCGGTGATGCTCAGCGCGCTCACCATCGAAGGAGGCGAGGCGACGCTGCAGGCCCTCCAGGAGGGGGCGTTCGACTTCGTCGTCAAACCGTCCGGCGACAACGCTCAACAGAATCAGCTCAAACTGCTCACCGCGCTCGCGCACCGCGTGGACGCCGTCCAATCGTTGCTCGCCGGCAAACGGCCCAGTCGCGCCGAGATCCGCGGCGGCGTCACACCGACCGCCGGCCGGCCACCCGTGGCGATGAGTCGACCGCAAGCGGGTCTGCATCGCATCGGCATCGTCGGCATCGGTATTTCGACCGGCGGTCCCGACGCCCTCCGTGCGATGTTGCCGCAGCTCCCCGCGGACCTGCCGGTGCCGGTCGTGATCGTGCAGCACATGCCGCCCGTGTTCACGCGGTCGCTCGCCGACAGTCTCAACAGGCTGTGTCAACTGCGCGTCTCCGAAGGAGTTGACGGGCAGTTGGTCAAAGCCGGTGAGATCGTGATCGCCCCCGGCGGCCGGCAGATGAAGATCCATCGCACCGCGGTCGGGCACGGCCAGGTCGAGCTGACCGACGATCCGCCGGTTCAGAGCTGCCGGCCGTCGGTCGATTACCTGTTCCATTCGCTCGCCGAATCGTTCGGCCCCCAGACGCTGTCGGTCATCATGACCGGCATGGGTTACGACGGTGCCGAGGGTTGCCGCCGGCTGCATCACCTCGGCGGTCCGGTGATCGCCCAGGACGAAGCGAGCTGCGTGGTGTTCGGCATGCCCCGCAAGCCGGTGGAGGACGGCGTCGCCGACGTCGTCGCCCCGTTGAATTCGATCGCCGCGGAAATCGTCCGCTACACGGGAAGGCGGGCGCGCCCGTGAAGCTGACCGACGACGACATCGCCCGCGTCTGCAGGCTGGTCGACGAGCTGACCGGCATTCAGTGGGACGCGAGCAAGGCGTATCTCATCGAGAGCCGGCTGCCGGCGCTGCTCGCCGAGCACCGCTGCACCGATCTCGCCGACCTGGTGTCCCAGGTGCGGACGGGGTCCGATCCGCGGATTCGGAACGGATTCATCGACGCCATCACCACGCGCGAGACGCTGTTCTTCCGCGACGAATCGCCGTTCGAGGCGCTGCGTCACAAAGCGATCCCGGAGATCATCGACGCCAAGGCCCAGACCCCGTTCGCCAAGCGACTGCGGCTGTGGTCCGCCGGGTGCAGCAGCGGGCAGGAGCCGTACAGCCTCGGGATCGTGCTGCGCGAATTGATCGACGACCTCGACGGCTGGGACGTGCAGATTCTGGCCACCGACATCTCGCCGGCCGCACTCGCCTCGGCCAGCCGGGGAATCTACAGCGACTTCGAGATGTCCCGCGGGATGTCGCCACATCTCCGCGACCGTTACTTCCGCAAAGTCCCCGAAGGCTGGCGGATCTGCGATGAGATCCGCTCACTGGTCAGCTTCGAGAACCGCAACCTGCTCAAGCCGTTCGCGAACCTCAGCGCGTTCGACGTGATCTTCTGCCGCAACGTCGCCATCTATTTCGACGCCGACGTGAAACGCGACCTGTTCGAGCGCCTGGCGGGCAGTCTGGCGACGAACGGCGCGCTGTTCGTCGGCAGCTCCGAAAACCTGTCCACGTTCGGCGAACGCTGGAAGCCGCTGTCCCACTGCCGCGGCGTCTTCTATCAACCAAACCGGACCTCCGCGGCACCGCATTCGGTGTCTGCGAGTACCACGGCCGTCCGCCCGTCCGTCGCGATGGCGCAGCGTTGAGAAGCGGTTTCAAGACCCGATGATGGTTGTTGCCGTGCGTGCCGGGACATTGATTGGGGCCTCGTACGCCGCAGGCGTTCAATCCCACAGCCCAGGGTCGCGAGTCCTCGAGCGCACCCTGAGGAACTGGCGTCAGAGTCGAATCGACCCTGAAGGGGTCGCATCACGGGCGATGTCATAACCCCGAGGAAACCCTTTCAGGGTTTGGAGCTCATCATCGATCGCCACCCAGGGTGCGCTCGCAGACTCGCGACCCTGGGCTGTGCGATGCCACGCCTTCGGCGTAAAGACGATGCGGTTCCTGAAAACGCTTCAGAGCCCCGTTCGATTCCGATTGACCGCTCCGCCACCGCTCCGTACTGTGCGCGGAGTCGTTCCCGTCTCGACGGCTCGCGAACTCTTCTCACGCTCTCGCAGGAGGACCGGCATCATGGTGGGTTCATTCGGAGTTCTGGCGCAGGCGATCGCTCCCGGACAATCGATGCTGGCCTGGGTGCTGCAATCCCTGTCCTGGTCGACACTGCTGGCCTTGCTGGCCGGCGTGGCGATCTTCGCCGGCGCGTGCACCCTGATCGCCACGAAGCGGCGGCCGGCGGTCATTGCGGCGTACATGGCGCTGCTGCCGCTGCCGGTGCTGATCAGCGTCTGCGGCACGCTGAAGGGGATGATCGCGTCGTTCGCGGTGATCGCCGCCTCGCCGAACCTGCAACCGACCACAGCCGACTATGCCGGCGCCTGGGCCAGCTCGCTGTTTAGCCTGCTCGCCGCGATTATGGTGTCGTCCCCGACGTACCTGGTCCTCGCCAGCGGCCTGCTGTTCGGCACGTTGCGGGCGAATGCGGACGCCACGCAGCGCACGGCGATGACGGTGTGAGGGGAGTTCGGTAGCGCCGGTCGTACAGACCTCTTCGATGCGCGCCAGCGGTTGGAGTCCGCTCAACATTCCCGGCCGGTGGGACCGACCCGACGCGACTTTCAAGGACGCCCATGACTCTCGCTCTGAAGCGGGCCTACGAACGCCCCGGAGCGCGGGACGGCTTCCGCATCCTGGTGGACCGCCTCTGGCCGCGGGGCGTGTCCAAAGAGGCCGCCGCGATTGATCTGTGGCTGAAGGCGATCGCTCCCAGCACTGCGCTGCGAAAGTGGTTCGGCCACGATCCGGCCAAATGGTCGCAGTTCCGCGACCGCTATTTCCGGGAGCTCGATGCGAACCGCGACGCCGTCGCGGAACTCCGGAAACACGCGCGTCATCGCAAGGTCACGCTCGTCTACGGCGCGAAGGACGAGACGCACAATCAGGCGGTCGCCCTGAAGGACTACCTGTCGGCGAATCGCGAACCGGGCTGACATCCCCAAGGAGCCGGGGCGTGTCGCCCCGG
>JAWXBB010000669.1:0-6274 GCA_034439795.1 Planctomycetaceae bacterium | reverse complement strand
GCTGGAAGGGCTGCTCGGCGCGGGGGCGATGGGCCGCGTGTATCTGGCCCGACATCTCGATCTGCACCGCTCGTGCGCGCTCAAAATCCTGCCGCCGCGGTTGGCCGACAGCGATCCGGCCTACGTCGCCCGCTTCGCCAACGAGGGCCGGGCGGCGGCGAGCCTGGTGCATCCCAACATCATCACCGTGCATGCCATCGGCGAGATCGACGGCTATCACTTTCTGGAGATGGAATTCGTCGCCGGACAGTCGTTGCAGCAACGGTTGAAGGACGAAGGCCCGCTCACGCCGGAACGGGCGACGGGGCTGGTGGCCCGCATCGCCGAGGGGCTGGCCACCGCGCATTCCGCCGGCGTGCTGCACCGCGATCTCAAGCCGGACAATGTGCTGCAGACGCACCTGGGCGTCCCCAAGATCGCCGATTTCGGGCTCGCCAAGCGGGTCGCCCTCGACCCGTCGCAAACGGGTTCGGGGGAAATCGTCGGCACGCCGCCGTACATGGCCCCGGAGCTGTTTCAGGGGCATCCGGCCAGTCCCAGCAGCGACGTCTATGCCCTCGGCGTCTGTTATTACCAACTGCTGACGGGCCGGCATCCGTTCGCATCGGAGTCGCTGCCGGAACTGATGCGGCAGGTGATTCAGGACCGCGTTCCCAGCCCGCGGACGTGGTGTCCGAAGCTGCCGCTGGAAATGTGCGAGTGCCTGCACACGCTGCTGGAGAAGACCCCGACGAACCGCCCGGCCGATGCGTGGGCCGCCAGCCAGCTCTTGCAGGCGGTGCTCGGACAATCGGAAGACCTGGATTCACTGATGGCGGACGCCTTCCGCGGGCAGTCGCATGTCACCTGGACCCGAAAGGGGGACCGGTTCCGCGTCGAGATCCAGTTTCCGACCGGTCGCCGGCAGGCGGTGTTCGTCGAACCGAGCGACCACGCGGCGGCCGAGCGGTTGCTGATGATTTCGAGTATCTGCGCGGCTGCGGACCCGGCGTACTATGAAACGGCTTTGCGGTTGAATTCCGAGATGCTGCATGGGGGGCTGGCGGTGCGGGAATTCGCCGGAGAACCGTACTTCGTGATGATGGACAACTATCCCCGCTGCACCGTGGACGCCGAAGAAATCCGACGGAGCGTGCTCGAAGTCGCCCATCGTGCGGACGCGGTCGAACGGATGTTGTCCGATCACGATGTGAATTGAATACCAACCCGAAGCGTGAGCGAGGGCGAGCGCTCGCCCTCGCTCACGCTTCGGGTTGGTATGTTGCGTCGCAAAACGAAAAATCAGTGCGGGTTACGCACATTCTGCTTGACCATGAGGCACCCGACTGCCTAGTCTGCATAGTGTGTTCAGGCTGCCCTGCCGGCCTGGGAACTCGACGGCTTTCCGCTGGGAGTGGCCCTCTATGTCTCGTCCGTCGGTGACACAAACGCTGATTCACGCCGCGGTTACGGCCGCGCTGCTTGGCTTGACGCCGGCCGTTGTCCTGGCGCAGAAGCCATTGACCGCTCCAAAGTACAGCGAGGTCCGCCTCGCCGCCGTGGCCACCGGCGAAGAACTGGCCGCCCAGCCCGACCTGTGGGTCATGGACGTCTACTTCAAGCCGATGCGGCAGGTGGCCATCGAGCTGACCGATCCGAAAACGGGCCAGAAGCGGACGAAATACGTGTGGTATGTCGTCTACCGGGCGGTCAATCGGCCGCTGCCGAAGATCGTGCAGGACAACCCGCCGGTTAACGAACTGGACCCGCCGGTGCTGCCACCGAAGTTCGTGCCGGCCTTCACGTTGATGACGACCGACACCCCGGAGCCGAAGCTCTACGAAGACAAGGTGCTGCCCGAAGCCTTGGCGGTGATCGCCCGCCGCGAGCGGTTGCCGCTGCGGAATTCCGTCTCGGCCGTGGGCACGGTCCCGCCCCCCACCGAGCCGGGATCTCCCGACCAGCAAGTGATTTACGGCGTGGCGACGTTCACCGATGTCGACCCCGAGGCCGATCGGTACACGGTCTTTATGACCGGTTTCTCGAACGGCGTCCGCAAGGTGCCCGGCCCCGATGGCTCGACCGGCGTCCAGAACAAGACCATCATCACGAAATACTGGCGACCGGGCGACCAGTTCGATCAGCGCGAGCCGGAAATCCGCCTGGACGGCGATCCGCAGTGGATTTACCGCTGATCTGTCTTTGTAGGGTGCAGTCGAGGCTTTGCGAGACTCACCCCGTTGAGCCCCATCGGGGTGAGCCTCGCAAAGCCTCGACTGCACCTACGGAAGATGCGCGGCTCCGCTTGAAGAATTCGCGGGCATCAGCCATACTGCCGGACTTCCGTCACCGGGGCGGGCTTTCGATTCACGAACTCACGACAACGGCTGAGGCCCATCATGGCGCATAAGAAGGGACAGGGATCGAGTCGCAACGGACGCGATTCCGTCGCCAAACGGTTGGGAGTGAAGAAGTTCGGCGGCGAGGAAGTCATCGCCGGGAACATCCTCATCCGTCAGAACGGCACCAAGTGGCATCCGGGCCGGCACGTCGGCATGGGCCGCGACTACACCCTGTTCGCCCTGACTGACGGCCACGTCTTCTTCGATCAGGAAGGCCGCCGCATCAACGTCAAGCCGATCGAAGCCGCCGCCGAACAGAACTGACGTCCGCGCTCAACACGTACACACCGAAGCCCCCCCATCGCTATGGGGGGGCTTCTTGCGTTTTCACTTCGGCGGATCGACTTCCGCCGCCGACAGCAGCAACGACACTTTCGTCCGCTCGCCGTTGCGCACGATCGTCAGCACGACCTCCTCGCCCGGCTGCTTCTCGTCGACGTAACCCAGAAAGTCCTCAGTCGTCTCGACCTTCTGATCGTCGACCTCGACGATCAAGTCTGCTTTGGATTTGTCGACCCGTTCCGTCGTGAACGGGCCGCGACGCGAGCGCGTCACCACCGGCCCCTTCAGTCCCGCCTTGGCCGCCGGGCCGTTCGGCTTGAGGTCGTTGATGAGCAGGCCGTCCTCCGTCTGGAAGACCGTGGTGATGCCCGTTTCCGGATGGATCACGCGGCCGTGCTCCACCAGTTGCGGGACCACGCGACGGACCAAGCTGACCGGAATCGCAAATCCCACCCCCGCCGATTGCCCGCTGGTGGTCGCAATCGCCGTGTTGATGCCGATCAGCCGGCCGTGCGCATCGAGCAACGGCCCGCCGGAACTTCCCGGATTGATCGCAGCGTCGATCTGAATGATCGAGCGAATCGTCCAGTTGCCCCGGATCTGCAGCTCCCGGTTCAGGCTGGAGATGATGCCCGTCGTCAGCGTGCGCTCCAGTCCGAACGGATTGCCGAGCGCGAAGACCCGCATGCCGACCTTCAGCTCGCGTGAGTCGCCGAGCGTGACGGGGTGCAGATCTTCCGCGGGGGCCTCGACTTTGATGACCGCCAGATCGTTGAGCGGATCGGCTCCGATCTGCGTGGCTTCGTAGGTTTCGCCGTTGTGCAGCGCGACCTGAATCTGCTTGGCGTCCTTGACGACGTGATAGTTGGTGAGGATGTGCCCCTGGGTGTCGATCACCGCCCCGGAGCCGGCCCCTTCGGCTCGCAGTTCCAGAATCACTCCCCGTTGCACCGTCTTGGACGTGATGTTGACGACGCTGCGGTTGACCGCTTCGTAGATGGCGACGTTGATGGCTTCCTCGGGCGTCAAGCCGTCGAGGTCGAACGTCCGCACGAGACTGGGCCGGACCTGCTCGACGGGCGAGGCACCCCGTTGCCGGCCGATGTCGGCGACAGCGTCGGCCCCGCACTGCGGCGACAACCATGCGACGGTGAACGCACTGGCCAACAGGCTGGAAATCAGGCAGACGCACAGGGTTCGCATGGATTCACCGGCTCCGAACGGGACGAATCGCGGCCCGGGGTTTGCCGCCCGGTCGGTCATCACCGAGTTTTGCACGGGGGATATACGTTCCACCGGCCAAATGCTCAAGGGGGAGTTAGGCCCGCCCGGCACCCGTGAAGTGACCCGGACGCTCCCAACGTCCGGGTCACCGGGCTCGCGACCGATCGGCCAAGTCTTATCCCGCCAAGACCTTGCCGAGATTCAAGGTTGCGGCTGTCTGCCGGCGAGTGAACAATTCAGTGTCCCGGACGCTTTGAGCGTCCGGGACACTTTCAGAGAGGGTCTGCGATGCGTCGAATCGGAATCCTGACCGCGGGCGGCGACACTCCCGCGCTCAACGCCACCATCTTCGGCGCGGTCGAACGGGCCAACGAACGGGGCATCGAGGTGCTCGGCATCATCCGCGGCTTCGCGGGCGTCGTCGATCCCCGGCTGCCGCACGTCCGCTTGAACCCCCTGCTGTCGACCATTCCCGAACTCGACCCCTGCCAGGGGGGCACGCTGCTCGGCGCCTCGCGGACGTACGTCGACCCCGAGCAGGCCGATCTCCTCGCCGAAATCTCGCCGCGGCTGATGAAGCTCGGCATCGACGGCCTGATCTGCATCGGCGGCGACGGCACGATCAACGGCATGCAGCCGTTGTCGGAGCTCTTCCCCTGCGTGCTCGCTCCCAAGACCATCGACAACGATCTCGGCCTCAACTACATCGACGAACCCAACGAGTGGTCCCGCGAGGACAGCGAAAGCGGCGGCAAGACCGGGTTCCTCAAACCCCCCGCGCGAGAGACGATCGAACTCGATGAACTCATCAATTTCTGCACGCCGGGATATGCCACGGCGGTGTACGTCGTGGTTCAGGGCATCGAGCGCATCCGCACGACGGCGGAAAGCCATCGCCGCATCGCCATCATCGAGGTCATGGGCCGCGATTCCGGGTACATCCCGTTGGGTTCGGCGTTCGGCCAGCCGGACATCATCCTGCTGCCCGAATTCCCCATCGACATGGACAAGCTCGAACAGCGCGTCGGCGACCTTTACGACCGCCAGAAGCACGTGGTGATCGTCGTCGGCGAAGGGGTCCGCGATCCGTCCGGCCGGCAGCTCGGCGCACAGACCAAAAGCTACGACCCCGCCGGCAACGTCATCTACAGCGGGGCCGCCGAGGAGCTGAAGCGGCTGTTGGCGATGCGGTTCGGCGACGAGTTCTTCGGCAGCCGCCGGGCGCACGAGTCCGCCGACTCCGTGATCTTCACCCGCAAGGTCGGCCACACGCAGCGCGGCGGCAGGCCGATCAAGTTCGACCGCTTCTACGCGGCCCAACTCGGCGGCAAGGCGGTCGATCTGATCGTCGAGAACCGCAACAACCACCTGGCGACGCTGCAATGGTCGCGCGAGCACGGGTTCTATCTCGATTCGCTGCCGGCCAACAAGCTCCGCGATCCGTGGAAGCGGATTCACCCGCGCCGCGTGCATCCGTGCCTGTACGATCAGCAGCGCTTCCAGCCGTCGCGGCTGGGGCAGGAGTATCTGCGGACACTCCTGGTCACGGCGATCGGCGCGGACGACGTCGAGTCGATCCGCGCGGAGACGTTCGCGCCGGGGAAGCTGACGGCGCGCTATCAGAGCGTGAACATCGACATTCACCGGCGGATTGAAACGCTCAAGTGACGGGAGCACCCGTCATTACCGCGATCATTCGGCGTCACTGTCGGCTTCCTCCGTCGGCAGCGATTCAACGAGAGTGAAAGCGTAGGGCACGGGGATGGTCGCCGGGGCGTTGTCGTCGGCCTTGTCCGCGGTGACGGTGATCGCCGCCGCCGTCGCGGCAAGGACAACCTGCTGGCCGGTGCTGGCGGCGGTCGCGTCGCCGTCGGCGATCGTGCCCGCGGTCGTGTCGCCGGCGGTGAGCGCGGAACCGCCGGACGAGACGCCGCTGTCACCGCTAGCGCTGTCGGCGCTCGTGTCGGCCGGGGGTCCCAGGCGTTCGATGCGGATCGCGTCGGCCATGACGTAGCTGTTGCCGTTGGCCAGTTCGACGATCAGGATGCCGGCGGTGATGTTGACCGTGGCGATGTCCTCCCAGTCGCTGCCCTGGTCGGTGCGGTCGTCGGGGGCCAGGTTCTGGTCGCGCGGGACGCTCGCCAGCGTCGCGCCGCCGACGTTGTCCAGCACGCGGTACGGGGCGTTGGTGGCCCGGCCGCTGGTGCCGTCGGGGTCGGGCCAGGTGGCCGACACGCGGTACTGGCCGACCGGCAGGCTGGTGAACGACCAGCGGGCCACGCCGGCGGTGGCGATGTTATTGCTGGGATAGTTGGCGACCCCCACGCTGTTAATGTACCGCAGGTCGCCGCTGCGGCCGCTGGCGGTCCAGGTCTCCCAGTTGCCGG
>JAWXBB010000668.1:0-5579 GCA_034439795.1 Planctomycetaceae bacterium | reverse complement strand
GGGGAATCTCGTCAATGACCACCTCCACCGTGGGCGGGACGTGAGTCAAGACCGACGCCGCGAACCGCCCACAATCCGTCGGACAGACCCTGGCCAACAGGGCCTGGACCTGCGGCGTGAACTCCGCGATCCAGCGATAGCGCGTCCGCGTTCCTGCCACCAAGGCCTGCCGGATTTTGATCGGCCCCGTCAGCTCCCGGATGGCGGGCCCCGCGACCGCGATGTCGCGGTTCAGAATTTGGCCCAGATCTTTGAGCATTGCGACGGCCTGCTCAACGTCCAGCCGTTCATAGCGCTGCCGCTGGGAAGCCGCGGCAGCCCGGATCTGAGGCTCGATTCCTGCCAACTCAGTCCGCAGCCGTTTGATCTCCGCTTCATAGCTGGCGGCCACACCGGTGTCGTCCGTCTGGGCGCTGCGCCGGACCAGGCGTTGGACCGCCTTGCGGATCTGTTCCCCCCGCCGGACCAGCGGCGCCAAGTCCGGCGCCGGCTTCGCCACTTCGGCCTCCAGCGCGGCGTTGGCGAGGTCCACGATCTCGCGGATGTTCTCGGGGGTCAGCAGCACGTCGCGCAGATAACCCAAGAGACAGTCCTCGATCTGGCGGGTGGATTTCGAGGTCGTCAGCTGGCACTCGTGGGCCCGATGATGTCCGCTCAACGAGCCCATCTGCTGGTAGATGTCGACCGAGCGAACCAGCTTCAGCTCCTCGTGGCAGCAGGCGCAGAACAACGTCCCGCTGAACAGCGTGGTCGGCGCGACCTGGTTCCGGCTCCGATGACGATTCCGCGGACCATACTTGCGAGTCAGCTCCGCCAGCTTCCGCCGCGCCGCGCGCCAGAAGTCCATCGGAACGATTGCCAGTTCGCGGTCATAGCGGACGACCCAATCCTTGCGCGGGTTCTTGACCACGATGAACCGCTCCTTCTCTGGGTCGTATTCCCGACTGGTCATATGCCAGCGGAACACGCCGATCGCCGTGGGGCTCGCCAGCAGCTTGCGAACGGCTCCAATCGTCCAGCCGTTCCAGCCATCGATCCCCAGTTGGTTGAAGTGCCGCATGATCCGCTGCAAGGTCCAGTTCTCGTGGACGAACAACTGATACATCAACAGCCGGTTCTCGGCCGTGACGGGGTCAATACAGATCTCTCGACTGGGCCGGCCGCCCGTCCCGACGATCGGATGCCCCGAGGCATCGAGTTTCGCGCGCCGTGTGAACCCCAGTGGCAGCTTCCCCAGCGCCCCGCCCCGCGAGATCGCGCCCCGCATGCCCCGGCAGACCTTTTGTCGGAGCGACTTGATGAAGAGCCGCGACAGCAGGCCGAAGATTGTCAGCTGCATGTCCCAATGGGGATTATCCAGATCGAACTGGTCCGATGCGCCGATCATCCGTTTCCGGAGTTTCTTGACCGACTGCGCCAGCTTCCACCACTCCAGTTCGTCGCGCGAGGCCCGCGTGAAGTCATCGATATACAGCGTGTCGATGGGATGCTGCGGATCCGCCAGCACAGCTTTGAGGGACGAGTAACCCTGTCGGGAGGCATCCAGCCCCGTCACCGAGTAGTCGGCATTGACGTAGCACCAGGGAATGAACCGCTGTTCGCCGCCGGCCTTGTGGAGGGCGTTCACCATCTGGTCTTCGATCGAGGTCGGCTTGCTGTTGTCGCACGAATAGCGGAAGTACCCCGCCCCCAGCTTGGCCGGCTGGACGGCTTTCACCTGGGCCGTCGCCAATGTGGGACAGGGAGGTACGCCGCGGTGTCGCGCCTGGAAGTCCGCGACCATGCCCGCGATCACTTCCGGCGTCACCGGTGGCAAGACCTCCGAGGTGACCAGTGCCGGGAAGGCGGCGTGCTGCACCTTGAGATAGGTGGTGGCGAGCTGGGCCAAGACGGCGTCGTCGGGCAGACCCCGGTCGGACCGCGCCCGCCGGCGTTTACGGGCGGACCGCGGCACGAGTCCCGCCGGATCGGAGTCGGGAGGCGCAGACATCGGCGTCGAGGAATCGGTGGACTTGACTTGAGACGGTTGGGGCGGGACATTCTTTGTCATCGCGCGTGGGCCTTCGGACCGGTTCACACAAGGGAACCGACCGGAGGGCGTTTCGGCGATCAGTCCGCAGGCTGAGAGGACTCAGCCAGCCTGTGGAACTCATCTGCTGTGAACGTAAGCACTTGCGCAATTGCAGTGTGCATAAGTTCAATTGCCGAAAAGTCGTTAGGAAATGTCCATCGCCAGTCATCCCGATTTCAAGCCACCAGCGCAGTGGCGGACCGTCGGACACTCACAACCGATTGACGCCCGCCTTCCTGCCCCGATTGACATATGGCGGGCGCACCTCGACCGATTGCGGCCTATCCAGTCGAAAAACGGATAGAATTCACATCCAGGCACCCGTAGCTCAGCTGGATAGAGCGGCGGTTTCCTAAACCGCAGGCCGCAGGTTCGACCCCTGCCGGGTGTATTTCGTTTTTGACCGCAGCCCGTCGCACCGGCTCGCACAACTCCGCAGTTGCGGAGGAGTTCCGACTGGCGACGGCAAGTGGGCTTGGGGCGGCAGACTCGCACGGAGTCGCATCCCGCCGTTCTGAATCGTGCTGAGACTGCTGTAAGACATACTGTAAGTGGCTGGCGGCGGGGTTCGCCGCATCGGACGGAAACAGCCGGTCCAACTTCTGAATCAGTTCCGCTTGTTCTTCGGGGAACGTATGCCCGTAGCGGTCCATTGTCAGCGTGATCGTCGAATGCCGCATCACAGACTGAATTAGCTTTGGATGCGCTCCCAACTTGGCGAGCCATGAACCGCAGGTGTGCCGAAGGGAGTGGAAGTCCAGCTTTCCTTCACTGGTCGTCTGCTGAAGGAACTCATCGGACTGACGCCGTTCCAGTTCGTTGGGATCGACCTTCGCTGCACTCAGGTACGCTTCGCGAGCGGCGGCAAGATCAGCCCGGAGCATATCAGCCGTATCCCATTCGGAAGGCAGATTGAACGCGACCGAACCTGTTGACTTGCCCATGAACTGTCGCTGAAGGGCGTTTGACAATTCCAACTGGATGAACTGGTGGCAGTTCTTACGGTTTTTGGTCGATTGGGCATGACACAGCACGAATGGCTGCTTGCCGTCCAAGTGGAAATTGGACCGCCGCAGGCTTCGCAGTTCTGCCGCTCGCAAGCCGGTCTGAATGGCCAGTTCGTACACCAAGGCCCGTTCGCTGCCGGTCAAGCCGTATCGGACGGGTTGGTCAGCAGTGACCACCTTCATCCATTGCCATTCTTCCGGCATCAGCGTTCGCCAAACCCGGCGACGATCCGATTCCGCAGTGCCGATCCGAATTGACGACAGCGGATCGAACGGCAGCTTGTGGTTCCGTGCCAGCCAAGCCGTGAACGACTTGAAGATGGCCAGATGCGACTGAACCGTCCGCAGCGACATTGCCCGGCGTTGTTCCGCCGTGTAGCGGTTCATGCCGTCGGTCGAAATGTCACGGATGCTGCGGAACCCCGTGAAGTCCGCAACTCGCCCAACGATTCGGGACACCGTCTCGATATGTTTGACCGTGCGATTCCCAGCTTCCAATGCGGCGAGATAGTTTCGCAAGTGGTGTTCGATGGGCAACTCCCCTTCGGCAGCCAACTGCTCCACTCGCGGGTCGATGACCTTTTCCCGGCGAAGTGCGGCATCGCGTTCCCATGCCGAAGCGATGCGTTCGGCCGCTCGTTTGTCCGTCGTTCGGGTTGATCGGGAAAGGCGTTTGCCGTTGTGGTCGAACCATTCGGCGTATCCAGTTCGGACTGTCGTTTCGCTTGAAGACGCTGGCCACAGTGGATTCTCCTGCGGGTTCGGTCACAGCCGACCGGCCCGATTGCATGAAGTTCGGTTTCTGAGGGTTTCGGCGTTGTTGCTGCGACACCCCTAAACTGCGGAATTTATTAACCGGACGGCGGTCTACCCCCGTTTCAACGGGTCATACCCACTCCTAGATCGCTGAATTTATTAACTGACAGCGATTTTTCTGAGGGAGACGGGGGTTTCTTCCCCTCAGAAACTTGCTGCTTCCTCCCAGTTCAACCAATTCATTCTCCTCAGAGAACAACTCCCTCCGTACCCTTCTGAGGAGGATAGCCAACTGACAATCACCTCCCAACGCCAAACACCAATCATCCCCCCCCTATAGTCCCCCCCCTTCGGGTAGGAGACTGGAGGGGAGCAAGGCCGACGACGGTACTGCCCATTTGATGCCAACGCTTTCGCCTCGCAAAAATGCTTCGTGTTGAACGCGGCAGAGACGCGAGGCCGAACGCGGTTTCTTTGGCACGTTCAAGCTTTTGACACCCCCCCTGGGGGCGGTAACGCTGCCGGTCTTGAATCTATTGCCGCAGGGCGACAACCGGGTAGCGAACGCTGCGGCCGATTCGCACCGTCGGAATGAGTCGCTGATTCGTCAGCGTCCAGAGACTCCGGTCGCTGATGCGGAGACGGCGAGCGGCTTCCTTTGCGGTAATCAGCAGTTCATCGGAGTTCGGGAAGTCGTCGGCGGGGGATGCTGTGGCGACGGTCATCATGGGTTCTGTCCATTCGCTGAATGGTTGGCGGACTGAATCAGTTCGATGTGACGCTGCATTCGCTCCGACAATCGAAGCATGGATCGCAGCAACGCGGCTTCGCGGGATACGGCCCCTAAGTCACGACGAATCGTCGTCGGGTCGGGCAGTCGCCGCAGCGCAGGAGAACGAATTCGCGGTCTGGTCATGGCTTGCACTCCGGTCGGTTGGTTTCCGCCGCTCAACGGTTGAGCGACACGGGAACTATCGCCGGGAGTGCCGACGGGGCGATGGACACCGCTGTCCAGAATTCTGTCCGTCAGCCGATGGGCTTCTGAGGAAAGATTTCCAGCCGCAAGCGACCGCCAGTCGGCGAGAACTCAAATGCGAGGTGGTCCCGCAGGTCTTCCTGAATGCGGCGACAGGCTTTGATGACGGCTTCGTCGGAAACGTCTTTCCCGTCCCAACAGCCTTCCCGCAGCGTGTCGAATGTCGTCCAGTGTTTCCGATTCCAGAGAAACCGGACGATGCGCTGCCGAAGTGGAGACGAGATAAATCCGCAGGCGTTCTCCAGCCGTTCGTCGTGCGTTTCAGCGGTCGCCGCCGCGTCCTGCCTTGCCGTTTTCGGTGCTGGTCAGCACGGCCCGGCGTTCCACCGGCGTGATGCTGCCCGGCACCGGCAGCACGACGCGCGGCCGCAGCCCCGCCGTGCCGCTGCCGACCTTCTTCAGGAAGTACCGCAGCATGGCCTCGCAGAGTTCGAAATCGGTGATGACGCCGTTCTGGACCGGACGGACGGTGGTGATGGTGTCGGGCGTGCGGCCGAGCATCTGCCGAGCCAGCTTGCCGACGGCGGTGCCGCGACCGAGCACGCGCCGCGATCCTTTTTGCAATGCGACGACGGACGGCTCATCGAGCACAACGCCCGCGCCGGGGACCGCGACCAGCGTGTTGGCCGTCCCCAAGTCGATCGCCAGATCGGGACAGAACCAGCGTCGAACCCGGTTCAGCATCCTGGTTTCCGAACAAACAATGTGC
>JAWXBB010000667.1:0-9273 GCA_034439795.1 Planctomycetaceae bacterium | reverse complement strand
CGATCACGTCGCCGGCCTTGAAGCCCGCCCGTTCCGCCACCACCGAGAATGTCGCCAGCTTCTCCAGCCGCTTCAATTCCCAGAGCACTTCGGCCACAGCTTCTGAACGAATCGTCGGCATAACAACTACTCCCGGAAGGACACCAACCCGGCGGTCGAGACGAGGAGACAATCCAACCGACCGGCGCGTGGCTTTCTGAAACGTGGCTGCCTGAAGCCAAGATCCGCAAACCGCGAGGGGAAAGCGAAGGGAACCGCACGGATCGACCAGCTCACAGGCAATAACTTCAACTTCCACGATACTCGGATGAAGGACGGTTCACAATGCCGGACCGGCCCTTCTCGGGGAAGTCGGCGAGCCGCAAAGTGACCCGGACGCTTTGAGCGTCCGGGTCACTGGGGCCACCGCTATCGCGCCGGTTCGCGCTCCGCCGGCGGGGTCGTGTCGATCGTCAGTCGCGCCAGCAGGCCGGGTCGCAACTTCAACTCCCGGTTGTCGATCTCTGCCCAGACGCGGACCCGTTGCGAGACCGGTTCGACGCCGACGTCCACGAACACCAGCACCCCGGTGGCCGAGACGGGGGTCGCGTTCCCCGTGTTGGGGACGACGTGGGGGCTGGCGGTGGCTTTCATGCCGGGTTTCAGCCGTTGCGCATCGCCGGCCGTGACGTAGCCTTCCACCTTGAGCTTGCGGGGATTCACGACCTCGGCGACGGGATCGCCCAACTGCACCGCCTCGCCGGGATGCTTCAGCACCCGGGTGACGAAGCCGTCGATGGGGGCCAGGATCGCGCACATGCGCAGTTCGGCCTCGGCCTCCTGCTTCTTGAGCTTGGTCACTTCCAGGTCCAGTCGGGCTTCCTCGATTTTCGTCGCCGAGCGGTCGGCGGCAGCTTTCTGCTCCAGCAACTCGGCCCGTGAGACCGAGTCGCGATTGGTCCGCTTGGCCTCGACGGCAATGTTGTACCGTTCGATGGCGAACTGGTTGGCCAGCCGCGCGTCCTCGATTTTCGCGTCGCTTTCGGGGCTGTCCGCCTGCCGGGTCAGCGTGGCCACCTGGGCCCGCTGCAACTCGTCCTTGAGCTGAATCAGCCGTTGCCTGGCCCGCACGCTGTCCCCTTCGCGGAGATCGACGACGGCGACCACGCCGTTCCGTTCGCTCGCCACCAGGGCTTGTTCGACGTACGTGACGCTGAAGGTTTCCACTTCGACGACGGCCCGATCCCCCACGGCGGCCGTTTGGCTGGCGGCGGTCATGGCGATGGTTGTCGCGGCGAAACCGGCCAGCAAAATCACCCCAGATTGCGTCATCGCATTCAGCTTTCCATTTCGCGACCAATCGACCGAACCACTACCGGTGCTGTACGTGGTAAAATGTCAATCTTTGTAGCGTCCCCACCGGGCACCCCCGTTGCTTCTCGGAGACAGGCCCCGAAAATCATGGCACGATGTTGTGTAATCTGCCATGACGACTCCCGCGCCAGCTGCCGTGATTGACCGCACGACCCAACCGGGCCGTTTCAGCCGTCGTTGGCGGCAGGTTCGGCAAATCCAGGCGCGCCTTCCGTCGCTGGCCTCGCTCTCCGACCGCGAACTCACGAAATTCGCGAAATCGCTGGGCTGGCAGGCCCGCAGCGGAGTCGGCGCTCAGGAACTGCTCATCGACGGATTTGCCACCGCCTGTGAGGCGATCCGCCGCACGCTGTCCATCAACCTGTATCCCGTCCAATTGTACGCCGGGCTGGCGTTGCAAACCGGTCAGGTTGTCGAAATGCAGACCGGCGAAGGGAAGACGGTGACCGCCGTCGGGCCGGTCTTCGTCCGCGCCCTCGAAGGCCGCGGCACGCATGTGATGACCTCCAACGAATACCTCGCCGAGCGCGACGCCGCGCATTTGACGCCGACCTACGAACTGCTCGGCCTGTCCGTCGGCTGCGTGAAGGCCGCGCTGGAGACGCCGCAGCGGAAGAAAGTCTACGCCTGCGACGTGACCTACGGCACGGCCAACGAGTTCGGCTTCGACTACCTCCGCGATCGCCTGAAACTGCCCGATTCCACGCCCGACGACGATGACGAGCACGGGCCGAAATCGACGAAAACGGTCCAGCGCGGCCGGCATTTCGCGATGATCGACGAAGCCGACAGCATTCTGCTCGACGAAGGCCGGACCCCGCTCATCATCGCTTTGCCCACCACGGCCGAAGAGAGCCTGGCGATCATGATCAAATGGTCGCACGAGACGGCTGCGCTGCTGGCGGCCAGTCACGACTTCGTGTTCAAGGCCGAGGACAAGTCGGCCCAGCTCACCGAACAGGGTTGCCGCCGCGTGCTGATGCACCGCCGCCCGGCCGCCGTCTGTCGGTACGATCTGGAAACGATTTACCGGCGCGTGGAGATCGCGTTGCAGGCGCAATGGGCGTTTCATCGCGATCGGGACTACCTCATCAAAGAGGACGAAGTGCAGATCGTCGATGAATCCACCGGTCGCGCGATGGATGGCCGGCGGTGGCAGGAGGGGTTGCATCAGGCCGTCGAGGTCAAAGAGGGGATGGAGCCGACCGACGATCACGCCGTTGGTGCCCGCATCACCTTGCAGCGGTACTTGAGTCTGTATCCGTTCGTCGCGGGGATGACCGGCACGGCGTGGTCGTCGCGACGCGAGTTCCGTCGGCTGTACCGGTTGAAGGTGATCCGGGTGCCGACGCACCGCCGCTGCCTCCGGGCGGCGTTGCCGCCGCGGATCTTTGCGACGCTGCCGGCGAAGTTCGACGCCGTCGCTCAGCAGGTCGCCGAGCTGCGCGAGCAGGGTCGATCCGTGCTCGTGGGGACGCCGTCCATCCGGGCGTCGGAGCAACTGAGCGAACGGTTGAAGAAGCTGAACACGCCGCACCGGTTGCTCAATGCCCTGCAGGACGCGGAAGAGAACGACATCATCGCCGAGGCCGGGCAACCGGGCCGCGTGACCATCGCCACGAACATGGCCGGGCGCGGGACCGACATCATCCTGCACAATGCGGTGCGCAATGCCGGCGGATTGCACGTGATCGCCACCGAGTATCACTCCGCCCGCCGCATCGACCGGCAACTGGTCGGCCGCTCGGCCCGGCAGGGCGATCCGGGGACGTGCCAGTTCATCGTCTCTGTCGAGGACGAACTGTTTCAATTGGTCCCGGAGAAGTGGAAGAAACGCTGGCAGGCCGCCGCCTTGGCCGAACACCGCGACGAGCTGTCAGCGGCGACCTGGCTGGGGATCTTTCTCAAGGCGCAACGCCGGATCGAGCGGCAACACGCCCGCGACCGCCGCAAGCTCGGCAAGCAAGAGCAGAAGCGCTGGCGAACGTATCGGCAGATGGGTTTGGATCCCTGTTTGGATTTGGCGGAGGACCGATGACCGACCGCGAGACACAAACCGTCCCTACCGGCCGCGTGCAGAGCGGTTGGGATCTCATCAGCGATCTCGCCGATCGCCGGGATGACTCCTGGACTGCGCTGTCCGAGGCGGTCGCCGAGCGGCTGGTGGAATCGGGACTGGCCCAATCCGTCGGTGTTTGGCACGTGGACGGTCGCAGCCAGGAAGTCCGTCTGGTTGCGCATCGCGACTTCACGCAGTTGCCCTGGTTGACGCAGACGGAATTGAAGCCGGACCACGAACAGTGGTTGAGCGCGGTCTTCGTGCGCGGCCAGCCGCTGGTGTGGAGTCCGCCGCAGACGGTCAATGGCGACGGCGAAGCTCAGAACTGGCCGTCTGTCTTCGCAGCGCGGACTGCCCGCACGTCGGAGGGGATGGTCGTCCTTGAAGTCTTGCCGAATGGTGCGACGCCGAACTTCGAGCCGGACACGTTCAGCGATCTGCTGAACGAACTGGCCGCGTTGGTCGAGCGCCGCATGCGCGCCGATGCACCGCCGTCGATCGCGCCGGAGGCAGCACCGCCCGTGCCGGTGGTTGCTCCGCCCCCGTCGCCCGTCCCCACGACGATCGTGAACACATCGCCGACGATCATTCCCGCGCCGCCGGCCGGCAATGGACAGGCGACGCCGCCGAAGATCAAGGTCTCGGCTCCCTCGGTTCCGACGACTCCGCCACCGCCCGTGCCGCGCATTCAGGTCAGCCCGGCTGTGGTCCCATCGCCAGTGCGGTCGCAACCGCCGCTTTCGGCAGCGCCCGTCCCACCCGCTCAGCCGCCGGCGACGCCGCAAACCATTGTCCTACCGGAAGCGATCGCTCAGGCGCTCGTCGCCGCGATGGCCGCCAAGCAGGTCACCGGGACCGTGGAGGCGGCACCGCAACCGGCCGCCGCTCCGGAAGACCCGCACCACACTGCATGGGAAAAACTCGTCCAACTGTCGCTGAGTCTGCAGAAGACGCTCAGCGTCAAAGAGGTCGCTGCCGTCGGGGCCAACGACGGCCGCGTCTGGCTTGGTTGCGACCGTGTGACGGTCCTCGTCGGCCGCCATCCGAAGGTCTCCGCGGTGAGCGGATTGACGCGGCTGTCCCGGCGTTCGCCGTGGGTTCGCACCGTCGAGCGATTGGCGAACGTCGTCGTCAAGGGGGGCATTCCGCTGTCGTTCCCCGAAGAGGACGTCGTGCTGCCCGACGCCATCGAGAAGCCGCTGGGCGATTATCTCGCCGAAGGGCATTCGCGGATGCTGCGGATGGTGCCGCTCAAGGTTGCCGATCCCAATCCGGAACATACGGAAGATCAGGATCTGCGCCGCAAACGTCAGGCCAAGACGATCGGCTGCCTGCTCGTCGAACAACTGACCGAAGGGGACATTCCGTCCGACTGGGAATGGCGGGCCGACCAACTCGCGCGCTGCGTGGCCCGGCCGCTCGCCAACGCGCTGACTTACGATTCCGTGTTCCTGCTGCCGTTGTGGCGGGCCATCGGCGGGTTCTGGCGGACGCTGCGCGGGAGCCGGCTGTGGACGATCCTCGGCGCGACCGTCGCCTTGGCTGCGTTCATTGCCGCGATGGTCTTCGTGCCGTGGGAGTACCGCATCGAGGCCGAAGGGCTGCTGTTGCCGGCAGACAAGCGGGAAGTCTTCGTGCCGATGGACGCCGAAGTCCGCGAAGTCGTGGTGACCAGCGGGCAAAAAGTGGCCAGGGGGGATCTGCTCGCGCGGCTGGAAAGCAAGGAGCTCGAGTCCGAACTGGTGACGGCGACGACTCAGCTCGACGAGAAACGCAAGCTGCACCGCGCGCTCCAATTCCAGATCGACCAGGCCCGGAAATCCGGTCAGCGTAGCGACGAACTGCGGCTGTTCGGACAATTCGGAGAGGCCCGCGAACAGATTATCGGCCTGACGCGGCACGTCGAGATTCTGACGGAACGGGCCGCCAAGCTCGAAGTCCGCGCGCCGGTGCGCGGCACCGTTGCCACGTTTCAGGTCGATCAATTGCTGAAGAACCGTCCCGTCCAAAGGGGCGACGTGCTGCTGTCGATCATGAACGAATCCGGTCCGTGGCAGCTCGAACTGAAAATCGAAGAGTCGCGGCTGGGGCATCTGGTGCGGGCGCAGGAGAAATCCTCCCAACCGCTGCCGATCGAATTCGTGCTGGTCATGAAGCCGGAACAGCACTACGACGCCACGCTGCGCGAAGTCGCGACCCGTGCGACCCTCAACGAGGAACAGCAGCTCGTCGTCCGCAGCATCGCCGATCTCAACGTCGACCTGGGCGATCAACGCCGCATCGGCGCGGAAGTGCGGGCGCGGATCGCCTGCGGCACGAAACCCGTCGGCTACGTCCTGTTCGGCGACGTGATCGAGTTCATCGAACGGTATCTGTGGTGGTAGGAGAAGCCGCGGGGGGTTCCACCCCCCGCGGATCATCCGTTGGAGTCCAGCCTTTAGGCTGTCTTCGCTTTCGATGTTCCCTCAGTGATCAGACCAAATCCGAAAGGCACAGCCTAAAGGCTGGACTCCAACGAAAACCGCCGCGGGATGGCGATCCCGCGGCTTCTAACTCCCCACTCTCAACACTCAACTGGCTTCCCCGTGTCCATCGGCGAAATGATTCCGTCGTCCTTCCGGCCGGTGCCGCTGCGTGCGCGGCCCGATCTGGAGTTCGAGCGGTTCGACGAAGGCCCCGACGCCGGTTTCAGCGTGAAAGACCCTTTGGGCCTGCAATACCATCGGCTCGAACCGTCGCAGTTCGCCGTGCTGCAACTGCTCGACGGCCGCCGTTCGCTGCGGGAGTTGAAGGCCGCGATCAACCGCGACTTCCCGGCGATCGGGTTCACGCTCGACGAGCTGCAGTCACTGATCGTCGACCTGCATCAGAAGGGTCTCGTGCTCAGCGACCGCCTCGGTCAGGCGCAGACGCTGCAAAATCGCGTCAGAAAGAATCGCGGCAAGCAGGCGATGAGTCTGTTCGGACAGATTCTGTACACACGGCTGCCCGGCTGGAACCCGATGCGGACGCTCACAGCGCTGCTGCCGTGGGTCCGCTGGGTGTATTCGACGCCGTTCATCGTGCTGGCGTCGCTGTTCGTGGCGTCGTCGTGGTTGCTGGTGCTGGTGCAGTTCGCCGAGTTCCGCAGCCGGCTGCCCGAGTTCCAGCAGTTCTTCGCGTGGCCGAACATCATGTGGCTGTGGGTCACGCTGGCCGGGAGCAAGATTCTGCACGAGTTCGGCCACGGGTTGACGTGCCATTACTACGGCCGGCGGTGTCACGAAATGGGCGTGATGCTGCTGGTGTTCACCCCCACTCTGTACTGCGACGTGACCGACGCCTGGCTGATCCGCGACCGCTGGCCGCGGATCTGGATCGGGGCCGGGGGGATGCTGTTCGAGACGGTGCTATCGGCGTTCGCGATTTACGTCTGGTGGTTTTCGGCGCCGGGGCTGATCAACCATCTCGCGCTCAACGTGTTCTTTGTGACGACGATCACTACGGTGATCTTCAACCTCAACCCCTTGATGCGATTCGACGGCTACTACATGCTGGCGGATTATCTGGGCATTCCGAACATGCGCAGCCAGGCCGAGCGGCTGCTCGACCGGTCGCTGGCCCGGAACGTGTACGGGTTCGACCTGCTGCCCGATCCGTTGTTGCCGCAGCACAATCAGGGCTGGTTCGCGGCGTATGCGATCGCGTCGTCGGCGTACGGCTGGTTCGTGTTCGGCAGCATCATGCTGTTTCTGTATTCGTGGCTGAAGCCGCACCAGTTGCAGAGCCTGGGGATTACGGCGGCCTTCTTTTCAATGGCGGGGTTGCTCATGTCGCTGGGAGTTCGCACGTACCGCATCGGCAAGACGCCGCGCCACGGCCCGGTGCGCTGGTGGAGCGTGGCGCTGGCCGCCGTCGTGTTCGTCGCGGCCCTGTCGGCCGTGCTGTTCGCACCGATCCCGTGGTACGTCGAGGCCGCGGCGATCATCGAGCCCGCCGGCGTGGTTCATCTCTACAGCGCGGTGCCGGGGCGCTTGGTAGAGATCAAAGTCCAACCCGGAGACCTCGTCGCCGCCGGCGACGTGCTGCTGGTGCTGGAAAACGAGGAACTGGCCGATCGCGCCCGCAAACTGGAGGACGACCTCGCCGCTCAGAAAGTGCTCGTCGCCGCGGCCCGGACGGCGGACAATGCGTCCGACTACTCCGTGGCGTCCGAGCATCAGCTCGGACTGGAGAAGCAGCTCGCCGAAGTCCGCGAGCAGGTGCAGCATCTCACCGTGACGGCTCCGACCGCCGGTCGCATCGTCGCGGCCGATTACCGTTCGCCGCCGCCCGATCTGCCCGACCGGGCCTTGCCGCAGTGGCATGCGACGCCGCTCGACCGGCAAAACCTCGGCAGTTGGATCGAGATCCGCACGCAACTGGCCAGCATCGCCCCCGGCGAGGGGTTGCAGGCCGTGCTGTACCTGCCACAGGTGCATCGCAACGAGGTGACCGTCGGCGACCGCGTGAGTCTCAAGCTCGATTCGCTGCCCGACCGCGTGTTCCGGGGCGAGATCGCCGAGATGTCGCACCAGCAGGCCGAGACCGTGCCGATCGCCCTCTCGACCAAAGCCGGCGGCCCGCTCGCCACGGAAAGCCTGCCCGATCAAACCGAACGGCTGCAGGAGCTGACGTACCAGGCGAAGGTCAACCTGACCGACGACGAACACGTCCTCCGCACCGGCATGCGCGGCAGCGCGCGGTTCATAGTCGCGGAACACACGACTGCTTGGTGGATCGCCCAGTCCCTGCGGCGGCTGTTCCGGTTCCGGATGTGAGTGCGGGGTCGAGAGTCGGAAGAAGAGAATCACATTGAAGTCACGGGAGATTCACTGCCAGTGATCGGGCATTTATCAGTCACTTGGCCTTGGTTGCGTGGTCGTCGAGTTTTGTGCTTGGTTGCAGACCATAAACAATCAGCCCGAGCGAAATCGTACCGAACAGCAACATGCTGCAAAAATCTGTCCGGCCGAAGAAACAGCTTGTGATGATAACCGAAGCAGGAAAACCGCCGACTGCGAGCGAGATTGTCTGTGACACCTTTGGAGCAAAGAGCGAACGTCCGATGAGAATCAATGCGGGAATTCCAAAGAGAACAGTTGACGCATATCGAAAACTATAAGTGGTGTCAGGAGCTCCGAGAATATTGTGGACGCCGGTTCGAAGCTTCTGATTTGAAACGAAGTTATCGGACTCAATGAAACATCCCATTGCCATAATGAGGAACGGAACGGCAAGGATCATTCCCAACCATGAAGCACGCGTGACTGCGAACATAGTTACAGAGTCCAGTTTGTAGTGATGTATTGGAGAAACACCGCAGGATGGCGATCCCGAGGCTTCTTCAGAGAATGTGCGGACCTACTTGCCGCTCGATTCCTGGATGTGCGCGAAGATCCCCTTCTTGTTGCCGACGACGACGTCGGGCCGGCCGTCCCCGCTGATGTCCCCCGCCATCACCTGCGTGCCGACGCCGGAATCGTCGTCGATGAAGTGCGGCACCCAATCGACCTTGCCGCTCGCGGTCCGCTTCAACTCGAACCAGTACACGACGGCGGGCGCGTTCGGTTCCGCGTCTCCCTTCGGACCGTGGGCCCAGTACCGCTTGCCGGTGATGATGTCCTTCAGGCCATCGCCGTTCATGTCGACGAGGTCGATGGCGTGCAATTGCGAGAACGTCACGCCGTACGGATTCTCCTCCGCGGTCGCTCCCAGAATTTTGTTCGCGGTGAACTTGCGGGCGTCGCCGTCCTTCGTCTGGCGATACCACACCAAGCCGTAACCGTGGGCCTGCAGGCTGGTGATGACGTCGCTCAAGCCGTCGCCGTCGACATCGTAGG
>JAWXBB010000666.1:0-2763 GCA_034439795.1 Planctomycetaceae bacterium | reverse complement strand
TACGCCGAAGGCGTTGTATATCACAGTCCAAGGTCGCGAGTCTGCGAGCGCACCCTGGGTGGCGATCGATGATGAAGCCCATACCCTGAAAGAGTTTCATAACGGTTCGACGCCGTCGATGATGCGACCCTTTCAGGGTCGATTTCACGTGGACGACAATTCCCCAGGGTGCGCTCGCAGACTCGCGACCCTGGGCTGTGTGATCGAACGCCTGCGGCGTACCGGACGTCCGATCAATGTCCCGCCTCCAATGGCAATAATCAAAACTGGGTTTGAAAGCGCCTCTTAGCGACGATCGACCGGGTCGCCCCAGATGGCTTGCAGCGCGAGATGGCCGACGGGATCGTGTTCGCGCAGCTCCGCGGGCAGGAACGGATAGAAGTCGTTCTTGCCGAAATACGCTTCCGTCAACTCGGCGAAGTATTCGTCCACATTCGTCAGCGCGTAGGCGCGCTCGCGGCGGCCGTTGACGTGCAGGGCGACCTCGTACAACTGCTGTTCCGACGCCTCGGCGAACGCCGTCCGCAAGCCGCGATGGTCGGCCCCCAGCACGCGATGATGATACGCGTGCGCCAGCTCGTGCAGCACCATCCACGGCTGCGTGGACCGCGACCAGTCCACGAAATTGCGGCAGTTGTTGATCTCCACGCCGTACAGCTTGTCCGGGTTGTAACCGTTCTCTTTCAGCCAACCGGCCGAGACGTGGACCTCGGCGGCGCCGCGCGGCTTCACCTGCCATTCAATCCAGAACGGCACCTTCTGAAGCTCCGCCAACGCCCGATCCGGAACCACGCGCTGAATGTTCCGCAACTGCGATTCCAACTCTTCGAGGCACACGGCCAGATCGTCGGCGTGCTGGATTGCAGCGGGATGGACCCGCAAGGCGAAGCCGCACAGTTCGCGGGGTTCGTAGTCGGCCGTGGGCGTGAATTCCGCAGCCGCAGAGACATTGGCGAGCAGAACGATGGTCAGCAGGGCCAGTCGGAGTCCGCGTATCGTCATTCCGCTTCGCCGTTCGCGATCACGCCTGCTCGTCGTGGCGGAATTCGTGGAAATGGACGTACTCCCAATGCTGGTACAGCGGCGACTCCTTCACCAGCAAGGCGTGCGGGCCGAAGGCTTCCACCCGGCCCGCGCGGAGCATGATCACGTCGTCGCTGCGGCGGATGGTCGACAGCCGCCGCGCGAGAAAGAACACCGTCCGGCCCGCGCAGATCCGGGCGTAGATGTCGTCGATCAGTTGCTTGGCATCCTCGTCCAGTTCCTCGGCGGGCTCCTCGATGAGCAGGACCGCCGGCTTCCGCAACAGCGCCCGCGCGAGCGCCAGCCGAAACCGTTGCCCTGCGTCGAGCAAGGTCTCGCTTCCGGTCAAAATGGTGTCGTAACCCTGCGGCAATTTGGACAGGAAGTTGTGCGCGCGGGCCTCCTTGGCCGCATCGGTCGCCTGCGTGAGCGTGATCTCGGGCCGGCCCGCGCGGATGTTGTCGAGAACCGTCCCCGGCAGCAACGGGTCGTCCGCCGAGACCAGCAACACCTCCGCTCGCAACGATTCCAGCGTGGCCCAGGCGATGTCTTCGCCGTCGAACAGCACCCGACCGGACTGCGGCTCGACGAACCGCAGCAAGACATAGAGAAAAGCCCGAGACTCCAGCGTGTCCAGACTGGCCACCGAGTACGTGCGACCGGCGCGGAGCTGCAGATCAAGCCGGTCCAGCAGCAGTCGCCCCCCCGGCTGGCGGTAGGTGACCGACTCCCAATGCAGCGTTTTCGACAGCGGCTGCAGGAACTTGGCGCCCACGGCCTGGCTGACGGTCGGCAACACGTCGAGATACCGCCAGATCTTGCTGGCGGCGTGCGTCACTTCGGCTCGCCATTCGGGCAGCCGCCAGGCCTCATGCACGGCGCGCATGCCGAACAGAAACGCTACGAGGAACACGCCTCCCCCTGCGGGACTCACGTCCTGCATCAGCACCTTGACGCCGAGCAGGAACAGCGACAAGGCCGCCAGCGCCGCCGCCACGGTGGCGGCCAGCAGCCGCAGCCACAGCGGGTTGTCTTCGACGCGGTTCTGAATGCGGACTTCCGTGACGTAGCGCGCCAATCGTGCTTGAAAGGACTCCGTCTCCTGAACGTCCATCGCAAAGCCGCGGACCAGTCGCGCTGCCCGTAGCGCATCGGCCAGTTTGTCCAGTTCCCGGGTGGCCCGATCGCGGGCGACTTGCAGAGTCTTCGCGACGCGCGTCCGGCTGCGCGAAACCACATAGCCGCCGAGAATGCTCAGCAGCGTCCATTGCACCGCGAGCAGCCATTCCACGCTGCACGCCGCCACGATGAGGAACGCCAGTTCCCAGCGATAACGGGCTCCTCGGTACAGCCACTCGTACAGATTCGTGCGGAGGCGTTCGATCTCCACCGTAAACAGCGTCTGCGTGCCGGCGACGCCGCTGCCGTCGAGGTCTTCCGTCTCCAGCCGCATCGCCTGCCGATGAAGTTGACGCCACAACCGGGCCGAAACTTCCAGCGCGGCATTGCGGCACGTCGACCGCAGTTGGGCCTGCGTCCAGACCGTCGCGATCCACGTGGTCATGCCGGCCAGCAACAGCACCAGCAACGCCGATACGTTCTGACGCAACGTCGGAAACTGGCGATAGGCCGCGGCGAGCATGCCGCCCCACCAACTGCGTCGAGCGCGCCAGACGGCGGGGAGCAGGCCCGCGTCCTCAAAATATCGAGTGACTTCGCCCGCTGCCACTGGATTCCGAG
>JAWXBB010000665.1:0-11185 GCA_034439795.1 Planctomycetaceae bacterium | reverse complement strand
CCCGGATCACCGACGTCTCCGCCGACCGCCGGCGGGAATTGCGGACGATTGCGGCCGATCACGGCGTTGAAATCTGCGGGCTGCACTGGCTGTTGGCCAAGACCGAGGGGCTGCATCTCACCACGGCCGACAACGCCCGGCGGGCCGCCACGACGCGGTATCTGATCGAACTCGGCCAGGCGTGCGGCGATCTGGGGGGGACGGTGATGGTCTTCGGATCGCCCGCCCAGCGGAACCTGGAGCCGGGGATGTCGCGGGACGAGGCGTACGCGAACGCCGCGGAGGTCTTCCGCGGGGTGATGCCGGTCCTGGCCGACCGCGGGGTGACGATCTGCATGGAGCCGTTGACGCCGAAGGAGACCGACTTCTGCAACACGTGCGCGGACGCCTGCGAGCTGATCGCGATGGTGGACCATCCGTGCTTCCAGTTGCATCAGGACGTGAAGGCGATGTTGTCGGAGCCGACGCCGATGCCGGAACTGATCGCCGAGCACGCCGCGGTGACGAAACACGTCCACGTCAACGACAGCAATCTGCTCGGCCCGGGGATGGGCGCGACTGACTACCATCCGATCTTTCGCGCGCTCGCAGAGTCGCGCTACGACGGCTGGGTGTCGGTCGAGGTGTTCGATTACAAACCCGGCGCGGAGCATATCGCGAGGAAAAGCATGACCTACATGCAAAATATTTTGGACGACCTCGCGCGCGGCGTCGGCTGAGTTCGCGCGGCATGACGATCGCCGTTTGCGCTCCGCGCAGCGCGCTCATGACCAGCGCGTGCGACCGCTGTCGAACAGCGCGCGTCGCGCGCGAATGCAGCGCGCGAGATCGTCACCGCAACGTCATCGCACGCCATTCGCTGGCTTGGCGACAATCTCGCTATGACGTGTTTTCTGCTTGGAAATCTGATGATATTGCAACATGCGCGATGCGCATCATCGCTCTCGCAATGATCGTCGCGCAGACCGCGCGCGGTGATGCGATCGCGCGCGATGAGCGCGCGATCGACGACTTGAATGACCCCGCGGCGAGCGCGCGAAGAGCGCCGATTGCCGCGCGCAGCGGACCTCAGAGCGCGATGCGGCGCGCGCGCGGTTTGGAAAAATCGTGGAAATTCTGTGCGGAGAGTCGCATAAAAGACTTGAAGTAATTTCAGAAATGCTTAGCATTGCGACCAGTTCAGTGGCAATGGGGTTGATGCTCGTGCTGTCAAGTGAAGACCCAGACTGCTGCCGCGGTCAATCGAACACTTCAGTGCGACTCAATCTCGACCACGCGACTTGTCACGGTTGACAGGTCGGAAGGGATTCGGTCGAGGTGACGCGTCGACGCCGATCAGCTTAGCCCGGTATGTCAGCGGCGAAGACGGTCACGCAAGTCTCTCTGGAAGGAGGCAAGACAGTGGCCAAGAAGAAAGCTGCGAAGAAGGCTGCCAAGAAGACCGCGAAGAAGAAGGCCGCCCCGAAGAAGGCTGCCAAGAAGTCCGCGAAGAAGAAGTCTGCGAAGAAGAAGACTGCTTCTACGCCTTCGCCCATGTAATTGGCGGCGTAACCACGCCCAATTCGCCGAGAGGCGGTCGATCTCCATCGACCGCCTCTTGTTTTTTACCCCCCCCCGATCAGCGCCCGTTAGCCGCGACCCGGAGGCTCTGCGCAGGGGAGCGCGGGGTGAAGCGCACGACACGTTATGGTCGCTCCACCCAGCGCTCCCCTGCGCAGAGCCTCCGGGTCGCGGCTAACGGGGCGATTGCGGTCACTCCGCAACGTGTGGCAGCGGCTGGCTTTGCAGCCGGCACCAGGCGTTCTCAGCCGCCCGCTGCTCGGCCTCTTTCTTGTTCGGTCCCCACGCCGGGGGGAACGTCTCGCTCCCCACGCTCGCCGAGACCTTGAAGCACTTGGAGTGGTCCGGGCCCTTCTCGTCCAGCAGCGTGTAGACCGGCGTCGCCCCCAGCGACTTCTGCGCCAGCTGCTGCAGCAGGCTCTTGAAGTTCTTCCCGTGCTGCGTCTCCAGCGTCCGGTCGATCTCCGGCTCGA
The DNA here is from genome assembly GCA_034439795.1 of Planctomycetaceae bacterium. Taxonomy (GTDB): domain Bacteria; phylum Planctomycetota; class Planctomycetia; order Planctomycetales; family Planctomycetaceae; genus DSVQ01. The sequence continues at coordinate 9,152 of JAWXBB010000665.1, read as the reverse complement.
CCCAGCGGTGGATGAACAGCCGGACGGCGTCGAGGCCGCCGTCGAGATAGATCCCCGCCACCAGCGACTCGAACACCGCCGCCACAACGGAGCTCGGCACCTGGTCTCCCACGCTCAGTCCCTTGCCGAGCATCAGGCAGCGGTCGAGGCCGATCTCTTCGCTGATGTGGGCGCAGGTGATGCGGCTGACGATGATCGACTTGATCCGCGTCAGCTCCCCCTCGGCTTCTTCGGGAAAGCGGTGGAACAACAGTTCGCAGGTGACCGCGCCGAGAATCGCGTCGCCCAGAAACTCCAGCCGCTCGTTGGAGTCGAGCCGGGTCCGGGCGATCGACGCATGCGTCAGGCACCGCTGCAGGAGTTCGCGGTCCTGGAACCGATAGCCGAGCAACTCCTCGCAGGCGGCGAGGCGGTCGTCCATCGGGGTCAATTCGGTCGGTAACGACATCAGCCACAGACTCCCAGTCGGGCTGTGAATGCCTTCCAGAGCCGCCGCTGGGTCCACGCTCGGGAATGGGGACGGCGATTCCGCCCAGCGGGAGCCTACAGTCGGAACGATTTCGTTGTCAATTCGGGAAGGGTCCGGCGCTGAGGATGGTTGGACTGTTCCGTGCGAGAACAGACGGCCATCTGTTTTGTCCCCTCGCCCGCCGCTTCGGTGGGAGAGGGTTAGGATGAGGGTGCCTTTCGGCTTTCTCTTCCTTCGACCGGAGTAAAGAAAAAACGCAAGCACCCTCACCCCGGCCCTCTCCCAGCGAAGCGCCGGGAGAGGGAGTTGAGCGAAGGCTACCGCCCCAGCACGCCCTTCACGGCCCGGGTCGCGGCGCTCGTCACCGACTGCGGACTGCCGGGAATGACGGTGCAGGTCAGCGAGCCATCCGCCGCCTTGACGACCTCGACGGTGTCGCCGTCAGTCACCCGGGCGCTGCAGCGGGCGTCGGTGATGACCAACTGCTGCCCGATCAGCGTTCCGGACGCGATGTTGGTGGTGCTCGAAGTGGTGTCGTGCTCGACGGTCGCCTTGCCCCCGGACCCGGCGACTTGAGGGGCGAACGAGTCGTCGTCAATGCCCCGCTCGTCGACCACAAAGTCGGTGACCTGCGGCGAATTGTTGGTGAAATTGACGGTGTAAGTAATCGGCCCGCAGCCGACGACGCTCAGCAGCGCCAGCATTCCCACGCACGACCAGGGCTTCATGGAGGCTGTTCCCGCAAGGTGTGAAGGCCGCGCCCGTGCGGACGCGATACGCTTGGTCTCCCATGCACCGTAGTGACCCCGACCGGGCCGCCGCAAGAGCAGTTATCCGCCGCACCGCTGAACCCCGTCGTCCGGGCCGGTTATGACGGCCGCGGCGGTTGCCCGGCTGGGTCCGATGTCTCGATTCTGGGTGGCGTCCGATACTAGCCCGAAGCGTCAGCGAGGACGGTCGCTCCCTGCCGCGCTGGATGTCACGGACACGGAGTCCTCGACGTGTCCGGGCGCGTGTTCCCTCGGCCCGGCCACGTCGCAAAGCCTCCTTGGCCGGGACACTCGGGCGCGGCAGGGAGCGCTCGTCCTCGCTGACGCTTCGGGTTAGCGTTCCGGCCGCGGGACGCGCGTCGGCGGGAACGGCGTCGGCAGCTCGACGTATTCGTCGCCCGATTTCCGCGGACCATCTCCGGCCGGACTCGCCGACAGCAGCGGACCCATCCGCTCCCGCTCGGCCAGCTCCCGCAACTGCTCCGAGACGCTGCGAGGGTCGAGCGTCTCCACCCGACGCGCGGCATCATCGGACAGGGCCGGCAACGGGCCGGCTCGCCGCGGGTCGCGACGGTCGTTCCCGGCGAACGAGAGCAGCGTGACGGACAAAATCAGCCCAATGGCCACGACCAGCCCCAACAGCATCGGGGCGACCCCCTCGGCGGATGGCGGAGCGCCGGGAGAGTGATGCCGCACGATCTGACCGGCCAGCAACGTCGGGGCGACCTGCAATCCCGCCTTGGTCTCGTACCCCTCGCGCTTGAAGAAGTATCCGGTGACGCGCACCGGCGTCCGCTGGCTATCCCCCGGCTGGAGATCCTCCCCCAGCCCGGTCGCGACGATCCGCAATGGATGCGTGCTGGAGTCGCTGGTGAAGACCCACGCCTCGTACAGCCGCGTGAGACCGTGACGGTTCTGGCTCGCCGTAAACTCCGATAGCCGCCACATCTCCCCCGTGACGGTGACCGGCTCGCCGCGATACAGCGCCGGGTCGCTCATCAGATTGACGTACTGCACGCCCGACCGGGCCGCCTGGTCCAGCTCCGTCGCCGGGACGCGGCGGGCATGATCGAGCACGGTGAAGAACGCCTCCGCCTCATCGGCCCGGACCCCCAGCGTGTTGTCGCGCACGGCGGCCAGCGCTGCCTTGTCGAATTGCGGATCGGCCTTGGCCCGATTGACGGCGGCCACCGGCTCGCTGACCTCCCGCATCGGCGGTGGGTCGCGCTGGTCCAAATCCGGCGGCGCATGAAATTCCTCCGGCGCGAGCGGGCTGCCCGGCTCGACCATCCGCTCCGGCAACGACGACGTCGCGGCCGGTACCGTCGCCTTATCAGCCGGTCGCCGCGCCGGCGGCAGCAGTTGAAACGCGACCACCACGACGGCAATCACCGCCACGTAGCCCATCACGCGGCGATTCCATTGCGGCGATGGCTGCGGCGGACGAAAACGCATCGAAGGGACACCGTAGGGTTTGCGCGACCGGCGCAGTCTAACAGAGGGGGCGGGAAGGTGTCAGGCATCGGGCGTCAGGTCAGGCCCGGAAGGGTGTGCGTCGCAATTCTGTGTGGCTTCTTCCGGCCCCCTCGCCCCCGCTTCGGGGGAGAGGGTCGGGGTGAGGGGGGAGCGCTCCCTGGCGGGTGCAATACCAACCCGATGCGTCAGCGAGGACGAACGCTACTTGACGCCTCGCTCACGCTCGTCTGCCCCTCGCTGACGCTTCGGGCTGGTATTCCCAGTCATCGTCCTGCGAAGCGCTCGACCCCCTCACCCTAACCCTCTCCCCCGAAGCGGGGGAGAGGGGACCGGACGCGACTCCAACACCTCCGCATACACATCCCGTATCCGCCGCGTCATCGTCTGATGCCGGAATTGGTCCGTGAACCGTGCCCGGCCGGTCGCTCCCAGACGGTCTCGCAACGCGGGATCGGCGACCAGTTCGGCGAGCGCGGCTGCGAGTTCATCAATTGACTGCGGCGGCACGAGGTAGCCCGTCTCGCCGGGGATCACGACTTCTTTCGCCCCGTCGATGGCGTAGCTCACGACCGGCTTGCCCGCGATGAGACCCTGCGGCAAGACCCGTGCGAGCCCCTCCCATAGGCTGGTGTGGACGACGACGTCCATCGCGTGGACCAGTTCGGCGACTTTGTCCGGCGGCACCAGCCCCGCGAACACGAACCGGTCGCGGAGGCCGAGCTCGTCCAGCCGCCGCTCGTACTGGCCGCGCAGAATGCCGTCGCCGACGAACAGGAACCGAACCTGCGGGAACCGTTCGCAGACCGTGCGGGCCGCTTCGATGACGAACTCGTGTCCCTTGAGATGAAACAGCCGTCCCACTTTGCCGATGACGGCGTGCTCCGGCGACAGTCCCAACTCACGACGGACCTCCAACGGGGGCCGCGGCGGCGAGAGGAACGGCTCGACGTCGAACCCGGAATAGATCGTCACGAACTTCTCGCGCGGGGCCACGCCGGCGGCGACGTATTGGTCGGTCATCGCATCGGCGACGCTGATGAACTTCGCGGTCATCGGCGCGGCGTGCCGTTCCAGTTGCCGATACAGCCGGAACGCGAGCGGATGCTGCCCGTAATGGAACGCCGCCCCGTGGATGGTGTGGACCGCGGGAATGCCGAGCTTCGCCGCCGCCCAGCGTCCCAGGATGCCCGCCTTGGAGGCGTGGGTGTGGACGAGGTCCGGTTTGATCTCGCGCAGCAGCCGGAGGATTTCGCGATAGCTGGTCCAATCGCGGACCGGATGCAGATTGCGGCGGAAGTCAGGGATGACCCGCAGGTCAACGCCGTTGGCCCGAGCGCGGCCTTCGAGGCTCCCCTCCGGCCCCAACCCCGGCCCGGTGATGAGTTCCACCCGGTCGCCGTAGTCGCGCTGCTGGTCCTCGACGGTCAGCAGCGTGTTCTCCTGCGCCCCGCCGACGATCAACCGCGTGATGATGTGGGCGACGTGCATGAACACAGCCAAGAGGCAGAGTTATCCACAGATTTCGCAGATGACACAGATTAAATCCAGAAGTCGATTCCGGAAGCCAGTTGACTGTCTCTTCCGACAAATCTGCGGAATCTGTGAAATCTGTGGACCGATTTCTCTCCGCCGGGTGCCATGCTTGCAGCTTTGGGCAAGCATGTCTTCATTCGGTGACCGGCTCGGAGAAAGGCACATGCTTGCCCAAAGCTGCAAGCATGGCACCCCGAATCGGGAACACTAACCCGCCATCATCCGCTTCATGAACGCCAGCCCCTGCTGCGACAGATACTCTTCCGACGGGAACATCCGCCGCCAGATTTTCGTCGCGGCGGCGAGGGCCGGCAATGCGAGGCCGAACGCCTCCACCATCAGGAAGCCGTCGTAGCGCAGTTGCTTGAGCATCTGGAACGTGGTCTCCCAGTCGACGTGCCCTTCGCCGGGCGTCGAGCGGTCGTTCTCGCTGATGTGGACGTGCACCACCTGGTCCCAGCAGCTTTGCATCGCCGCGGCGATGTTCTTCTCTTCGATGTTGGCGTGGAACGTGTCGTACATCATCTTCAGGTGCGTGTGGTTCACCTCACGGCAGAACCGGGCGGCGTCGGCGGCGTTCGTCAGGAAGTAGCACTCGAACCGGTTGAGGTACTCGACGACCAGCGTCACGTTCTGCGACTTCGCGTAATCGGCGGCCTTGGCGAGCGTGTCCTTGCCCCAGTTCCATTCGTCCGTCGTGGGGCCGGCTCCGGTGAAGCTGCCGAGGGCGGAGTGAATCGGCCCGCACAAGTGCGTGCAACCCGACGCCGCACACATGTCGACGGCCTTTATCAGCCGCGCGAGACCGGCGTCCCGAATCTTCGCATCGGGCGAGATCGGGTTCTCGGTGTCGGTGCAGACGGTGACCGCGGTCCGCGCGAGACCGAGCGAGTCCAGCTTCTTGCCGACCTTCTGGAACTTGCCCGCTTCCATCTCGAAGACGGGGAGCTCGACGCCGTCGAAGCCCCACTTCTTCAGGTTTTCCAGCAGCCCGAAGTGCTCCTCGGTGACATCCGAGGTCCACAACAGCATGTTCATTCCGTACTTCATGGCGGCATTCTCTGGATGTGGGTGTTAAGAAGCCGCGGGATAGCCATCCCGCGGTCGAACGTCGGTAGACTCACAACCGCGGGATGGCTATCCCGCGGCTTCCAACAGAAACGGATAATTCTCGCTCGGCAGCAGCTCCGGCAGCCGTTCGGTGACGCGGACTCGCGCCTCCGACAGCCAACCGGCGGCCTCCGCGGGCAGCGGCGACAGTTTGACCCGCCGCAGCACCTGATTCAAGCGCCGCAGCAAATCTTCATCCGTCCGGTAGTCCCACAGAATCCGCTCCCGCAGATACAGCGTGACGAATTCGGCCAGATGCTCCGCCGGCCTGCCGGCCATCAGTTCCACTGCGACGGCGACGACGTGCGGGTCCACCGTCGCCATCTGCTCGTAATACACATCCAGCTGCACGGGGTCGCGCTCGATCAGCGCTGCGTCCAGCAGCAGTTCGGTGACGATGTGCCCCAGAAATCCGCAACGGAAGCCGTCGCTGCCGCGCAGTCGCTCCCGGAACAGCAAACCGAGTTCCGCGGTCGTCTCGGCGAACCCGCGCGTGACGTGAAACCAGCCGTCGTCGTCCAGATGCCGCATCGCCCCCAGGGCGAGTTCGCGGACGACGGCGTCCTCAGACTCGCAGTGCGGCTCCAGCAGCTTCGGCCGCAGCCGCAACTTCCGATCGACCACCGACAACCAGTCCGGCAACGCCGTCCCCGCCAGGAAGTACGGCCGGTCGAGATGCGGCAAGGCGTGGGCGAAGTAGTTCACGGAGGTCATTGGTCCGTTGTCAGTGGTGAAGAATGACCGTACCACGGAACGTGACTGTTGGACCACGCCAGCGTTTCATCACCTCTGAGAATTCGGGGGCTGACGATTTCTACGCCGAAGGCGTTTGACAACCCAGCCCAGGGTCGCGAGTCTTCGAGCGCACCCTGGGTTCGCGGTCTTCGAGATTTCGGCCAACCCTGAAAGGGTTACACAATCGCTCCGGCATTGTGCAACCCTTTCAGGGCAGACGACGCTCTCGACCACTGACCCAGGGTGCGCTCGAAGACTCGCGACCCTGGGCTGGATTGTGCAACGCCTGCGGCGTAAACACCCTCGGCTTCACTCCGCGCCCACGTTGTCGTAATAGCGCAGCAGGTGCGCCTCCAGCAGCGACAAATCTTTACCGAAGGCGGACTGGAAGTCCTTGAGGCGGTCTTCGGGGCGGTCCTCCTTCAGCGGGTCGCGGGCGGCGAGGTTGCGGAGGTACTTCACCGTGTCGGCGGGCCGCGTCTCCAGCAGGAAGAACATCAGCGCCCACGCTTCGCTGTAGGCGTCGAGCGTCTGCGAGGTGAACCGAACATCCGTCTGCACGATGTCGGCGAGCGACTTCGTCGGCCGGCGACCGCGATACTGCTGGAACCAGCGGAACCGCTCCTCGTTCACGCGGGACATCACCGGCCCCACGCGGTCATTGCGGCGGACGTTCTCCTGCTCGAAGACGGTCGCCAGCCCCTCGACGACCCACTTCGGACTGACGCCGATCCGCGAATGCACCCCCGTGTTGAACGCGACCTGATGCGTCGCCTCGTGGATGACCGTGCTGTCCAACCCGTCGGCCGTGGACTGCCCGCTGGCGACGGCGTCGTACAGCGCGACGCGGTTCGACGACGGCAGATAGTACCCCAGCAGCCCCGGTTGCGGCCGGACTTTCTCTGCCACGCAATACTTCACGAAGCTCGCCTGATCCGGCAGCACGACGGCGACCAGCGGGAACTCCGGCTCCGTCATCTTGAACCCGCGGGCGGCGAAGCTGACGACGAACTGCCGGTACAATTCCTCAAACAGTCGCCCATACCGATCGCCGCCGCCGCGGGACGACACCACGAGGTAATGCCCGGTCGACGACACCGTGTAGCCCGTGCCGAACTCGCGCGACAACTGCTCGCGCAGCTCGATTGCCGAGAACGGCCGATAGCTGCCCAGCCGCTTGAAGCTGCCGACGCCGGAGAGTTCTACCGTCGTCAGTCGGCCGTCCCGTTCGAGAAACCAGCCGGTCTCCGGATCGTGCAGCGCGACGGTGCCGGTGAGCTTCCGGCCGTCCCAGTCGATCTCGACCATCGTCCGCGGCGCAGCGGCATCCAACAGCAGCGACGACGACAGGACGCACAGACAGCCAATGAGCAGACGATGGGTGTTCATACCCAAATTTAGCACACGTACGACGGTCCGGTTGTGCGGATGATGACGGTTGTGCGCGAAGCCCAGGGATAGCAATCCCTGGGCGTCTTCACCGCGCGAACGCGACCAGTTCACACACAAACGCCACCGCGAACGCGGCCCACGCGGAGCCGGCGGTGACGAGCGTCCGCCGCGAACAGAGGCCAAAGTCCCGCGTCGTCAGCAACTCGGCCGGCGGTTGCTCGGCGGTGACGTACCCCGGCGACCACTCGCGGCCGTCCGGTTGCAGATACCGCGTGCGGGTCCGGTACAGCAATCCGCCGAGCACGATGATCGCCGTCAGCGACGCCAGCAGCAGCGTCGGACTGAGCGGCGCGTCCATCGCGGCGGCGTCCACGTTGCCCGTGCTCGCCATCTGCGAGGCCACCGACGCCCAGGCGTTGTTCAGAAAGTGCAGCAGCACCGGCGTCCAGAAACTGCGGGTCGCAAGATAGATGAGGTGCAACGCGATCCCGATCGGCACGACCGCGATCACATGCACCGGATGCATGTGCACCGCCGCGAACAGCAGCGACGTCATCAGCACGCCTGCGACCAGACCCCACCGCGCCACCAGACCCCGGCCGATGACCCCGCGGAAGACCAGTTCCTCGGCAAAGGCCGGCCCCACGGCAACAATCAGCAACAGCATCGGCAGGGACATGCTGCCGGCGATTTCCTGCAGATACTCGACCGTGTTGGCCTCGTCGAGCCACTTCAGCATCGGCAGGCCGTCGACAATCTGTTTCCAGCCGATGGCCGTCACGCGATACACTTCGCCGCTCATCGCCGACAGCGGCAACACCAGTCCGATGACCGCGGCCACGTGCAGCGGGTGGGGCGCCGTCAGATTCAGAGTCTGCGCGGTCCGTTGGGAAAACCGCAACGACACGGCAATCAGCGTGGCCAGCAGCACCAGCATCTGATCGCCGCCGAGCAGCAGCGTGATATACGGTGCGCTCTCCGCGTCCACGGTGGCCAGTTGTGCCGCGTTGCCGCCGCTGAACACCAACAGCAGGACAATGACGATGCCGACCCCCACCGTGGCGGCGATGTGGGCGAACAGGACGCCGAACGTCCAGGCGAGCGCCTCGGGCAAACCCGGCCCCGGTTTGCGCGGCGGTGCGACAGCCACGGTTGGGATTTCGTCGGGAAAAAATTCCCCGACGGTCGTCCGAGCGCAAGATTCGACGTCACCCAACGAAGCACTGGTCGTGACCGCGGAGACGGCGGACAGACTGAACGACGCGCCCGGGACCGAAGATTGGTCGTCGCCGGGCGAGCTTACGGGGGGCGTCGGCGTGTCGGACATGGACAATGTGCCTGTCGGAGAGTCCGGTCGGGCCAGCGAAAAACCCGCGGCCCGCACTCGACGCCGGATGTGGCCCCGCACCCGGACTGGTACACTCCACTGTAGGCACGCGGCCCGACCGGGTCAATTTATTTGTGCCGAGGAACCAGCCGAGATGTCCAACCGGACTGCCGCCGGCCGTCAAACCCGGCTGCTCGCCGCCGTCTTCTGCGAACAATGCGGCATTACCTACGTCCCCGCCGCGGCCAACGTGCCGATCTGCCCCAAATGCGGCAGCCGTCATCAGGCCGCGGCCCATACCGACACGCACGTCGTCGGGGGGCCGCCGATCGTCTCCGCT
>JAWXBB010000664.1:0-4289 GCA_034439795.1 Planctomycetaceae bacterium | reverse complement strand
GTGGCCGGGGCTGGACCGACCAACGGGAGGGAAGCCCCGGTGAGCGCGCGACAGACCGGGGCTTCGCCGAAGCGGCTCCAGCCCCGGCCACCCACCGCAAAAAAAGTACAGTCCCCAAGCGCGCCCGAAGGACGTATCGCTGGTGGCTCGTCAGCGGGGCGGCGGCGCTGGTGCTGGCGACAGCCGTCGCCGTCTTGCCGTGGTTGGGATCGGGCAGCGGCGGCGCTGCGACCGGACTCGGCCCCGCGGTGGTCCATGCGGACGACCGGCCCGCGAAGCCGCAGTTTGCGACGCAGGCCGCGCCGTTCGTTAAGAAGTATTGCATCGAGTGCCACGGCGGCGAGGCGCCCGAGGGGGACATCACGTTTGCGAAGTACGTCGACGAGCGGGGCCTGCTGAAGGACCGCAAGCTGTGGGAGCGGGCGCTCGATCTGGTCACGCAGGGGTTGATGCCTCCCGCCGATTCCGAACAACCGACCGCCGCCGAGAAGGAAGCGCTGGTCGCGTATCTGAACCACGCGCTGTACCACGTGGATTGCACGCAGGGGGTGGACCCCGGCCGCGTGACGATTCGTCGCCTCAACCGCGCCGAGTACAACAATACGATCCGCGACCTGGTCGGCGTCGACTTCCAGCCGGCGGCCGACTTCCCGACCGACGACGTCGGCTACGGGTTCGACAACATCGGCGACGTGCTGTCGTTGCCGCCGCTGTTGATGGAGAAGTATCTCGAAGCGGCCGAGACCGTCGCGCAGCGGGCGCTGGTCATCGTCGACGTCAACCGCCCCCGCACGAAGCATTACAGTCCGGGCGAGTTGTTCAAGGGGCCGTCCGCGCACGATTCCGGCGATACGGTGGGCATCCTTTCGGAGGGGTTCGTCGCCGCCGATTACGAGGTGCCCATCGCGGGCAAGTACCGGTTCCGCGTCAAAGCTAGCGGGCAGCGGGCCGGCGACGAAGCGGCGAAACTGGAGTTCCGGGTCGATGGCAAGGCGCTCAAGACGGTGGACGTCAACTCGCGCCGTCGCGGCGAAGAGCACGACGTCGAGGTGACGGTCACCGGTGGCAAGCACCGCTTCGCCGCGGCGTTCACCAACGATTTCTACGACGAGCAGCGCAAGGAAGACCGCAATCTGTACGTGCATCACATCGAGATCGTCGGCCCGCTCGAAATCGACAGCAACTTCGCGACCGCGTTCCAGAAGAGCTTTCTGGCGAAGCGTCCGGCCGATGACGTGACCGTGAACGCCGCCCTCCGGGAGAACCTGCGGCCGTTCCTCAAGCGGGCCTTTCGCCGGACCGTCGGCGAATCGGAGATGGACGGTTACGTCGGGCTCGTCGAGCGGTCGGTCAAGGACGGGCAGTCGTTCGACGTCGCGATGCAGACGGTGCTGACCGCGGTGCTGGTGTCGCCGCAGTTCCTGTTCCGCGTCGAGACCGACCGCAACCCCAACGATGCGAAGGACGCGCATGCGCTCAACGATTACGAGCTGGCGTCGCGGCTGTCGTACTTCCTGTGGGCGAGCCTGCCGGACGACGAGTTGTTCGCGCTCGCCGAGCGGGACGAGCTGCACCGCGACGACATCATCGCAGCGCAGATTCAGCGGATGCTCAAAGACCCGCGGTCGCAGGCGCTCGTCGACAACTTCGCCGAGCAGTGGCTGCAATTGCGGGTGCTGGATGAGATTACGCCCGACCCGGAGCAGTTCCCGGAGTTCAGCCCGGAGCTGCGCGAGGACATGCAGCAGGAAACCAAGCGGCTGTTCGCGCACGTCATGCAGAACGACCTGAGCGTGCTGGAGTTGCTCGACGCCGATTACACGTTCGTCAACGAACGGCTCGCGAAGCATTACGGCATGACCGACGTGACCGGGCCGGAGTTTTGCAAGGTCAGCGTGGCCGGTTCGCCCCGGGCGGGACTGCTCACGCAGGCGAGCGTGATGACGATGACGTCGAACCCCAACCGCACATCGCCGGTGAAGCGCGGCAAGTGGATCATGGAGGTCGTGCTCAACACGCCCCCGCCGCCCCCGCCGCCGAACGTGCCCGAGTTGGAAGCGACCAAGGCCGCCGACAACGCGACGCTGCGGGAGCAGTTGCAGTTGCACCGGGAGAATGCCTCGTGCGCGTCGTGCCATCGGGTGATGGACGATCTGGGGTTCGGCCTGGAGAACTTCGACGCCATCGGCCGTTACCGCGACACCGACCGCGGCCAGCCGATCGACACCACCGGCGAGTTGCCCGACGGCAGCAAGTTCAATGGTCCCAGAGAGCTAGCCGCCGTGCTGAAGGGCCGGCAGGACCAGTTCGGCCGGTCTCTGTCCGAAAAGCTGTTGACCTACGCCCTGGGGCGGGGTTTGGAGTATTATGACCGTTGCACGGTGAACCGGATCGCCGACCAAATGAAGGCGGGTGACTACCGGTTCTCGGCGTTGGTGACGGCGGTCGTGAAAAGCGAAGCGTTCCGCATGCGGCGCGGCGAAGCGCCGGAATAAACACCAACCCGAAGCGTAAGCGAGGGCGAGCGCTCGCCCACGCTAACGCTTCGGGTTAGTATCCAGAAACACTGACATCCAACGGACACACAAATATGGCTGGTTTCCGGTTGCCGCGACGGACGTTCTTGAAGGGGGTCGGCGCGACGATGGCGTTGCCGCTGCTGGAGGCGATGACGCCGACCCGCGGGTGGGGCGCGCCGCTGGTGGCGTCGCCGAACCGCATGTTGTTCGTGTTCGTGCCGAACGGCGTGATCGTTCCCAATTGGGAGGTCAAAGGCGAAGGCTCGGACTGGACGTTGTCCCCCACGCTGGAGCCGCTCGCCAAGGTTAAATCCAAACTCTGCGTCCTCGACGGACTGATGCAGGACAACGCCCGCGCCAAGGGGGACGGCCCCGGGGACCATGCGCGCTCGGCGGCGGCGTTCCTCACCGGCGCGCATCCCGTGAAGACCGCCGGGGCGGACATCAAGAACGGCGTCTCCGTCGATCAGGTCGCCGCCGAGCAGACCGGCAAGTACACCAAGTTGCCGTCGCTGGAGGTCGGCACCGAAGGGGGCCGCAACGCGGGGCAGTGCGACTCCGGCTATAGCTGCGCGTACTCGAACAGCATCTCGTGGAAGACGGCGACCACGCCGATGTCCAAGGAAGTGAATCCGCGGTCGGTCTTCCGGCGGCTGTTCGGCGACCGGGAAGAAGCCGCCACCCGCGCCCGCCGCGACGCCGCGCGTCAAAGCGTGCTGGATCTCGTCGCATCGGATGCGTCCAAGCTGCAGACGAAGCTCGGCCAGACCGACCGCCGCAAACTCGAAGAGTATTTCACCAGCGTCCGCGAGCTCGAACAGCGGATCGAACGCGCGCAGACCGAGACCGCCCAGCGGGTCATTCCGGATTATCCCGAGCCGGAGGGGAATCCCAAGGACACCGACGAGCACGTCCGGCAGATGTTCGATCTGCTCGCGCTTGCGTTCCAGACCGACAGCACCCGCGTCGCCACCTACATGCTGGCCAACGAGGGGAGCAACCGCAGCTACCCGATGGTCGGCGTCAACGACGGCCATCACCACCTGTCGCACCACCAGGACAAGCAGGACTGGATCGACCAGATCGCCAAGATCGACAAGTATCTCATTACCCGGTTCGCCGAGTTCCTCGAAAAACTCGACGCGACCAAGGATGGCGAAGGGACGCTGCTCGATCACTCGATGATCGTCTACGGCTCGGCCATCGCCGATGGCAACCGGCACTCGCACCACGACCTGCCGGTGCTGCTCGCCGGCAAGGGCAATGGCACGATCACGCCCGACCGGCACATCGTCTACCCGCACGAGACGCCGCTCAACAATCTGTTCCTCTCGCTGCTGGAACGGATGGACGTGCAGATCGACCGCCTCGGCGACAGCACGGGCAAACTCGATCGGCTGACGACGTAGTAGTTCAACCGATCTGAGTTGACAGGAATATGGGGTGCCACTGGCGGCCGAAGGCCGCCGCCAGTGGCACCCGCGCGCTTGGTCCCCTCTCCCCCGTCTTCGGGGGAGAGGGATAGGGTGAGGGGGCCGAGCGCTCCGCAAGGTCATGACTATGGGCGAGTGTTGGATACGGCGGTGAGCGCTCCCCCCTCACCCCGACCCTCTCCCCCGAAGACGGGGGCGAGGGGGCCGGAGGGGAAATTCAACTCAGAATCGAGCCACACCCGCCACGCCCGGTTGTGTACCTATTGAACCCATCGACGGGAATGGGTAACGTGCAGCGGTTCCACTGATCGCACGCGCTCTGGCGTGCGACATCGTC
>JAWXBB010000663.1:0-2505 GCA_034439795.1 Planctomycetaceae bacterium | reverse complement strand
TGCGTCGTCTTGTCGAGTTGCCAGACGTCCCCGATGAAATGCCGCAGATGCCGCGACAACGCCATGAGCACGGTCAGATCGGGTTCGAGCCGGTAGGTTGCCTGTCGCGACAACAGCCGGCTGCGCAGCGTCTGTTGCGATCGCTCCTCGGAGACGGCCGTCAGCACGCGGCGCACCGTGGGCGATAGTTCGGCCGCCAAACTCCGCTTGGCCACGTAACCGGCCGCACCGAGCCGGAGCGCTTGCACCGCCAGATCCTCGCTGCCGGCGGCGGTCATCAAGATGACGGGCAAATCGGGCTTGTCCCGTCGCAACGCCGCGAGCAGCGACAGCCCGTCCATGTCGGGCATCTGCAAATCGGTCAGCACCAGATCGACGGACGTCTTAAAGGCGACGGCGACCGCCTCGGCCCCGCCGGCCGCCGGCAGAATCGTCCAGCCGGCGTTCTGTTCGAGCAGCCCCATCGCCAATCGGCGGTCAACGGCGGAATCGTCAACGACGAGTACCGTGGTCATGACTGTGGCTCCCGCGTTTGAGAAGCGTCGACACCCTGCGGCCCGCAGCCCGTCATCTTGCTCCGATCGTGCCCGGGTCGCAAGAGCGCGGATTGGTTCCAGATTTCCGTAGGGTGCAGTCGAGGCTTTGCGAGGCTCACCCTCTTCGTTGGAGTCCAGCCTTTAGGCTGTCTTTCGGCGCGTCCATCGAAAACAGCCTAAAGGCTGGACTCCAACGAAGAGCCTCGCAAAGCCTCGACTGCACCCTACCAAGAGCAACTCGCCCTCCCGGAAAATTGCACAACCGGCGAACACCCTGTAGGATGCCGGACGCGGTGGGACTTGAATTCAACCCCCCTTGAGATTTCGCCAGCCCAACGAACAAGGATGCAGAGTATGTTGCGGATGCACCAATGGTGGCTCAGCCTGCTGACGGCGGCGGCGCTGGTCGGCGGCGCGGCGTGGCCCGCGGTCGCTCAGGATGCCGAGAAGAAAGCCGAAGACAAGCCGGCCGCGGAAAAGAAGGCCGAAGAGAAACCAGCGGAGGCCAAGCCGGCCGAAGCCACCGGGCAGATGACCAAGGAAGCCATCATCCACCTCGACAATCCGTCGGGCGTGGCGGTCCATCCGGGGACCGGACACGTGTTCGCCGTCTCCGCCCAGGGCGTGTTCCGATACGTTCCCGGCAAGCCGTCCAAGATCTATCTCGAAATCGAAGGCTACCCCACCCCCCTCGACATCTACGGCAAAGGCCCGATGTACAACATCGGCCCGCTCGGCGTCGCGCTGTGGGGCACCGACAAGCTGATTGTCCCGGACGGCAGCCGCAAGGACGGCGAGGAACTGGTCCGCATCTACAAAATCGAAGACGCCGTTCCCGGCAAGCCCCGCAAGGAAGACGCCGCCGAGTTCACTCTCGGACCGATCGCTCCCAACGAGGAAACCAGTCCCAAGGGGGAAGGGAACTTCTACGCCGCGGTCGTCTGGAAGGATGCCATCTACATCACGTCCAACGGCGATGACACCAAGGGCTGGATCGCCAAGTCGGTGATCGCCGACGGCAAGCCGGGTCCGCTCACGCCGAGCATCGCCACGAAAGTCGCCGTCGAAGTCGACGCGCCGATCGGCATCACGGTTCACCCCGACGGCAATAGCCTGGTGGTCAGCCAGGGAGGCGAAGTCAACATGCCGGGCGATTCGCTGCTGACGATGTACGACGCCGAAGGGAAGTTGACCAAGAAGTACACCACCGGCCTGAACGACATCTGCGGATTGGCCTACAGCCCGTCGGGCAAGCTGTACGCGGTCGACTTCTCCTGGGTCGATCCCGCCCAGGGGGGCCTGTTCGAGTTGGTGATCGACAGCGAATCGTGCAAGGCGAACAAGATCAGCCTGACGGCCAAGGGGGCGGACGGCAAGGTCGTTGAATACAAGCTCGACCGGCCGACGGCGCTCGCCTTCGACAAAGAAGGCGGGCTGTACATCTCCGTCTTCGGCACCGGCAAGGACACCGGCGACAAGCCCAAGGGCGGCGTGATCCGCGTCGATCCGGGTCTGTAACGGCTCGCTGATCGACTGGTTTGCCAAAAACGTGCAGCCCCCGGCCGAAAAGCCGGGGGCTGTTTTTTTGATGGATGCAGTCGCTGATTGGTGGCCACGACTTTTCTTGAACCCGAAGGGTTCGCAGAGAGTCGCCGGGGGTCGGAGGCTTTGCGAAGACCCCCGGAAGCGCTGTCAGTGGATTTGCATCCTGAAGGGATGCCAGATGCCCACGGTTATGGCGTCCCTTCAGGATGCTCGCCGCGCTCACAACGTTTTCCGGGGGTCTCCGCGAAACGCTGCGACCTCTTCGAGGTCCAGAATCGCAGGGATGAACGTGGAATGAATGACCGGCAACTACTAATAGACGACCTACTCGATTTTGGAGCCGATTCACGCTGATCTCTGGCATCCACTGCGTCCGAACGTAATAATATCTGTGAATGCGTTCCTGGCCCCGCCCGGCAACACC
>JAWXBB010000662.1:0-6094 GCA_034439795.1 Planctomycetaceae bacterium | reverse complement strand
CGATCACGTTAGTGATTCTCGGCTTGTTGTGGTTGACTTTGCTGGTGAAGGCATGGTTTCGCGACGATGACGCGCATGCCGATCGTCCCGGTGATTTGCTCATGGAGATGCGGGAATTGCACCGCGAGGGTGGCCTGTCGGAAGAGGAGTTCCGATTGATTAAATCGCGGTTAGTCTCCGCCGCTGCGGGCGGTCCGGGATCGTCGCGTCAGAAATCCGCGTCCACGGGGACGCCGGGGGCTGACGGGGCGGTGGCCGGCTCACCCGGAGCGACGGACGAAACCGCCCCATCGCTTCAGGGACGCAGCGATCAGCCCGGGCAGGAGGCCGCCGGGTTGCCTGATGGACAAAGTTGATGTGCCAGGCTCAGGGACTTGCCACGAATTGACCCCGTGACACCGCCGCACACCACACGGCTGCGTTGAAGGAATGCTGATGCCCTCAGGTCGCGATTTTATGGCTGCCGGGAAACGAGGCCCCACCGGCAAGAAGAACGCCAACTGCTCATTCTGCCGCAAGAGCTACCGCGAAGTCGGTCCGCTCGTCGAAGGCCCCGAAGAGGTCTACATCTGCGGCGAATGCATCGAGTTGTGCCAATCCATCCTGGATCAGGAGCGGAAGCGGCGGGGCACGCCGACGAAGCTCTTCAACCGGGTGCCGACGCCGCGCGAGATCGTCTCGTACCTCGATCAGTACGTGATCGCGCAGGATCGGACGAAGCGGATCCTCGCCGTCGCCGTCCACAACCACTACAAGCGGTTGATGGCGTGCAGCGACGCCGACAACGACATCGAAATTGAGAAGTCCAACATCCTGCTGATCGGGCCGACCGGGTCGGGCAAAACCCTGATGGCCCGCACGCTGGCCCGGCTGCTGCAGGTGCCGTTCGCCATTGGCGACGCCACCACGCTCACCGAAGCCGGCTACGTCGGCGAAGACGTCGAGAACCTGCTGCTCAAGCTGCTGCACGCCGCCGACTTCGACATCGAATCGGCCCAGCGGGGCATCGTGTTCATCGACGAGATCGACAAGATCGGCAAGACCAGCCAAAACGTGTCGATCACTCGCGACGTGTCCGGCGAAGGCGTTCAGCAGGCGCTGCTCAAGATGCTTGAAGGGACCGTCGCCAACGTGCCGCCGCAGGGGGGCCGCAAGCACCCCGAGCAGCAGTACATCCAGATCGACACCACGAACATCCTGTTCATCTGCGGCGGGACGTTCGTCGGCCTGGAAGACATCATCGCCCGCCGGATGGGCAAGCGGACGATCGGCTTCGGCGGGAACTCCGGCGAGCATCACAGCTCGACCGGCAAGACCCGGTCCGGGGCGCTGCTGCACCACGCCTGCACCGACGACGTGATCGAGTTCGGCATGATCCCCGAACTCGTCGGCCGGTTGCCGATCGTCAGTTCGCTGGCGCCGCTGGGTGAAGCCGACCTCGTCAAGATTCTGATCGAGCCCAAGAACTCGCTGATGAAGCAGTATCAGAAGTTCTTCTCGATGGAGAACGCCCAGCTCGAATTCACCGACGCCGCTCTGCACGAGATCGCCAAGATCGCCAAGGAGAAGGACACCGGCGCCCGCGGCCTGCGGTCGGTGGTCGAAGAGGCGATGTTCGAGGTGATGTACGAGCTGCCCGAACAGGAACCCGGCAAGAAGTACGTGCTGACGCCGGAAGTCGTCCGCGGCGAACAGCGTCTGGAGCCCACCAGCGAGAACGCCGCCGCGTAGTCGATGGGAAACATCGGAATCTGGGTGTGCATCTCAGTATTGAGCTGTGAGCTATGTGAGATTCCCGGATTTCAGCCGCGGAGCGGCGAAAGATCGTAGCCCCAGGCGTGAGCCTGGGGAACCTCCCCGTGGCAACGTACAGCCCCGAAAGGGGCGGCAGAAACTCGGTCGCGCGACGAACTTCTGTCGCCGCTTCGCGGCTGGTGTTTTATGCTCCGACTGGTCCCCAGGCTCACGCCTGGGGCTACGATCTGCCGCCCCGTTGGGGCTGAAAAACCAGTGTCGACCGAGGATGCATGATTGAGTCGACCAAGAATCAAGACTCAGACGCTGGGATTCCCATCCTGCCGCTCTTCCCAACTTTGGGAGAGCGGCTTTTTTATTGGAGAGGGGGATTTCTCCTCGGTCGGCAGATTGAGTTGGAGACCATTCCCGCGTAGGATTCCACCACAATTTGTCTTAACCAGCACGCCGCTCACTGCTTGAGCCGCCCATGCACGCGACTTTGCGGGTCGCCCATCAGAAAGCCAACCTTCAGCAGCTCCGGCTGGGCCCGGTGACTGTGGTCGGTCGGGGTGCCGACTGCCAGTTGAAGATCGCCTCGAACCAGGTCAGCCGCCGGCATTGTCAGTTGGTGGTCCGGGACGACGGCGTCTATCTGGAAGATTTTGCCAGCTCCAACGGCACATTCCTGGATGGCGTTCGCGTGCCGGGCAACACGCCGACCTACGTTCGCGCCGGCGCCCGGCTCGCGATCGGGCCGGCGAGATTTGAGGTCGAATACCACCTCGCCGAAAGTCCCGTCAAGGCGCTGGGACACGACACCGAGTCGGTGATGCAGGCCGCAGACGACACGTTGTTGGACTTTGCCGAACCCGTTCCGCAACTTCCCACTTCCGAGTCAGGCCCGGCCCCGAAGCGTTCGTTCTTCGATTTCCTGCGCAGCCGTCCGCCGATGTTGGCGCCCGTCTCGGACCCCATCGCCGCCGTGGCCGTGTTGCCCGCGAACGAGGCCGAACTCGCATCCGCCCAGCCGCTGCCTGCGGCCAATGCTTCGGCAGAGAACCCCGCGCCGGCCATTGTGGTCGCCGGACCGAATCCGGACGCCGTCGCCGAGCCGGATGCCCCGTTTCAGTTTCTGCGGTAGTCGTGAGCGTCGCGGCGGTCAACCGGGGCCGAGATAGTCCTGCCGGATGGGATGGAACACATCCAGCGCCTGCGCCCCCGCCGCACCGGCCACCACGCGGTGCCTGACGCCCCCCGCGATGCGGTACATGTCGCCGACGCGCATCTCGCGGCGTTCGTCGCCGATGTAGAACACCGCCTCCCCGCCGAGCACGACGCCCACCTGCTCGTGCGGATGCGCATGCTCCTCGACCACGGCGTGCGGCTGGAACTCCACCAGGCTCAACATCATCTCATTCGCGGCGGCCGTGTAGATGTCCACGCCGGGGAAGATCGTCCGCTTGTGGCACTGCGACTTGTCGATGAACGGCGTGAACATCTGCGGCATTCAATCTGGAGTCATTCGACCATCCAGTGACCCGGACGCTCGGAGCGTCCGGGTCACTTATTCGGCGCTCAACCACGTGGCGACCGGCCCCTTGCCGACGTACGGCCAGCGTCCGGCGCACTCGTCCTCCCACCGCAGGAGCTGGTTGTACTTCGCCAGCCGCTCGCTGCGGGCTACCGAACCGACCTTGATCTGTCCTGCACCAGTCGCGACGACCAGGTCGGCGATCGTCACGTCCTCCGTCTCGCCGCTGCGGGCCGAGATGATCGGGCGATAGCCGTGATCGACGGCGAGCTTCAGCGTCTGCAAGGTCTCGGACAGCGTGCCGATCTGATTCAGCTTGATGAGCACCGCGTTGGCGACCCCCCGCTCGATGCCGTGCCGCAGTCGCTCCGGATTGGTGGCGAACAAGTCGTCGCCGATGAGTTGCACGCGGTCTTCGAGCTGTTTCGTGAGTTCGGTCCAGCCATCCCAATCGTCCTCTGCGAGACCGTCTTCGATGCTGACGATCGGGTATTGCCGCACCAACCCGGTCAGATGCTCGGCCAGTTCCGGCCCCGTCAATTCGCGGCCGCCTGTCGCGCTCAGGCGGTACTTCCCCGCGTCGTGAAAATGGCTGGCGGCAACATCGAGGGCAATGGCGAGGTCGCGTCCCGGCCGCAAGCCCGTCCGTTCGATCACCCGCATCAAAACGTCGAGCGCTTCCTCGTTGGACCGGAGCTTGGGGCCGTAGCCCCCTTCATCGCCGACCAGCACCCCTTCGTGGCCGGCTTCCGTGAGATGACGCCCGAGTTGCTGATACGCCGCGACGATCCATTCCAGCGCCTGCGAGTAGCTCGCCGCACCGACCGGCATCAGCAGATAGTCTTGAAAGTCGAGCTGCCCGCCGGCGTGCTTGCCGCCGGAGATCATGTTCACCATCGGCAACGGCAGCGACGGCCCATGCCCGACGGTGTCGAGCGCCGCCGATTCGTGGACCGGGTTACGCACCTGCCGCCAGAGGTAATGCAGATGTTCGACGGCGCTCTGCCCCAGCGCATCGGCGGCGGCATACGCGGACGCCAGCGAAACCGCCAGGAGCGCGTTCGCCCCCAACCGCTCCTTGTTGGCCGAGGCGTCCAACGCGATCAACTTGGCGTCAATCGCAGCCTGATCGGCGGCGTCGCGACCGATGACGGCCGGCGCGATCTCCCGCAGGACGTTCTCGACTGCCCGTCGCACCCCCCAGCCGCCGAGCCGTTCGCCGCCGTCGCGCAGCTCGCGCGCTTCCGCCCGGCCGGTGCTCGCGCCGGCGGGCGCGATCGCCCGGCACGGCCGGCCTCCTTCGCAAGTGACGACCGCCTCCACGGTCGGCCGCCCGCGGCTGTCGAACACCTCGCGGGCATGAATCTGGACGATTTCCGCACGCGCCATCCATCAATCCCATGTCGAGTCATCGGGGTGCCATGCTTGCAGCTCTGGGCAAGCATGGCACCCGACCAAGCCATCACTCAAACATCGCACCAGGCGATCGCTTCCTTCAGCCCGGCGACGCAATCGCGCGTCGGGATGAACTCGTGGCCGACGTAGCCAGTGTAACCGATGTCGAGCAGCGCCTGCATGATCGGCGGGTAGTTGATCTCCTGCGTCATGTCCATTTCGGCGCGGCCGGGGTTGCCCGCCGTGTGAATGTGGGCGATCCAGTCCTTGTGCTGCTTGATCCGGCGGATGACGTCGCCGTCCATGATCTGCACGTGGTAGACGTCGAACAGCAGCTTGACCCGCGGCGAACCGACCGCCTTCAGAATGTCGACGCAGTAATCGGTGTGGTCCCCCTGGTAGCCGGGGTGCCCCTTCATCGGGTGATCGCTGGCGCGGGTGTTGAGCATCTCCAGGCAAAGCGTGACCTTCTTCTCCTCCGCGAATCCGGCCAGCGACTTCAGGGCCGTGACGCAGTTCTTCGCGCCGACGTCGTCGGGAATGTCCTCGCGCATGCCGGTGAACGTGATCACGTTCGGGCAACCGAACGCCGCGGACTGCTCGATCCGCTCCCGGAGCTTCGTCTGGCATTCGTCCCAATACTTGGGATTGTTGAGCCCCCGCACGAAGCCGTGGCTCCCGGCGATCGCGCACTTGAGGCCGTGTTCTTTCAGCGTCGGCCACTGCTCGGGGTCGGCCAGCTCGAGGCTCTCGCAGCCCAGCGCCTTCGCCTGCCGGCAGAACGCGGCGAAGTCCGGGAAGTGGTCCTTGTAGCACCAGTTGACGAGCGAATGTTTGATGCGACCCTTCAGCTTCATCGGCGTCTCCTCCGCACGGGCAGTTCCCAGGACCGACGCCGTCGCCGCCCCGGCCGCGATCGACAGCACTTCTCGACGATTCCAGTGACTCATGGGCTTTGCCTTATCTCGGGTGACACTGGGCACAAGAATTCCTACTTCGGCCGTTGCTGATTATCCTAACGCCCCCCGCAATCCAGCAAGCCGCGGCGAGGGAAATTCGCTGCCGGAGTTTTGTAGGGTGCAGTCGAGGCTTTGCGAGGCTCACCCCGTCGTGCCACATCGTGGTGAGCCTCGCAAAGCCTCGACTGCACCCTACAAAGCCCTCCAATCCACCGCCGGAGCCATCATGAGCGAACCACGCGACCTCATCGCCGCCACGGAGTCTTTCATCCGCGAACGGCTTGCCGGCGACAGTTCCGGCCACGACTGGTGGCACATTCACCGCGTCCGCAACAACGCCGTCGCCATCGCGCGGGCGGAGGGGGCGGAGGCGTTCGTCACCGAACTGGCGGCCTTGCTGCACGACGTCGCCGACTGGAAGTTTCACGACGGCGACGATACCGCCGGGCCGCGCGCGGCGCGGGAGTGGCTG
>JAWXBB010000661.1:0-9748 GCA_034439795.1 Planctomycetaceae bacterium | reverse complement strand
ATGCGTTCCTGCGGCCGATTACGCTGTCAACCGCGGCGACGGGCGTCGATCGCTTGCAAGCCGTGTTGAAAGAGGACGCGGCCGCGCTCGCGGCGGAAAGCCTCGACTCGCAGATCGCGCTCTGCAACGAACGGCTCAAGGAACTGTCCGCGTTCGAACACCGGATGCAGTCCAACCTGCGGCTGTCGGCGGGCGTGGAAGTCGCCGAGCATCGCCTGGCCGCCGCGGAAGCGGAGCTGGCCGCGCTCACGCAGCAACAGGAGCAGTTGACGATCACCAGTCCCGGGATTGCGGTGGTCGGGCTGCAACTCAAGCAACCGGGCGATCAGTTGTCGGCCGGCGATGCGATTCTGGAATTGCTCGACGACGCGCAGCGCACGATCTGCGTCCGCGTGCCGACGCCGTCGATGGGCGGGATTCGCGAAGGGCTGAAGGTGACGGTGTTGTTCCCGGACGACCTGCGTCGCGAAGGGGTGATCGCAGCGATCCCGCCGCAAACCTCCGGCGACGGAGCCGAGACCGACATCCCGGAACTGCCGCTGCAAATCCTCCCCTGCGGCAAACTCTGGCCGAGCCTCGCCATCGGCTCGCGCGTCGACGTCGTGCCGCCGCGGTCGTAAGCCAACGACGACTACCGCCCCATGCGGGCTTCGTCGCGGAGCCTTTCGCCCCGTTGCAGCAGGACGTCGTTGGGGATGAGCCGCTGCGGCTGCATCGCGTAGCGGAACTGGTGGCGGTCGGTGACGTGGCCGGGCGTGAAGTTGTCGGCGAAGAACTCGACGACCGGCTGCTGATACCACGGCTTGGCGACCGGCTGGTTCACAGTCAGCGTTTCGTAGCCGTCTTTGACCAGCGTCAGTTCGCGGGTGCCGTAGTAGGCGAAATCGACCGACACCGGCGTGTAACCGATCTCGCGGCCTTCGAGCATCACGAGCGCGCCCGGCGGGTCGGAGACGATCGTCATCCGGCGGCTGACGCACCCGGCCGACAGCAGGCAGCCGACGACCGCGGCGGCCAACGCACTACGGGCGATCTGTCGATTCCAGGCAAGCATGAGGGCGCAATCCCGCTTCGCCGGCACTTTCGGGCCGCGAACTGTAGCGGCGGCGGGATGGAGTGCCAAGACCAGATTCTGGGACCAAGTCGGAAGTGTGAAGTCGGAAGTCGGAAGGGAAGACAAGAAGCCGTTTCAAAACAGCATCATCTTTACGCCGAAGGCGTTGTCTCTCAAAGCCCAGGGTCGCGAGTCTGCGAGCGCACCCTGGGTGCGCGATCGATGACGAACTCCCTACCCTGAAAGGGTTTCATCAGGACTTGACGTCGCCGTGATGCGACCCCTTCAGGGTCGATTCGACGCCGACGCCATTTCCCCCAGGGTGCGCTCGCAGACTCGCGACCCTGGGCTATGTGATCGAACGCCTTCGGCGTATTTGACCTCCGATCAATGCGTCTCCAACCGCAACGACCAAGATTGGGATTGGAAACCGCTTCTCGCGAATACCCACCGATACCGGGTTTCCTTTGTCCCACTTCAGACTTCAGAATTCATACTTCCGACTTTCCGTTTACGCCCTCGCATGGCACGCAGTTCCCCGTGCCGTTAAGATCGAACTGGTGAATGACGGTGCAGGACGGAGACGGGGCGCTCAATGTTCTGGGAACAGAAAATCCAGTACGCCGCGGTCAGCGACGTCGGCTTTCGACGCCAGAACAACCAGGATTCGTGCGTCGTGCAGCTCGCGCCCGATCGCGACTCGTGGCTGGAGCGCGGGCATCTGTTCGTCGTCGCCGACGGCATGGGGGGGCACGCCGTCGGCGAACTCGCCAGCAAAATGGCGGTCGACATCATCCCGCTCACGTTCGACAAGCTCCGCACGCAGCACCCGCTGGCGGCGCTCAAGACGGCCCTCGAAACGGCCAACAAGAAGATCAACGAACGGGGTTCGCTCAACCGCGACTTCCTGCGGATGGGCACGACCTGCACGGCCCTCTTGCTCTGTCCGCTGGGAGCCGTGATCGGTCAAGTGGGGGACAGCCGGGCGTACCGCATCCGGGGCAAGCAGGTCGACCAGCTCACGCGCGATCACAGCCTCGTCTGGGAACTCATCGAACAGCGCAAAGTCCGGCCGAAAGACGCCGACAAGCTCTATCCCCGCAACGTCATCACGCGGTCGCTCGGCCCCGAACCGGACGTGAATGTTGACATCGAAGGCCCGTCGGTCGTGCTGCCGGGCGATACGTACCTGCTCTGTTCCGACGGCTTGACGAATCTGGTGAGCGACGCCGAACTGGGCGTCATCTGCGGCGAGCTTCCCCCCGCCGATGCCAGCCGGATGCTGGTCAACTTGGCCAACCTCCGCGGCGGAACGGACAACATCACGGTCGTGGTGATCCGGGCCGGCGACGTGCCGAGCGGCGCGGAAACGCCCGATGCTCCCGTCCTGCCGCAGAACCACGACGCCGACTGGGCCTCGTTCGCCATCTTCTGCAGCCTGGCGCTGGTGGCCATCGTCGGCTTCCTGCTGTTGGCCTTGTCGACGCACCAGGCGGTCGGCGGTTCGCTGCTGGCGGGATCGGCATTCGGCGGGCTGGGCTGGTGGATCGTGCTGGCCCGGCGTCCGCGGAGTTTCGAGTACGAGCGCAACGAGGTCGGCTCGCAATCGACGATCATCTGGCGGCCGTACCGCACGGCGTCGGCCCGTGTGACGGCGGACATGATCCATCGCCTCGCCCGGATGGAGGCGGAACTCCATCAGGCCGCCGTCGAGGAGCGCTGGCCCATCGACATGACGCAGCGGGACGAAGCGTTCCGGCAGGCCCAGGGCGCGGTTTCCGCCGGGCGGTATGCCGACGCCTTGCGCGAATACGCCCGGGCCTTCGACGTGCTGATGGCGGGCGTGCTGTGGCAGCGGAAGCAGTCGCACCGGGAGACGCGGTGGGGCCGCGCCCCGGACGCCAAACCGAAGCGCGATACGCCGCCGGACCGGCCGGTCCTCAACCCCGGCAATCCCGTTCAGAATGGAGCCGGAGAAGAAACGCCGTCTGGATAACGGGCCGGCCGGCCGTCATACTGAATGCCAGATTCTTCGTAGGGTGCAGTCGAGGCTTTGCGAGGCTCACCCAGCAAGAAGAGTTCGACCGTCACTAAGGACTTCTGCGTTGCCGCTGACCGTTGATGAATTCCTGAAGCGCGACCTCAATCGCCGGCAGTTTCTCGGCCGCAGCGCGTGTCGGGCCGCGACCGTCGCCGCCGGGGTGATGACGCTGTCGGCGAACGCCGCGGCGGCTCCGTCGTCGCGCGTGCCGGTGGCGGTGATCGGTGTCCGCAACCGCGGTCGTGAACTTGCCACGTTGCTTGCCGCGCAGCCCGATGTTGAATTGCGGACGGTCTGCGACGTCGATCCGTCCGTCCTGCATTCGGCCGCGGCTCAACTCAGCCCACTCGCCGCGCATCCGATTACGATCGAAAGCGATTACCGCCGCATTCTCGACGACCCCGCGATCGCCGCCGTCGTGATTGCGACGCCCGATCATTCGCACGTGCCCTTGGCGCTCGCGGCCTGCGCGGCGGGCAAAGACATCTATCTCGAATCACCCGTCATCGGCCGCTTGGAAGAATCCGATCGCTTGATCTCAGCCGCGGCATCGTCGAACTGCCTCATCCAGGCGGGTCTGCAGGAACGCAGCGGTGCGGTGATTCGCGACGCGATTCAGTTCCTGCATCGCGGCCGGTTGGGAACCGTGCGGCTGGCCAAGGCGTGGGTGGTGCATCGCCGCAAGCCGCTGCCGAAGAAGGCGGACGACGCCACCCCCGACGGCGTCGATTACACCGCGTGGCTCGCGACGCACGAGCCGCGGCCGTTCAATCCGAACCGGTTCCACTTCAACTGGCGCTGGTTCTGGGATTACGGCGGCGGGGAACTGTCGCAGTGGGGCTCGCATCTGCTCGACCTCGCCCGCTGGGGATTGCAGGTCGACTGGCCGGAACGGGTCGCGGCCCTCGGCGGCAAGTACGCGTTCCACGACGCGACCGAAACGCCGGACACCCTGAGCGTGCAGTACGGTTACGCGGACAAGACGATCCTTTGGGAGCACCGGCTGTGGTCGGCCCATCCCATCGAGGGCCGCAGTTCCGGCGTCGCGTTCTACGGCGACAAAGGCGTCCTCGTCCTGGACCGCAGCGGCTGGAAAGTCTACGACGGCGAACCCGCCGGCGGCGTCACCACGGCTCGCGAACTGGATATCGCCCATCTGCGGAACTTCGTGGATTCCATCCGCACGCGCCAGACGCCCACCGCCGATTTGCCGACGGCGCTGGTCTCCGCCGGGCTGTGTCACCTTGGCAACCGGGCGTACCGCGCCGGTCGCGAGTTGACCGCAACGGATTGGCAAGACGCCCAGGGATAGCTATCCCTGGGCTTCCCGGTCACCGCCACATCGCGCGGAACGCGTACCACATCTTCTTCCACTTCGGCAGACCGATCCGGCCGCGGAAGACGTTGAACCGGCGGCGTTCCATCTCGTCGAGCAGGCCGCCGTAGATGTCGAGCATCGCCCGCAGAATCGGTCGGCCGGCGGGATCGACGAGCGGAATCAGCCGCGTCGCCCGGCGGTAACAACTGCGGGCGCGGTCCGCCTCGAACCGCATCAACTCGTAGAACCGTTCGTCGTACCGCGACGCCGCCAGGTCAGCCGTGGTGTAACCGAACCGCGCGAGATCGACCGCGGGGAGATAAACGCGGCCGAGCGACCAATCCTCGGCGACGTCGCGCAGGATGTTCGTCCACTGAAACGCCAGCCCGCATTCGATGGCCAGTGGCACCGCCTCCGGTTCGCGAAACCCCCAAATCTGGATGCAGCACAGTCCCACCGCCCCGGCGACGTGGTAGCAGTAGTCCTCGAACTCCTCGAACGTCTGAAGCTGCACCGGCTGCAGGTCGCGTTCGATGCCGTCGAGCACGTCGAACAGATGTTCCGGCGGGACATTGTAGCGCGAAATGAGATCGGCGATCGCCGGCAACGCCGGATGTCCGGCCGCATCGCCCGCCAGGGCCGACACGATCCGCTCGTGCCATTCGTGGAGTGCGACGCGGCGTTCGTCGATGGTCCGGTTGGGATCGTCCCCCAGATCGTCGGCGATCCGCATGAACGAGTACAGGGCGCACATCGCGTCGTAGCGGTCGCGCGGCAGCGTCAGGAACGAGAAGTGAAAATTGTGCGCCGTCCGCCGCGTGAGCTGCCGGCAGTAGGCGTACGATTCTGCCAGCGGGGTGACGGTCATGCAGGCGGGCATCCGGAAGGAAACTCAGGGTGCCGCATTCTGCGTGAAGTTCAGCACATCGGCAAGCGCTGCAGAGGCTGAAGAGGGGAAGAAAACCGCGAAGGCGCAAAGGTCGCGAAGGAAGACAGAAAGGCTTTCAGGAGTTCGGAGAGAGTGAAGCCCGTTGACCAAATCAAGTTGACGTTGCCGTCATTGGAAGGCATCAACTCCAACACCTTCTGCCTGTTCTTCCTTCGCGTCCTTTGCGCCTTCGCGGTTCTCCTGTCCTCTTATGCGAGGATGTCGTTGATGACGTGACCATGCACGTCCGTCAGTCGATATCGTCGCCCCTGGAACTTGTACGTCAGGCGTTCGTGGTCGATGCCCAGGAGGTGCAGCACCGTGGCGTGCAGATCGTGGATGTGGACCGGGTCGCGGGCGATGTTGTAGCCGTACTCGCACGTTTCGCCGTAGGTCACGCCGGGCTTTACGCCGCCGCCGGCCATCCAGACGGTGAAGCAGCGAGGATGGTGGTCGCGGCCGTAGTTGCCGGGGGACATCAGCCCCTGGCAGTAGCTCGTCCGGCCGAACTCGCCCCCCCAGATGACCAGCGTTTCGTCGAGCAGGCCGCGCTGCTTGAGATCGGCGACCAGCGCCGTGGCCGGTTGATCGGTCTGCTTGCATTCACCCTTGATGCCCCCCGGCAGGCCGCCGTGGTGGTCCCAGTCCTGGTGATAGAGCTGGATGAACTTCACGCCGCGCTCGGCCATCCGCCGGGCGAGCAAACAGTTGGCGGCGAACGTGCCGGGGTCTTTGGAGTCCGGACCGTAGGCATCGAAGACGTGCTGCGGCTCGTCGCTGAAGTTGGTGACGTCGGGCACGCTCGACTGCATCGCGAACGCCATCTCGTAATTGGCGATGCGGTTGGTGATCTCGCTGTCGGGCGTGCCGGCGAACTGATGCTCGTGCAGATCGCGCAGCCGGTCGAGCATCAGCCGGCGATTCTCCGGCGAGACGCCCGCCGGGTTGCCGAGGTACAGCACCGGGTCGTCCCCCGACCGGAAGCGGACCCCCTGATGCTTCGACGCCAGGAAGCCCGCGCCCCACAGGTGCGACATGAGCGGCTGGCCCCCCTTATTCTTGGTGATGAGCACCACGAACGACGGCAGGGTCTGGTTCTCGCTGCCGAGGCCGTAATCGAGCCACGCGCCGATGCTGGGCCGGCCGGGGATCTGTGAGCCGGTCTGCATGAACGTCACGCCGGGGCCGTGATTGATCGACTCGGTGTGCATCGACTTGATGAAGCAGAGATCGTCGGCGATGTTCGCGATGTGCGGCAATGTCTCGCTGAGCCACGCCCCCGATTCGCCGTGCTGCCGGAACTTGAAGGCGGTGCCTGCGAGCGGAATCGAGCTTTGACTGGCCGACATGCCTGTCAGCCGCTGTCCGCCGCGGACGGAATCGGGGAGTTGCTGACCGTGCTTCTCGACGAGCAGCGGCTTGTAATCGTACAGATCGAGATGCGACGGCCCGCCGGACTGGAAGAGATAGATGACGCGCTTAGCCCGCGGTGCGAAGTGGCAGCCACCGAGGACGCCGTCGGAAGTCACCGACCCGGCCCGCGCTGGATTGCCGAGCAACTCGGCGAGCGCGATGCCCCCCAGTCCGATGCCCACACGATTCAGGCATTCGCGGCGACTGAGCAACGGCCACGGATCGACGCCGGTGCAGACGGCGGAGGCGGTTTCCCCTCCGGTCCCCTCTCCCCCGTCTTCGGGGGAGAGGGTTAGGGTGAGGGGGCGAATGCTTCCCAAGACATCCGAAGCGCAGGCGTGTAGCGACAGGTATTGTCGAGGATTGCTGTTCGGAGCGCTCGCCCCCTCACCCCCGCCCTCTCCCCCGCAGACGGGGGCGAGGGGGCCGGAGGAAGACGCTGCGGTCATTCCTGATTGGCTCAACATCGTCCTACCTCTTCACGACGCAACCGTCGTAGTTCATGAGCGCACTGATGACCGTCGCCCAAGCGGCGAGTTCGGTCGCTGGAATCGCATCGCTGCGCGGTTTCGATCCGATCGCCAGATACGCCGCGGCCTGTTGCGGATGGTCCTGATACCAGCGCTGTTGTTCGTCGAACATCCGGCCGAGAATTGTCCGCTCGGCGTCGTCGGGCGAGCGGCTGGCCAGTGCGACGAAGGCCCGGTCGATGATGCGGTCGCGGTCGCCGTTGCACTCCTGATGCAGCCGTTCGGCGAGTACGCGGGCCGCCTCCACGAACTGCGGGCCGTTGAGCAGCACGAAGGCGTGCAGCGGCGTGTTGGTGGTGTCGCGGCGGGCGATGCAGACCACGCGCTTCGGGACGTCGAACGCCTCCAGCACCGGTCCCGGACCGGTCCGACGCCAGAACGTGTACAGGCTGCGGCGATAGAGTTCCTCGCCCGTGCCGGCTTTGGTGGGCTTGAACGATTCCGGCAGATCGTACGTCTTCACCGGCGGCCCGCCGAACTTGTCGACCAGCAGCCCGCTGGCGGCGAGGACGTTGTCGCGAATCATCTCCGCCGGCAACCGATGTCGCGGGCCGCGCGCGAGCCAGACGTTGTCGGGATCGTCGGACATCACTTTCGGGTCGCCGAAGCTCCGTTGCCGGTAGGTGTGCGACATCACGATCGCCTTGAGCAGTCCCTTGGCATCCCAGCCGTTGCGGATGAACTCCCCGGCGAGCCAGTCGAGCAGTTCGGGATACTCCGGCCGTTCGGACTGACTGCCGAAATCCTCCGCGGTCTTCACCAGCCCGCGGCCGAAACACCCCTGCCAGAAGCGGTTCACCGTCACGCGGGCCAGCAGCGGATGCCGGGGATCGGTCAACCAGCGCGCGAGACCGAGCCGGTTCTTGGGCTGGTTTTCGGGAAACGGTAACAACGACACCGGCGTCCCCGGCGCCACGGCGTCCCCCCGCAGGTTGTATTCGCCGCGCTTCAGGATGTACGCCGTCTTCGGCGACGCCATCTCCTGCATCACCATGATCTCGCGGGCGGCGTCGGCGAGTTGGCTTTGCTTCTCGCGTGCGGCCTTCAAGGCATCCCGCTGTTGCCGATGCGGTTCGTCTTGGGTCGTCAGATAGACGTCGAACAGGGCGGCGCGATCGGAGTCCGTCAGCGTTGCGGTCTCCTTGGACCACAACGCCGACAACGCCCCCGGTGCGAACACATCCTGCGCTTCCAACGGGGTCAGCGCGCGACCGAAGACCCGCAACTCGTCGACCTGCCCATTGGTGAAGCCGCGGTCGCGGAACCGTTCGCCGAGCGCGATGGTGTCTCCGCCGCCGCCGGTGATGTCCCGCGTGAGGTGATCGCGAACAACGTTGGTCGCCGCCGGTTGACCGTTGACGAATAGCCGCAGCCCGGCCGCGCGGCTGGAACCGTCGCTGCTGACCGCGACATGCACCCATTTGTTGAGCGGCAGGGGTTCGACCGCCTGGATCGAAATCGCGTCGCCGGGCCAGAAGTGGATCAGCGACCATTTGAGGCGACCGTCTTCGATCAGCAGTTCGTAGCCGCGGCTGGCGGCGTCGGTCCACGCGCGCGACCGATGCAGCACCACCGCGCGATCCTTCACCTCCGGTGTCTTCAGCCACAGCGAAACCGTGAACGGCTCGTAACGATGGTAGTTCCCCACGGTCGTCGTCACCGCATGATCGCCGGTCAGATGGACCGCCTTGCCGTGCGGCCCGTCCACGAGCGTGTTTTCGTTGGGCGACGTCGCCGTCTGCGCCGGATCGAGCGCGTTGACGAACTTCCCCTCGGCGTTCCGCTCATCGAACGGGAACCGGGCGACTTCGCCGGGGATCGACGGCGGCGCGGCCGGTCGTTGGGCGAGCCATTGAGTGAACGCTTCACGACGCTCTTCAGTCACGGCGGCGAGTCGTTCCTCGGCGGCTTTCACCGCTGCGACGGCTTCGGCGTGCTGTTTCTTCTGGGCGTCGTCCAGCAGCGGCATCGCCGGCGTCGGCGCTGACGGCGTGAAGTACGAATACAGCCCGGCTTCGTCGATGTCGTCGAAGAACGAAAAAAACTGGTAATACTCGCGCTGCGACAGCGGATCGAACTTGTGATCGTGGCAGCGGCAGCATTCCAGCGTCAGGCCCAGAAACGCCGTGCCGAACGTGACGACGCGGTCGTTGATGGAGTTGACGCGGTATTCCTCTTCGACGGAACCACCTTCCGCTTCCTGCGCGTGCAACCGGTTGAACGCCGTCGCGAGACGCTGGTCGTCGGTCGGATCGGGCAACAGATCGCCCGCCAGTTGCCAGGTGGTGAACTGGTCCCACCGGAGGTTGTCGTTGAACGCCCGGATCACCCAGTCCCGCCACGGCCACATGTCCCGTTCGCGGTCCACCTGGAAGCCATAGCTGTCGGCGTAACGGGCCAGATCGAGCCAGTCGGCGGCCATCCGTTCGCCATAGCGCGACGATTGCAGCAGCCGGTCCACGGT
>JAWXBB010000660.1:0-5794 GCA_034439795.1 Planctomycetaceae bacterium | reverse complement strand
CGCGGCGGCGTCGAACGATTGCAGGAAGATCTCGGCCGCCGCCCGCTGATACAGCAGGTTCGCTTTTTCCTCCGGCTTGATGCCCGGCCGGGCGATGATCTGCCCGGAAAAATCCACGACCACCTTGGCGTGCTCGGGCCGGTTCTCCATCTGCGACAAGGCGGTCATGCCGTAGAAGTAGGGCAGGTAGTAATTGATCTGCTCGGTGCCGCCGTATCGGAGCGCATCGCGGGCCTCTTCGACGCCGGCCCGGATTTCCTTGAGACTTCGCTGCAACTGGCCGAGCTCGACGCGGGCGCTGGCCCGCAGGTAAAGCGCGACGTGATCCTTCGGATTCTGCGCCAGCACCTTGCCGGTCAAGTCGATGCACTTCGGGAAGTCGCCGTTCTGGTAGGCCCCTTCGGCGTCGAGCTTCAGCCGCTCGTGCTCGGGGTTGCCCGCCACGGCTCCCGTTTTCGGCAGCGGCGGCACGTTCTGCGCACCCGCCGCGCCGATCGACAGCATCCACGACACCACGGCCAGGGCACACAGACGTTCGGACATGCAATCACCTTCGGATGAGCGGCGGCCGCTGCAAATCGCAAGGCCCACACCGTTGATTGAAGCCGGAATCGCCGATGGGGTCAATCATTCACCGCTTCGCCGCGGATTTCGAGGGTGTTGTGCTTTCGGGTGCCACGGCCGTGTCGGCCGTGCGAATTGCAGGTTGATTTGGAGCGCTCGCACGGCTGACACAGCCGTGGCACACAAGACTTCGGCGGCCTGCGGGATCGCAGACCAGGCTGGCCGCCCCGCGAACGCCGTTGACGCCAAACGGTCAAATGTTCACTCCCTGGGCGGTCTTTTCGACTCCTGGGGGGGTTTCTTCCAGTGTGGCATTCCGAATGCGGCACGTCTGGTGGCGACCAGCCGATCGGGCCGATCGTGTCCAGCAAGCAGGAGTTCACCATGAATCCGAGGGCGTTTTCTCGTCCCGTGGGCCTGTTAGTATTCGCATTCCTCGGAGCGGCGATGGCCACCGCGTTCGCACAGGAGGAGGCCGATCGCCCCAGCCCCTTCCAAACCGTCGCGGCGTCTGAAAAACCGGCGACGACGGAAGAACCCGCGGTCACCTTCAAGCAGCCTCCGCAAACCCGTCTGTCGATCACCACCTCCCGGACCCACAAGAGCCGCGCCCAGATCGACCCCGCCGGGCTGCATCGGCTGTCGTCGTCCGTCCTGGGATCGGCAGTGAGGACGAGCGACGGGCAAGCCGTCGGGCGCGCTCGCGACCTCGTCCTTGGTCCGAACGGAGCCGTCGAGTTTGTGGTGATCGAGAACGGCGATCGGAGCTTCGTCATTCCCTACGACGTGGCGACGCTCGATGAGGATGAAGACGCCGTCAACCTGCCGCTGACCAACCGCCAGTTCCGCGACGTGCCGACGTTCGAGGGGACCGCGATGAGCCTGAAGTCGTCCGAATACCGGCAGCGGCTGCACGCGGCGTACAAGGAGGCCGAAACGCTGTGGGGCGTCCCGCAGGCGGCGCTCGAGCCCACCGTCGCGCGCTCGGCGGTTCCCAGGCCGACGCCGCACAGCGCCGCGAAGCCGGCGGCATCGACGGGGGACACGAGATCGGCTCCCGGTCTGTCGGTCCTGGCTCAGCCGCAGGGTCCGCAGGCGAATCCGAACGCGACCCGCACGGTGGTGATTCCCGGCGAGCAGCCTTCCGCAGACGGCCAACAAACCGGCGCGCCGCAAGTCGTCGCGCCGATCGTGATCGCCCCGTCGGTCGGCAGACGGATCGCAGCACCGGGGAACGCGGCCCGCAACAATGCCCGCGCCGTTCAGGGGACGGAGAATTTTGCGCCGACCGCTCCGATCAACCCGAGGTTTCCCACCAGCGGCAGCGCGTTCCCCAGCCAAGCGTCGCAGCCCAACAGCACGACAGGCAACACGAGTTCGAACTCCGGAATCACCACCGGAGCGCCGAGGACCAACAACACCCCGAACAACAATGTGCCCAACACCAACGCGCCGGCCAACGGGCAACAGATTCCGGCCTCCACGCCGGGAAATAGAACCGCCCCGACGACCAGCCCGAGCGGCACGAAGTATCCGGCCCGCGTTCCCTGAGAGCGGCACCCAACACGCAGGTCCACAGGGGGGGGCTGGCTGGCCAACAACGGACGGTTATTCGCCTCGGAGGTCGTCTTCGTCCGCGTCCTGTTTCGGAAACCAGCTCATCAGTTCGATCTTCAGATCGTTCTTGCCGTTGACGACTCCAATCTTCGCCGTTCCGCCCAACTGGCAAGGAAGCAGTTTGCCCTTCCCAGCGGTGGGCCGTTTCGCCGGAGCGGCGGGTTTGGCGTCTCCGCTGCCGTCCTCGTCTTCATCCCCTTCCCCAGCGATCGCCGGCGCATAAAAGACCTCGTGCATGCCGATGATCGCGCCGTCCCCCTGCTTGTACGTCGTCAGCACGAACGTGCCGTCGGAGCCGATCTTCCCCATGGCCGGTTTGCCCGGCTTGTCGACGGCGTCCTCTGCGATCGGGCTGAAAGTGATCGTGCCGGACGTGACCGGCGTGCCTTCGCAGGTCACCGTTCCGCGCACGGGGGCCGTGTCGAATTCACCGCTGCCGCCGCAACCGGAAACCGCGGCAAGGACGCCAACTGCCAGAGCAGCACGGCTCAACAACATACGCACCTCGGGAGACACATGGAGCGTTGAGGACGAACCGCGCCCTGCGGCAGGTTTCCGTCTCGAGCTCCGCGGCTGCGGAGAACAGCTCGAGGCCGACGAAACTCTGCCGCTTTGGACGCCGACGATCAGAACTCGCCGACGGGCTTGTTGTCGGCGCGGTGAATCAACAGTTGGAACAACTGGGCGCCGGCCTGGTCGGCGCGGATCGTGTCGTGCCACGAGATGTTTTCGCTGATGAACCGGACCGAGCCGTCGCCCATCAGGAAATGCCCGCCGCCGGTGTGATAGCTCGAGAAGACCTCGTTCTCCTGGCCGTCGTCGACGCGATGGTTGAGCGGCCTGTCGGCCGACGCCAGAACCCCCTCCATCGAATCGTTGTCGTCGGCGTCGGCCCGCAATTCGACGGCATAGATCACGGCTGCATCGTGGTCGATCGGGCCGATGTCGAGCGAATCCCGCTCGCCGATGGCGAACGTGTTCGACGTGCCGTCGACGACATCCCGCATGCGGACAACGCCCGCGATCCGGAACATGCCCGTGTTGTCGTTGGCGCCCATCGCCCCGAAGTCGGGAACGTCGTTGTCGTCGTTGCTGCCGACGTAATTCGAACGCGCAATCAATTCGTCGTTGGCCGTCGTGCCGAGGAAATCGAGGTCGCGGTCGGTGTCGCAGAGCGGTGCGCCGTTGTCGCTGGGACAACGGAAGGCCGCCAGTGGTGTCCGCAGGAGTTCGCGGTCGAAATTGTACACCGCGAGCGGCGTGCGATTGCCCGGCTGCATCCGGTTGTAAAGCGGGGCTTGGTCGATTTGCGGCAGTAGAAAGGTGCCCCACGCCCAGTGGCCGACATCGACATCTTCGCCCAAGACCGTTCCGTTGGAGTTCTGGTCGGTCCACAGCCCGCCGGGGGGGAACATCTGGTAGATGTCGTGATAGTTGTGCATCGCCAGCCCGAGTTGCTTCAGGTTGTTGCGGCACTGCGTCCGCCGGGCGGCTTCGCGGGCCTGTTGCACGGCCGGCAACAAGAGCGCGATCAGGATCGCGATGATCGCGATCACCACGAGCAGTTCAATGAGCGTGAATCCCAGGCGACGGGTGCGGACAGCAGACATGACGATCTCCCTGAACGAGAACTCCGGCGTCAGCCGAAATGATGGAACGAAATTGACGAAAACGCGGCGGTGGCCCGGCCGACGATCCAGAATTGGATTGAATACAATTCTCTTGACGCGACCGGCCGGTTGTCAATCAACTCTCGGACGAATTGGTCAGAAAGTCAGATTGTCGAGTGAAAAGGGCGGATTCCGTTAGAGGCGGTTTCAAACCGCATCGTCTTTACGCCGAAGGCGTTGTCTCTCACAGCCCAGGGTCGCGAGTCTGCGAGCGCACCCTGGGTGGCAATCGATGACGAACCCCATACCCTGAAAGGGTTTCATAACGGTTTGTGGCCGCCGGTGATGCGACCCCTTCAGGGTCGATGCGCCGCGGACGGCAATTTCCCAGGGTGCGCTCGCGGACTCGCGACCCTGGGCTATGTGATCGAACGCCTGCGGCGTACATGACCACCGATCAATGTCCCGCCATCAACCTCAGCAACCAAGACTGAAGTTTTAAAACCGCTTCGAGCCGGTCTTCGCGATGGACATCGAACCGGCGTCCATCGGATCTCACGGCTGGCAATGGTCCGCCAGCCAGCGGATTGTCATGTCAATCCATTCAGCGTCCCGGTGGCGACGGCGATCGTGGACGTCTCCACCCCCATCTTCTGCGCGAGCGTGACCAGCACGTTGGACAGCGGCGGGTGCTTTTTGGGATCGAAGGCGAGATGCCGGCCGAGTTTCAGGTCCAGTCGATCGTCGCCCGCAATACTTCGTGAAGAACGGCGCGACCGCGCGTTGATACCCGGCGGCATCCACCGACTCATGGGTTACGCCGCGAAATCACGAGGAATCGTCAGTTCGTCAGTCTCTTCGATTTCGGGGCGTTCACAACCCGATCCGTTAGCCGCGACCCGGAGGCTTTGCGGAGGGGAGCGCTGGGGTGGAGCGCGCCTCGCGGGTCGCGCGCTCCACAACGCGCTCCCCTCCGCGGACTCCGGGTCGCGGCTAACGGGGAATGAGTTCCCTCAGCGACGCAATCGCGTTCCCGTCGTCGCCCCCCGTCGCACGGCGGTTCAACCACGCGGCCTGCAACCCCGCGCGGCGGGCGGCGACGATGTCGGCGTCCCAATCGTCGCCGATCATCAGGATCAATTCGGGGGCAACGCCGCAGGCGGCGATCACGGCATCGTAGAACTCCGCGGCCGGTTTGCGATAACCGACTTCCGACGACACCAGCCGCAGCGTCACCGATCGCAGCGCCGGACACGCCTCGCACAGCGCGTGCAGGCGGGCGTCGAAGTTCGACGCAATCGCCAGGCGATAGCCCTGCTGCGTCAATTGTTCGATCGCATCCGGCACGTCGTCGAACAGCATCCACGAACTCGGGGTCGTGAAGTGGTCCCACAGCCGCTGGAAGCACGCCTCGCGGTCCGTCACGTCGTCCAGCACGCGCTCGACGATCCAACGCCAGCGCTTGCGCTCCTCCGGTTCCGACGTGCGGCCGTGACGTTCCGAAGGGAAGCACTCCGTTTCACTGCGCGGGAAGAGCTCGCGGAACCGGCGACCGACTTCCGCGACATCGAGCCTGGAGCCGAGCGACGCACCGATCTGGTGATACGCCTCCGCGACCGACGGCGACGGCGCGAGCAGCGTGCCGACGGCGTCGAAGACGATCCAACGAACCATGCCCTTGCGCCCGCGAGAGAGGCAATCACTCTGCGGGGATTGTAGCGGCGTCGGCACAAACGGCGATTGCCACAGATCGCGAGGGAGTGAATTCGTCGAGGCTCGCTCTTGTCCGGTCCCCTCGCCCCCGTCTTCGGGGGAGAGGGTTAGGGTGAGGGGGCCGAGCGCTTCTCAGGGCGATGATCGCCAGAATTACCAACCCAAGCGAGGGCGAGCGCGAGCGCTTCACTGGGCGAGCGCTCGCCCTCGCTCACGCTTCGGGTTGGTGTTGGACACGGCAGGGAGCCTTCGCCCCCTCACCCCGACCCTCTCCTCCGAAGACGGGGGCG
>JAWXBB010000659.1:0-10772 GCA_034439795.1 Planctomycetaceae bacterium | reverse complement strand
GCCGCGGGGCCGTTCAGGCCGAGGGCTTCGATCGCCGTCCGTCGCAACGTCGGCTCGGACGCATCGCCGGCGAACGCGATGAGCGTCGGAATGACGATCGGATGGGCCGGGCCGGTCTGCGACAGCACGTCGATGGCTGTCAGCCGGGAGAGTGCGGGCGTGGTTTTCGATTGCAACAATCGCACGGCCTCGGGTGCGGCGTCTTTGGCGACGGGGCCGAACAGCGACAGCGATTTCAACGCCCACAACTGCGGGCTGGTTTCGGGGTCGTCACCGACGTCGTCCAGCAACCGCCGCAAAACGGGGACTGCGTCACGGGCGGTCGCACGCATCCGGCCCAGTGTCAGCGCCGCCTGCCGCCGGGTGAACCATGGAACGGACTCCGCTTCCACGACCGCAATCAACCCCGGCACCCACCGGGCCGATTGCGGATCGGCCGGATCAATGACGCTCATCCGCTCGCGCCATTCGGCGAGCGTCGCCCCCGCGATGACGACCTCCGCCGCCGGGTGGGCGGCCGTTAGCGTCATCGCGGTGATGAGGAACAACGTCGTCGACATTGAGAACCGCGGAGAACTTGGTGAGGAGAAGAATTGTCTCACGCAAAGGCGCAAAGCTCGCAAAGGAAGACAACGGTATTTTGACCTGATATGGCCACTGCCTCTTCCTTTGCGCCTTTGCGTGAGGCTCCTGTCTTCCTGCATTCGGACACCTCGTCCGGGGCGACACGCCCCGGCTCTGACGGAGGGACTCGCCAACGGCGTTCTCTGTACCGTATGCTGACAGGTGAACCCTTGGAAACCGTTCCCGCAGAATTTCCGACGATGAGCACGCCCCTTTCGCATTTCGATGACCGCGGCCAGAGCCGGATGGTGGATGTCGCCGCGAAGGAAATCACGCTGCGGCTGGCGCGGGCGGAGTCGTTCGTCACGATGCAGCCGGCGACCGCCGCGCTGATCCGCGATCGACACGTCGCCAAGGGGGACGTGCTGGAGGTCGCCCGGCTCGCCGGCATCATGGCGTCCAAGCGGACGGCGGACCTCATCCCGCTGTGCCATCCGCTGGGGATTGACGGCGTC
This sequence comes from Planctomycetaceae bacterium, assembly GCA_034439795.1. Lineage (GTDB taxonomy): Bacteria > Planctomycetota > Planctomycetia > Planctomycetales > Planctomycetaceae > DSVQ01. The sequence continues at coordinate 9,693 of JAWXBB010000659.1, read as the reverse complement.
GAAGTCGATCTGGCGTTCATCGACGATGTCACGCTGCGGATTGAGGCGACCGTGCGCGTCCACGGCCGAACCGGCGTCGAGATGGAGGCCCTCACCGCCGCGACGGTCGCCGGGCTGACGGTGTACGACATGTGTAAGTCCGTCGACCGAGGCATGTCGCTCGGCCCGACGCGGCTGGTGGAAAAGTTCGGCGGCAAGAGCGGGCATTTCCTGCGGGAGGGTGCCCCCATATAGCCCCCGGTCTCCCGACCGGGGGGCGAGCGATCGCAAACGTGCCGGTCAAAAGCCGATTGACGTAAACTCTGCCGCACCCATCGAATGTGATCGCGTTGTCGTGGGGCACATCGTCCCCCCGGTCAGGAGACCGGGGGCTATATGGATTTCAGACTGATTGGCGTTTCGGAACATTCGCCGATACTCTGTTAACCCATCCACCCGGCCCGCGGTTCATGGAATGCGGGATGCGTACGGCGGCCCGGTGGTCGAGACGGACTCGGCCGCGGCCCGCCCGCCCCGCCAAGAAATGTGAACCATGAGTGAATTAGCCGCCGGTGACTCCGCGGGGAAATCGTCCTCCGTGCTGGCGCTGGTGAACGACGCCATCGGGGCGAGCCTCGCCGACGCCGACCGCCTCCTGCTCGAAGAACTGCGGTCCGCCAATCCGTACGTCAGCGACCTGCTCCAGCACGCCACGCGGTTCCACGGCAAACGGCTGCGGCCGATGCTGCTGCTGCTGACCGCCGAGGCGTGCGGCGGGATCAACCACGATCACAAAGTGCTCGCCGCCGTCGTGGAGATGATCCACCTCGCCACGCTGGTGCATGACGACATCCTCGACGAAGCCGAGACCCGCCGGCACGTCGCCACCATCAACGCCCGCTGGAACAACGAAACCAGCGTGCTGTTCGGGGACTATCTGTTCACGCATTCCTTCCATCTGGCGAGCAGTCTGCAGACGACGTACGCCTGCCGGGTCATCGGCCGGGCGACGAACATCGTCTGCGAAGGGGAACTGTCGCAGATCAAGGAGCGGGGCAACCTCGACCTGTCGGAAGAGGCGTACTTCCACATCATCGACGGCAAGACCGCGGAACTGACCGCCCTGTGCGGCCATCTCGGCGCCCACTACGCCGCGGCGGAACTGCCGGTTGTCGAGGCCCTCGAACGGTATGGCCGATATCTCGGCCTGGCGTTCCAGATCGCGGACGACGTGCTGGACCTCGTGGGCAATGAGCGCAAGACCGGCAAGTCGCTGGGTTCCGATCTCCAGAAGCAAAAGCTGACGCTGCCGCTGATTCGGTTGTTGAAGCGGGCCAGCGAACCCGATGCGACGGCAATCCGTCAGTTGCTGCTGCATCCCGATGAGACGACGCGCGAACGATTGACGCCGTACTTCGAGAAGTCGGACGCGCTGCAATACACGCATCAACGGGCGCTGCGGTTGGCCCAGGACGCCCGGCAGCAATTAGATGTCCTGCCCAACTCCCGCGCGCGACGGATTCTGAGCGAGATCGCGGAGTTCGCGGTGCAGCGCACGTTCTGAAGACGCCCAGGGATTGCTATCCCTGGGCGTCCGCGTTGCTCCAGTCGAACGCCAGATCGAGCGCCGGCGCGGAGTGCGTGAGCGCTCCGATGCTGATCCGCTCGACTCCCGTGAGCGCGATGTCGCGGACGGTGTCGAGCGTCACCCCGCCGGAGGCTTCGAGTTGAATATTTAGCCCCCCGTCTCCCGACGGGGGGGCCTTTGGTTTGGTCCCCTCTCCCCCGCCTCGGGGGAGAGGGTTAGGGTGAGGGGGGTCTTTCGGAGCGATCGCCCCCTCACCCCGACCCTCTCCCCCGAAGACGGGGGAGAGGGGGCCGGAATAGGCACCGCGGATCGCCACCGCTTGCCGCAGCGTCGCCGGGTCCATGTTGTCCAACAGGACGATGTCCGGCCCGCCCGCGAGCGCATCGCGGAGTTGGTCCAGCGTGTCCACCTCGACTTCAATCGACACCCCCGGCGGCGACTTCGCCCGGGCTTTGCGGACCGCGGCGGCGATGCTGTCCGACTCCGTCCACGCGGCAAGGTGGTTATCTTTGATCAGCACGCCGTCGTACAAGCCCAGCCGATGATTCGTCCCCCCGCCGCAGCGCACTGCGTATTTCTCCAGCACGCGATAACCGGGCAGCGTCTTGCGGGTATCGAGGATTTGCGCGTTCGTCCCCGCGACGGCATCCACAAACCGCCGGGTCAGCGTCGCGATGCCGGACAGATGCGTCAGGAAGTTCAGCATCGTCCGCTCGCCGATCAGCAACTGGTCGAGCGGCCCCGACACCGCGGCAACGACATCGCCTGGACACAACGTGTCGCCGTCCACTTTTCGGGCGGTCCAGGTGATCGACGAATCGAGCTGCGCGAACACCATCCGGCCGATCGGGGCACCCGCCAGCACGCCGTCTTTCCGCGCGACGACGTTCACCGTCGCCCGCTGCCGGTGATCGATGAGCGCTGCACAGGTCAGATCGCCGCCGGCGCCCAGATCTTCGCTGAGACCGAGATAAATCAGCGTCGCGGCCGAGGCCTGTTCGCGGTTCTGAAAGGTGTCTTCGACGGTCACGATGCGATCTCGACTCTACGTGAAGGCCGTTTGAGGCTAGAATCCCCGGCGGAAGATCCGCGGGGGTGGGACCCCGCGGCTTCTGTGGGATTTGTCTCTGGCCCTTAGCCCTCGACCCTCAGCCCTTAGCCGGACCTCCCCCATGATCGTCGGTGTGCCCAAGGAAGTGAAGCAGGACGAGTACCGCGTCGGCATAATTCCGGTCGGCGTCGAGGAATTGACGAGGGCCGGGCATCGCGTGCTCGTCGAACTGGGGGCGGGCCTCGGCAGCGGCATCACCGATGACCAGTACAAGGCCGACGGAGCGGAGATCGTCGCGACGGCGGCCGAAGTCTGGAGCAGGGCAGATCTGATCGTGAAGGTCAAAGAGCCGCAGTCCACCGAGTGGCCGATGATGCGGCCGGGGCAACTCGTCTTCACGTACTTTCACTTCGCGGCCAGCCTGGAGCTGACGAAGAACGTGCTGGCGACGGGCGTGTCGGCGGTGGCGTACGAGACGCTGCGCGGGCCGCGGGGCGACCTGCCGTGCCTGACGCCAATGAGCGAAATCGCCGGCCGGATGAGCATTCAGGAGGGGGCGAAGTACCTCGAACGGCCGCAACTCGGCCGCGGAATTCTGCTCGCCGGCGTGCCCGGCGTCGCCCCGGCCCACATCACGATTCTCGGCGGCGGCGTGGTCGGGAAGAACGCGGCCAAGATCGCCGCCGGGTTCCAGGCCGACGTCGTGATTCTCGACATCAGCGTCGAGCGGTTGCGGTATCTGGAAGACATCATGCCCCCCAACGTGAACACGCTGTTCAGCGATCGGCACAACATCCGCGAGCAGTTAAGGCTCGCCGATCTGGTCATCGGGGCGGTCCTCGTCGAGGGAGCCCGGGCGCCGCGACTGGTGTCGGCGAGCGATCTCAAATACATGAAGCACGGGGCGGTGATTATTGACGTGGCCGTGGACCAGGGGGGCTGCATCGAGACGACGAAGCCGACGACGCACTCCAATCCGACGTATGTTGTCGACGGAATTGTCCACTACTGCGTCACGAACATGCCGGGGGCGGTTGGCCGAACCAGCACGTATGCTTTGTGCAACGTGACGCTCCCTTACGTTCTGAAGTTGGCGAACCTGGGCCTCGCCGCGGCGTGCGCGGCGGATTCCGGCCTGGCCCACGCCGTGAACCTGCACCAGGGCCGCGTGACCAACCGCGCCGTCGCGGAGACGTTCGGCCTGGCGTATGCACCGCTGGGTTGATGGTTGAGAGTTGAGAGTCAGAAGCCGCGGGATAGCAATCCCGCGGTCTGCTGCGGACGGATTCCCACTCGCGCATTCAACAGACAAGAAAAGCCATGTTCCTGAGAGGTAATTCGATGTCCGTGATCCGTCAGATGGGTTCCTGCCTGTTCGCATTCGTCACGTTGTCAGCCTTGGACATCGCGTCCTTCGCCGCCGATACGCCCGCCAAACCGGCCACCGTCGCTGAAGCCGCGAAGGTGCTCGATCTCGCGAAGTTCCCGCGGATGCCCGGCGTTGAGCCGCAGCAGTTCGGCCGGCTGGCCGAAGTCTCCTACGAAGCCAAGGGGGGCGTGCCGGCCGCGTACGATTTCCAGAAGCAGGCGCTCGCCAAGCTGAAGTGGCAGGAACTCCCCGGCGGGTACAACAGCGATCAATCCGCCAACGGCACGTTTGCCCGCGACGGCTTCCGTCTGTCAGTGATGGTCTTCTCGGTCGGCAAGCCGGGAACGGTGAACGTGTCGCTCATCAATCACGGCAACGTCGATCTGGCGAAGCTCCCGCTCCCGCCGATGGCGAAACCGTTCTATGCCGGCCCCGCCAGCGCGATGTTCCTGACCGAAGTCGGCAAGGATGAGACCGCCGCGGCGCTCCGCAAGCTGCTGCTCGCACGGGGCTGGGAACCGTACGGCACCGCGGGGGACACGCTGTCGTTCAAGCAGAACGCCGTGCGGCTCAACGCGACGGTGACCACCGCGCCGGCCCAGATGAACAAGACGGTGATCGACTTCCAGACGCTGCTGATGTCGGTCGATCTCCCGGCCCCGGCGGAGACCGAGAACCTGCATTACGCCGACATCACGACCACGGTGTCGTTCGACACGAAGCAGTCGCAGGACGACGTCGTCGCGTTCTACCAGAAGGCGCTCGCTCCCGCCGGCTGGAAGGCCACGACCGACAAGCCGATCAAGATCGACTTCCGCCACGTGGTGATCTACCGCAATTCCGCGAAAGACCTGCTCGAACTGCAGATGCACGACTTCGAGGGGATCACGCGGGTGCTGCTCCGGCACCAGTCGGCAGCCGAGGTCGAAGAGATCGAACGCCTCGCCAAGGCGGAGATCGAACGGCGGAAGAACGCCAAGCCCGCTCCGGTCGGCAAGGTGAGCATCGCGCTGCCGGCGATCGCCACGGAGATCAAACGGGAGAAGACCGAAGTCGAGTTCCAGTTGCCCAACGGCAAGGTCAAGGGCGTCCTCGAAGCGTGGCGGAAACAGTTCGCCAAAGACGGCTGGAAGGAAGAGGCCGCGGCTCTCGAACCGATGGTGGGCACGCTGTCGGTCAAGAAGGGGGATCAATCTGTGACGATCATCTACGTCGACACGGGCTTCCTCCCCGCCGAAGTGACGGTCTCGGTCTTCGGCGGCGAACTCGATGCCGTCGTTGAAAAGAAGTGACACCCAGCCCGGAGCGCAAGCGACGGCGGCTTGGCATCGCGATGCCGTTCACACCTTTGATCGATGGGCCAAGACTTTATCCACAGATTTCACAGTTGACGCCGATTCAAGACAGGGGCATTGGTCGGGGCTTAAGTGATTGCCTGCTGGCAAATCTTCAATCTGCGGAATCTGTGAAATCTGCGGACGAACGCATTTCGCTTCTATCAAATTCGTGAACGGCGTGACCGTGGCACCTCAATCTGCATGCCTCACCGCACCAACGCCCGCGTGACGCTGCGCACCGCATTACGCCCCGCCAGCGCCAGCGACAGATCGAGCTCCGCGCGCAGCAAATCTAGCACGTGGCCCACGCCCGCCTCGCCGCCAACCGCGAGGCCCCACAGATACGGTCGCCCGATCAACACGGCCCGCGCGCCGAGCGCCAGCGCCTTGAGCACGTCCCCGCCGCGACGGATGCCGCCGTCGACGAACAGTTCGACGCGATCACCAACCGCGTCGGCAATTTCGGCGAGTGCGACCGCGGTCGCCACCGCGCCGTCGAGTTGCCGGCCGCCGTGGTTGGAGACCACGATCCCCTGCACGCCATGATCAGCCGCGAGCCGGGCGTCCTCCGCGGTCAGCACCCCCTTCACGACAATCGGCAGCGGCGTGAGACTGCGCAGCCAGTCGAGGGCCTCCCACGTCACGCCGGCGTCCCAGATCGTTTCGATGTACTTCACCAATGCCGAGCCGTCGCCGGTCTGGTCCATCTTGTCGAAGCCGTACGGTTCCAGGTTCTTCCACCGCAACTCCGGCGGCAGGCCGAACCGGTTTCGCATGTCGCGCTCGCGGCGGCCGACGAACGGGGCGTCCACCGTCAGGCAGAGCGCGCGATACCCGGCCGCCGTCGCCCGTTCGACCAGGGCCCGTGTAACGCCGCGGTCTTTGTAGCAGTACAGTTGGAACCAGCGCTGCCCGCCGGGCGCGGCGGCGGCGACCTCTTCCAGACTGTGCGTCGCCGCCGTGCTGACGACCTGCAGCATCCCCCGCGCCGCCGTGGCCCGCGCGACGGCGAGTTCCCCGTCCGGATGCGCCAGCGAATTGAACGCACACGGCGCGGTGAGAATCGGGCACGACACCGTCTGCCCCAGCACCGTCGTCGTCAGGTCGCGCGTCGTGACATCGACCAGCACCCGCGGCCGCAGCGCCAGCCGCTGCCACGCCGCCCGGTTCTCGCGGACGGTGAGTTCGTCGTCCGCCCCGCCGGCGTAGTAGTCGTACACCATCCGCGGCAACACCTCCGCGGCGAGCCGTTCGTAGTCCTCGATGTTGAGGGGGAGGTCGGCGGTCATCGAATCTCTTCGCAAGAAAGGCGTGCCAGTCGATAGGTTCAATAACCCGTTGAGCCGGTCTCAAAACAATGAAGGTAAATTGTAATAGGAACTCGCGAAGGGACAATTCGACTTGACGCACCAGATCGAACATCCTTTGACAGCAAGGCGTTCGACACGAGCGACCCGAATTATATCGAGCTGGACGTGGGTGATGTGATCGTGTATGTCGAGCAGCAGAATCGCCTGCTCATTACTGACAGCGACGACTTCTTCGAACCCTTCGAGTTCGACGTGCATGACTTCACGTTCCGAAAGAGCTCGGAAGACGAGTGGACGTTGGAGATTACCGATCCATAGAAAGGGATGTCGATGAATAGACTCATGCTCCGGTCCAGTCGCGCCGCCTGGGGCGCTCTACTAGCGTTCTGTGCGGCGGCCGGCGGGTTGTGGGTGCTTGCCGCCGGATCCAATGAGGAGGTGTCGGACGCCCGTTTTCCCGCGAAAATGCGCGTCATCGGGTTGACGGGTGATCGCGCGGTCGATGCTGCGGCGCGCGACGCCGTTGTCAAAGATTTCCGCGCAACTTACCAGCAGTCTGCAGAGACGCGATATCAAAAGAACCTCGCCCGGCACCTCCAACGGCGCGCCAGTTGGGAGGGATCGCAGGTCCGGGTAACTAAGGCACCGCTGGAACCCGAGGTTCGCGAAGTCCTGGAGTCCGTCAAGCCGATTTTCGAGACGGATTTGGTTTCGCCCGAATCGCGCCTCGATTTTTTCCAGAGGTTTTTTCAAACTGACGGGAAGTACCGCTGTGTGGGTTGGCGCGTGCTGTTGCGCAATGCGATCCCGGACGAGGAAGGGTGGTTGGTGGATGTCGAAGTGGAAAGTGAGATTCTGGGGATGACGCCTAGGTTCATCGCTCAGGACAGTTCGACCTACGAAATCTGGCGAGTTACCAAGGACGGTCGAGCCGAGGTCGTCAGCGTCAAACCGGGTATCAGGAGCGTGACCGGCGAATTGTAGCGTTCGGTTTACTTCGCCGGGTTCTGCAGGTAATAGAAGAATCCGTCCTCCGCACCGATGACGAGATCCCGCTTGCCGTCCTTGTTCCAATCAACCGTCGTTGGGCTGGTGTCGTGGCCGGCGAGTTTGTGATCGGAGAGCGGGCCTTCGTCCTTGAGCGCCCACGGGTGCTCGGGAGTGCCGACGTTGCGGAAGAGGCTCACGTTCAGACTGTTGGCGAGCAGGTCGAGCTGGCCGTCGCCGTCCCAATCGGCCATCGACAGCTTGCGGCGACCGCTTTTGCCCGCGTAGCCGGCGTTGAGTTGCAGCGGTTCGCCCGCTGGATTGGTGAAGACCCGCTTTCCGGGCAGCACGACGAGTTGATCGCCGCGGCGGGCGCGCGGGAACCACGCGAAGTACCCTTCGTGATCGAGCATCGCGATGTCGTTGAGGCCGTCTTTGTCGAGGTCCACGACCACCGGCGTGGTTCGCCATTGCGTGACCATCTCGCCCGGCGTCGGGTTCCACCAGTTCCACGCGGGCTTCGGACTGGGCGACGGCCAATCGACCGCGACCGGTTGAACCGCGGCCAGCTTCGCCGGCGTGCCCCCGAGATTCTTGAACCAGACGACCTTGCCCCAGATCGAATTCACGACGAGATCCTGCTTCCCGTCGTGATCCCAATCGGCGACGCTCAGCGTGGTGTAGCCCCACTTCGCCTCCGCGGGGCCTTGAATCGACCCGTTCGGACCAGCCTGCAACCGGATCGGCTTTCCGTCCACTTCCAACAACCGCGGGGCGGACCACTTGGGCAGATGGCCGCCGTCGAGGTTCTCGAACCAGCCGATGTTGCCCGACGTGTTGCCGCAGACGAGGTCGTCGTCGCCGTCGCCGTCCCAATCGACACCGACCGGTGTGACGAGCGCCCCGAACTTGAGTTCCTTAGCCTCCTGCTGGAAGTACGTCGGCGGCTTAAATTCGGGCACGCCGTGAGTGACACGGCCGGTATGTTCGATGAACGCCACGCGACCGTCTTCATCGCCGACGATGAGATCGAGATCGCCGTCGGCGTCCCAATCGATCGCCGTCGGCGTAATCATCTGCAAATGCATCGTCAACGGCTCGCCAGCAAATTGCAGCCGTTGCCCCGGCGCATACTTCGGTTCACTGCGCGTGCCCAGATTCGCGAAGTACGTGAAACCGTCGAGGAACTCGCCGCACAGGAGGTCGAGGTCGCCGTCCTTGTCAAAGTCGCCGAAGCTGGGGGACGGCATGCCGAATGTGTCGATGAGTTTTCCGTCATTCGTCGTCAGCCGGACCGGTTCGGCGTACTTCGGCTGGTCCGTCGTCGCCGTGTTGCGGACGAGGTACACGTACCCGTGCAGCGGGCCATGCGTCCATTCCCCCTGGGGGTTGAAGGCGTCGTCCCAGCCGTAGTGCTCCCAATCTTCGAGACCGACGACGAGGTCGAGCGCACCGTCGTGGTCGAAATCGACATACCGCCACTGGTTCGCGCGGATCTTCTTGTCGCCGGCGTTGACCGAGGTCTTGGGGTAGATCTTCTGCGAATCCTTGAACTCGCCGCCGAGGAAGCCGGTCCATTCGACGCCCGGCGTCAACACCCGCGGCCGGCCGTCGACGTACGAAAGCTGCGCGTTCTTGAGCGCCGGCCCGACTTTCACCGGCGGCTTGAACACCGGCCGCTTCTCACTTTTTCCGGCGGGATTCTCGAAGAAGTACGTGCCGTTGAACGGCGCGTCGGGACACGACACGACGAGATCGAGGTCGCCGTCGCCGTCCCAATCCATCGGCAGCGGCCACGCCCAGAGTCCGACGCCGAGGTCGACGACGAGACCGGGGTGGTTGTATTGGAGGCGGTCGAGCGCGCTCGCGGACGACGTGCAAGCGACGATCATCGCGATCGCCAGGAAACCGTGAAAACGTGGCATGGGGTGATGTCCGGTGTGAGTCACGTTGTGATTTGTTCTTGGCTCGGTCCCCTCGCCCCCGTCTTCGGGGGAGAGGGATAGGGTGAGGGGGCCGAGCGCTTCACAGAGTTTTCAACGTCTGTGCGTAGTTCCCATTTTTAGTTCAGG
>JAWXBB010000658.1:0-2653 GCA_034439795.1 Planctomycetaceae bacterium | reverse complement strand
GTTCCTGGGACGCCCGTGGCGCCAACCGATTCGCTGCCGCTCGCACCAGCCGGCAATCCGACGGTGACGCCTCCCGCAACGCCTCCCGCAACGCCACCGACGGGCGGACGTACGGGTGGGGGCGGAGGACAGTAACTCCGACACGGTCCACGGCCCACGGTCCCGCGGGAATCTTGAAGGGGAGCACCAACCCGGTGCTCTCCTTTTTTTATGCGTGCAGGCAGAGCGCCTGGAATCGCGAATAAATGGGCGCCGCCGGACATCGAAGCGGACATTTACGTGCCAATTGTTCCAGTTGCATCACTTGTAAATCACTGATATACAGTGGTTTATGGCAGAATTACCAAAGGACATTAAAGAGGACATTAAGGCGGTTACTGATCGGCTTGAAGACCTGCAGTCCATGGAGCCTCTCGTCCTCTCTGAAGGGTCACTGCATCGAGGCCGCCTCAGTGATCTCGCCGTTGAGCTGGCAAGTGCGTCGGCGGGATTCCGGCGCAGCCTGCCGCCAGGCGTCATTGCCCCGCTGGCAGACCTTGTGCGGGCAATGAACTGCTACTACTCCAACCTCATCGAAGGTCACGCAACCCATCCGGTCGACATCGAGAAGGCCCTCGCGGGAGAGTACAGCCAGGACCAGAAGAAGCGCGAGCTTCAGCATGAGGCCAAGGCGCATATTACCGTGCAGCGCTGGATTGACGACGGCCATCTACGGGGACGGGCGGCGACCGAGGCCGGCATCAAGGAATTGCATCTGCGCTTCAGTGAATTGCTTCCCGATGAACTCCTCACCGTGTCAGACCCAATCACCGGCCGCACTGTGAAGGTCGTTGCCGGGGAACTCAGGCGCGACGACGTCAAGGTAGGAAGACATATCCCTGTCAGCGCTGGGGCTGTGCCGCGGTTTCTCAGGCGTTTTGAGAGCATCTACGTTGCACTTGGACGGTCGGAGGCCATTCTCGCCGCCGCTGCCGCGCACCATCGTCTTCTCTGGATTCACCCTTTCGTTGACGGCAACGGCCGCGTGGCGCGCCTGATGTCCCACGCCGTGCTGCTCGAGACCCTCGACACCGGTGCCGTCTGGTCGGTGGCGCGAGGTCTTGCTCGCAATGTCGATAAGTACAAGCAGCACCTGATGAGCTGCGACAGCTCTCGGCGCAACGATCTCGACGGCCGCGGCGCGTTGAGTGAGGAAGCGCTTGCGGAGTTCGCGGCTTTCTTTCTGCAGACATGCCTCGACCAGATCCGTTTCATGGAAGAACTCGTGCAGCCGGACCGGCTGCGCCTGCGGATCATGGCGTGGGCGGATGAGGAAGTGCGCAGGGACGCACTGCCTCTGAAGTCCGGTCACGTCCTAGAAGCCGTATTGTTCCGCGGTGAACTCCCCCGGGGGGATGTCGCTGCCCTGCTTGGCGTGACCGATCGACATGCGCGGAGGATTGTTGCCTCGTTGCTTGACCGCGGCGTGCTTGTCTCGAACGGACCTCGGGATCCTCTGTTCATCAGTTTTCCAGCGGCTCTGGCGCATCGCTGGATGCCGGGTCTTTTCCCCGAACCTGCTCCGGAGCCTTCCGTGCCGACGCCCAAGCCGCTGCCCGAGATGGCGCTCCGCAGAGAACTCGTCCGCGTATTCGAGCTGAAAGACACAGTAAGCACGCCGTCGCACCCCGATGCGTACTTTCAGGACTTCGAGCAGAGTCTGCAGGAGAACGGCCAGAAGCTGGAGGCGTTCCGCAAAATCGAGACGGTCTTCTCCATCCTCGACGCGAAAGCTTGGGATGCGGTGACGGCGGCGGCGTCCGTCCCACTGAGCCGCCCGAGCCACAACACAGGCCGCGGCTGGCAGGCGCTGTTTGACACGCTGAGCGAGGCACGCGGATACGCATATCTGCACGGCATCGGCTGCACGGACATTCGTTTCATCGAACGCGGCGCGAGCCCCACGCCCGATCTTGAGGCGACCCACGACGGCCGGCGCGTACTGTGTGAAGTGAAGACCATTCACATGTCAGCCGACGAAGCAGGGCGTCGTCGGCGGGTCTATTCGGGCACGCCAGTGGCCAGCCGCACGCCGACGGAGCTTGGAGCGGCCTACCTGTCGAAACTCGGCAAGACGCTTGCGAACGCAGTGCGCCAGCTTGACGCGGCCGATCCCCCATGCATCGCGCGGCGTATCGTCTTCGTGGTCCTTAATTTCGACGACTGGGTGGGAGATTACTACCCGGCCTTCTTCCGTGAGATCGACGCGCACCTGCTGGTGAATCCGATTGAAGGAGCAGAACTAGTCTTTTGTCTGCCGAACAACCTGTTTGACCGCAAGTTCGAGATGCAAGCCGCCACCGTCGTCACCGGGTAGGTCCACAGGCCATGAGGTCTGGTAAGTCCCAGGTGCCACTCGGCTTTGCGCGAACTTGGCCTATACTTGGTGGCTCAGCCTCTGCGTGAGGACGCCACCGGGCGCCCTCATGGCAGCAGACCCCACGCGGAAGTGGCGGAATTGGCAGACGCACCAGCTTGAGGGGCTGGCGGTAGCAATATCGTGGGGGTTCGAGTCCCCCCTTCCGCACTAATATTCATCGGCGGGGGCCCCGGCACCCCGCCTGGCTCCGCGGCCCTGCGCGAGGACGCTATGGCCCGCTCCGCTTTCCTGATT
>JAWXBB010000657.1:0-4789 GCA_034439795.1 Planctomycetaceae bacterium | reverse complement strand
GCGACGGCCAGACGTCCCCCGCATCGGCCCCGCATTCGATCTGCAGGTTGAATGTGACGTCGACGAACCGCGCCAGGTTCTCCGCCCGCTCGATGTAGCGGGTCATCCAATACAGGGCGTCGGCGACTCGGCTGAGCATGGTGGTGGAGTGGGTCGTTGGTAGTAGGTCGTTGGTCGGCAAACAAGAAGATCATATCGAGCCGTGTGCCAACGTCGAACCGGGCTCAACAAACGCTTGCGGTTTCGCGGTCTTTTCTTCAGTAGCCGTGGGTTCCACCCCACCCTGCTGGACGATTATGACCGCAGCAACTGATCGTATTCGCTGTGATGCCCAATCCAGAACCACACGAAACCCTCGGTACGCTCGCGTGCCAAGGCGCGATAGTGCAACCCAACACGCGCGGACCATGCCGGACCGACCTTGCGAAACCGCAGCGACGGATGATGCGGGTCGCGTTGGAGCAGGTCGAAATTCTTGTCGGCCAATTCGCGGACCTCGTCGGGCAGGCCGCGGTAACAGCGCCAGAAATCGGGTGTGGCGAAGTGGTTCATCGGGGCGTGCAGCGGCCGGAGTTGAAGTCGGCGTCCGCGCGCTCGATCAGGCGATCCAACCGTCCGGCAACGGCGTCGGCTTCGATCCGGCGATCCCAGGCGTCCGCCAGGTACTGCTCGAACCATTGTGCGAACGTCTGCAAATCTTCCGGCGGGAGGTCCGTCACCGCCGCTTCCAGTTCCTGCAGACTCATGATCGCTCCTTGTGATGACGGCAGTATCACGCCACGGCGACACAGTGACAAGATGAATGCGTGTTCCAAATGTCCGCGGGGGTGCGACCCCGCGGCTTCTCACTCCCCTCGCCCGGCGCTTCGCTGGGAGAGGGGTTGGGGGTGAGGGTGCCTTTCGGTTTTCCGTATGTTGTGTTGGCAGCCATGAAATGAAGGCAAAAGCACCCTCACCCTAACCCTCTCCCACCGAAGCGGCGGGAGAGGGGACAGAGCCAGCAAACGACTCCCCCTTCCCCTCCACCAGCACCCACGTATCCTTGCTGCCGCCCCCCTGGGACGAGTTCACCACCAGCGAGCCCTTTCGCAGCGCGACGCGGGTCAGGCCGCCGGGGAGGACGAAGATGTCGTCACCGTAGAGGATATACGGCCGCAGATCGACGTGGCGGCCCTCGAAACAATCGCCGATGATCGTCGGCACGCGCGACAGCGACAGCGTCGGCTGGGCGATGTAGTTGCGCGGGTTCTCGACGATCAGGTCGTGGAACTTCTGCCGCTCGTCCTGAGTGGCGTGCGGGCCGATCAGCATGCCGTAGCCGCCCGATTCGTTCGCCGCCTTGACGACCAGTTCGTCGAGATGGGCCAGCACGTACGCCTGCTGTTCGGGGTCGATGCACACATAGGTCGGCACGTTCGGCAGGATCGCATCCTCGTTCAGGTAATAGCGGATCATCTGCGGCACGTAGGCGTAGATCACCTTGTCGTCGGCGATCCCCGTCCCCGGCGCGTTCGCGAGCGCCACCCGGCCGCGGCGGTAGACGTCCATCAGTCCGGCGACGCCGAGCATCGAATCGGGCCGGAAGACCTGCGGGTCGATGAAATCGTCGTCGATGCGGCGATAAATGACGTCGACGCGCTCAAAGCCGGACGTCGTCCGCATGGTGACGAAGCCGTCCTGCACGACGAGGTCGCGGCCTTCGACGAGTTCGACGCCCATCTGCTGCGTGAGAAACGAATGCTCGTAGTACGCCGAGTTGAACACGCCCGGCGTGAGGACCACGACGCGCGGGTTAGTCATGCCGGACGGGGCCAGCGATTGCAGCATTTGCAGCAACCGGCTGGGATAATCACCGACGGGCCGGACGCGGTTGGCGTTGAACAGCCGCGGAAACGTCCGCCGCATCACGTGCCGGTTTTGCAGCACGTAGGAGACCCCCGACGGGCACCGCAGGTTGTCTTCGAGGACGTACACCCGGCCGTCGGAGTGGCGGATGAGGTCGGTCCCCGTCACGTGGCACCACACGCCGCGCGGCGGCTCCAGGCCGTGGCACGCCGGGCGGTAGCTCTTCGCGTCCTGCACGAGTTCGCGGGGGATGACGCCGTCGTGCAGGATCTGCTGCTCGTGGTAGATGTCGTGAATGAACTTGTTGAGCGCCCGGATGCGCTGCTTCAACCCCCGCTCGATGTGCGTCCATTCGGCCGCGGCGACGATCCGCGGCACGAGGTCGAACGGAAAAATCCGCTCGGTCCCCTGCTCCGCCCCGTAGACGTTGAACGTGATCCCCAACCGAAACAGCAACCGCTCGGCCGCGGCCTGCCGTCGCAGCAGTTCGCCCGGTTCGAGGCTTTCGATCCGCTGAATCAACTCCAGCGCCTCGGCCCGCGGCGACTGCGGCCCCGCGAAGAGTTCGTCGTGGAAGGCTTCGGGATCGTAATCGGCGAAGGACAGTTTGGCGACGGGGACCGGCGGCGGAGATTCCAACATCGGCGGTAAATCCTGTCAGGTCTCACAATACCAACCCGAAGCGTAAGCGATGGCGAGCGCTCGCCCTCGCTCACGCTTCGGGTTGGTATTCGGCCGGGCTCGTTGGTCTTGTCCCCTCTCCCGCCGCTTCGGTGGGAGAGGGTTAGAGTGAGGGTGCTTCTGCCTTTTGCCTTAGCTTTCTGGCTTCCAAAACGAAGAGAAGAGAAAAGGCACCCTCACCCCCGGCCCCTCTCCCAGCGAAGCGCCGGGCGAGGGGAGAAAGCGGCCGCGTCACGCCAACAATTCTTTGATCACCTCGCCACCTGTTTGGCTCAGTTGCTTGTATCGGCCTTCGTGGAAGTACGTCAGCCTGTTGTCGTTCAGGCCCAGCAGATGCAGCAGCGTGACGTGCAGATCTTTGACGTGATGCACGCATTCGACGGCTTTGTGGCCGAGTTCGTCCGTCGCACCGATCCGCTGCCCGGACTTCACGCCGCCGCCGGCGAGCCAGACGCACATTGCCTTGTTGTTGTGATCGCGGCCGGCGACGTTCTGCCCGCCGCGGACTCCGTTGTCGGGCGAGCGGCCGAACTCGCCCCCCCACACGACCAGCGTGCTGTCGAGCAGACCGCGCTGCTTGAGGTCGGCGATGAGGGCGGCGATGGGCCGGTCGGTGCCCCGGATGCGGGCGGTGTGGGCTCGTTCGATGTAGTCGTGCGAATCCCAGCCGGCCTCGAACAGTTGCACGAACCGCACGCCGGCTTCGACGAGTTTGCGGGCGAGCAGACAGCGTCGGCCGAAACTGTCGGTCTCCGGCTGGCCGATGCCGTACATCTCCAGCGTGGACGCCGTCTCGCCGCCGATGTCGAGCACGCCCGGCACGGCGGTCTGCATCCGGAACGCGAGTTCGTAGGCTTCCATCCGCGCGGCGAGATCGGCCTGATGCGGATGCCGCGCGGCATCCGCCCGGTTGAGCGTCGCCAGCAGATCGAGATTTTTTCGTTGGACGTCGCGCGTCACACCGGCCGGCGGGGCGAGATCGAGAATCGGCGACCCCGTCGGTCGCAACGCGGTTCCCTGAAAGTACGCCGGCAGAAAGCCGTTGGACCAATTCGCCGCCCCGCCCTGCGGAAACGCACCCTCCGGCAGCACGACGAACGCCGGCAGGTTTTCGTTGGACGAACCGAGGCCGTACACCGACCACGCGCCCCACGACGGATCGCCGCCGAAGCGGTTGCCCGTGTTCATCTGATAGCACGCGGTCGGATGATCGACGGAATCGACCTGGCAGCCGTGGTAGACGCACAGCTCATCGGCGACCGTCGCCAGATGCTGAAACCGGTCGCACAGCCACAACCCCGACTCGCCCGCCTGCCGGAAGCCGAACGGCGACTGCACGTAGTACCGCTTGCCGCTGGACATCGCCGACGCGAACTTGTCCTGCCGCTGAAACTCCTGCATGTGCAGTTCGGCGAGCTTCGGCTTGGGATCGAACGTGTCGATGTGGCTGGGGCCGCCCTCCATGAACAGCAAGATGCACGCCTTGGCCCGCGCGGCCTGCTGCTGCGGCCGCGGCGCGAGTGGCGATTCCTCGGCCCGCAATAGGGCCTGCAACGTGACGCTGCCGAGGACTGTGCCGGTGCCGTAGAGGAACCGGCGGCGATTGATGGCAGGGTCACGCATCGACAATATTCTCCAAGAGGCAAGCGTGGCGGCTGATGCACGACGCTGTCAGTGTCACCCGCGGACGATTGGCTTTCAAGCGGCGTTCAGCGGTTTCGTAGGGTGCAGTCGAGGCTTTGCGAGGCTCACCCCGCTGGGGCACGACGGGGTGAGCCTCGCAAAGCCTCGACTGCACCCTACAAGAAGAAGCCTCCGCGACTTCCCGGGAACCGCTAGAATCCCGAGGCAACAGGGAACTTAACGTGACACCATTCCGCCTCGTGGATCATCTGACGCAACGGCTGCGCGACTTCGGTCTGGCGGGGACGAAGGTGCTGATCGCGGTGTCGGGGGGGATCGACAGCGTCGCCCTGCTGCGGTCGGCGTGCGCGACACGGGATGATCTCGGATTACAGATTGTCGTCGGGCATTACAACCACCGCTTCCGTGGGGCGGATGCTGACGCCGATGCGGAGTGGGTTGCTGCCCTCGCGGTGCGGTTGCAGGTCGAATGCGCGGTCGGTGCAGCCGACCGTATGTCCGGCCCCCTCTCCCCCGTCTTCGGGGGGGGGGGGCGGGGGGAGGGGGCGAGGGGTCTGAAAGGCAGTCCGCCTCACCCTAACACGCTGCCCCGAAGCTGGGGCGGGGGGAGCGAACGCAG
>JAWXBB010000656.1:0-4705 GCA_034439795.1 Planctomycetaceae bacterium | reverse complement strand
TGCCGAACATGCCCGCCTGCCACGTGGCGATCGAACACGACGCCCGGGCCTCGAACAACACCATCACCGCCTGCGAAACGTCCGCGCTGCTCGCGTTGGCGGAAGCGGTGCGGGTGATTCATCGCAACGCCGCCGACGTGATGATCGTCGGGGCCTGCAGCTCGCATCTGTCGCCACTGGAAATCGCCCGGCAGAACGCGTTTGAATCGCTCAGCCGCGGGGACGACCCCAACCAGGCCTGCCGGCCGTTCGACCGCAACCGCGACGGCACCGTGGTGGGCGAAGGGGCCGGGGCGTTCGTCATCGAGCGCTACGAACACGCGATCAACCGCGGGGCCACGATCTACGGCGAAGTCCTCGGCGTCGGGGCCGGGTGCGACGGCCTCGGCAGCGAGAACCGCGCCGACGGCGTCGGCCTGATCCGCGCGATTCAGGCGGCCTTGAAGCAGTCGAACCTCACGCCGAAGGACATCGGCCACATCAACGCCCACGGCAAGGCGACGCAGCGCGACGACTGGGCCGAGGCGAAAGCGTATCACTACGCCTTCGGTCAGTCGGTCAATCATGTGCCGGTGACCGCGCTCAAGAGTTACTTCGGCCACTTCGACGCCGGCGCGGGTGCGGTAGAACTGGCCGGCAGTCTGCTGGCGATGCGGCACGGCCTGTTGCCGCACACGCTCAACTACCGCACGCCCGATCCGCTCTGCGGCCTGAACATCATCCACGGCGAGCCGCTGCGGAGTTCCAACCCGATCGCCCTCAGCGTGAACCGCACGCGCATGGGCCAAAGCGCCGCCGCCGTCATCCGCGCGATCTAAACGATCCGGGGGATGCTTGTGTGCATCTCGATTCTGGGCGGCTTTGTTGCCCGGTCCCCTCGCCCCCGTCTTCGGGGGAGAGGGTTAGGGTGAGGGGGCCGAGCGCTTCCTGCCGTATGCCACACCAGCCCGAAGAGTAAGCGAGGGCGAGCGTTCCTCCTTGCGGACGCTACGGGCTGGTATTGATCGTCGCACAAGCGCTCGCCCCCTCACCCCGTCCCTCTCCCCCGAAGACGGGGGCGAGGGGGCCGGAGGGAACACCACTCCGAATCGAGGCGCACATCTCACACGAGTTGGCCATCCGGCCCGCTGGACATCGTCGCGTGGGTGCCGCAAGATGGTTTCGTGACCATCACCCTCACCAATCGGCCCGCGACGCGCATGACTTCCGACGCCCCTGCCCTCCGCCTTCGCGGTTTGACGAAAACTTACCCCGGCGCGGGCGGCGAGTTGTCGATCCTCCGCGGCGTGAACCTCGACCTCCACCGTGGCGACGCCATCGCTGTCATCGGTCCGTCCGGCAGCGGGAAGAGCACGTTGCTGTACACAATCGGCGTACTGGACGCGCCGACCGCCGGCGAGATCACCGTCCTCGGTGAAGCGCCGCACCAACTGTCGCTCAAAGATCAGGCCGCGTTCCGCAACCGGCACGTCGGGTTCGTGTTTCAGGACCACCATCTGCTGCCGCAATGCACGGTGCTGGAAAACGTGCTGGTGCGACGATCGCCGCGGCGACAACCACCGAAGACCCGGTCGATCGCGCCCGCCGGTTGCTGGACCGCGTCGGCCTCTCGCCGCGACTGAATCATCGTCCCGCGCAACTCTCCGGTGGCGAGCGGCAACGGGTCGCGGTCTGCCGGGCGCTCATCAACCAGCCGACGCTGCTGCTCGCCGACGAGCCGACGGGCAACCTCGACCGCAGCACCGCCGACGCCGTCGGCTCGCTGCTGCTCGATCTGAACCGCGAACAGAACACGATCCTCGTCTGCGTGACACACAGCCAGGAACTGGCGACCCGGTTTCCACGGCGGTTTGAGTTGCGCGACGGCGTGTTGCACGAATTGTGACGGACCAAAGAAAGACCGCGAAACCGCAAGCGTCGTCCGTGGATCGCTTGCGGTTTCGCGGGCTTCCAATCCTTATCTTCAGACTCCCAAACTCCGACTTCCGACTTCCCCATGTCACCCTACACCACCCGCCGCCTCCTGCTAGCCAGTCTGCTCCACTACTGGCGGACGAATCTGGCGATCGTGCTCGGCGTCGTCGTGGGGACGGCGGTGATCGGCGGAGCGCTGATCGTTGGCGACTCCGTCCGCACGAGCCTCAAGCAGATGACGCTGGACCGCCTCGGCGACATCGACTACGTCCTCACCGGGCCGCGGTTCTTCCGCGAACAACTGGCCGATGAATTGGTGCAAACCACGGCGGACCCCACCTGGCATCTCCAGCCGCTTCGGATTGCCCCGGCAATCGTGCTGGTTGGCGGCGTCGAACGAAAAGCGGAGGCGACCACCCGTCGCGCGGGGCACGTGAATGTCTACGGCGTCGATGAACGCGCGTGGGAATTGATCGCACCGAAAGACTCACAGCCGCCGACGCAATCCGGCGTGTTTCTGAACTCGTCGCTCGCCGCGGCCTTGGAAGCGAAGGTCGGGGATCAGATCACCATCTGGCTGGAACTCCCCAGCGCGGTGCCGCGCGATACGTTGCTCGGCAAACGGGACAACGATTCGCAGGAGGTGACGGTCACCGTCGCAGCAGTGCTGTCCGACGGCCCCGGCGCTCCGCGGATGGGCTTCAATCCGACGCAGCAACTCCCGCTGAACCTGTTCGTGGCACTCGACACGCTGCAGGACGCGCTCGACAGCGCGAAGATCAAACCGACGCGCAGCAATCCGGTCGGCCAACTGGCGCGAGTGAATACGCTGCTGTCCACGGAGTGGTCGAACAATAGCCGCGCCCACCCCGAGCGCAGTCATCCGGGAACCGATGCCGCAACTTGGCTTACCAAGACGCGCTGGCAGCTCACCGACCTGCAACTCCGCATCGTCGACGATGCAACGCTGAACTGCATCGTGCTCGAATCCGAACAGATGCTGCTCGAAGATCAGTTCGCCCGACTCGCCCTGCGGTGGGCGGAGGAGAGCAAGCGGCCCGCGTCGCCCGTGATGATCTACCTCGCCAACTGGTTCCGCAACCCGAAGGATGAGACGGCATTCTCGATGTATTCGACAGTCGCCGGGCTGGACGTCCTCGACCTCGACGAGGCGTTCGGGCCGTGGGAGTTTATCGGCCCGATGCCGGACAGCCTCGGCGACAATGACGTCATCCTCAACGAATGGTTCGCGCAAGACCTCAAGGTGCAGGTCGGCGATGAGATTCGTTTCGGCTACCACGTCGTTGGCTCGCACGGCGAGCTGCCGGAAGAAGAACGGACGGTCACGGTCCGCGGGATCGTCAAGATGACCGGAGCGGCGATTGATCGACAACTGACGCCGACGGTCAAAGGGATCACCGACGCGGACTCGCTCGACGATTGGGAGCAGCCGTTCCCAATGGACTTGGACAAAGTCACCGACCGCGACGACGAATACTGGAACGAGCACCGCGCGACGCCGAAGGCGTTCTTCAGTCTCGCCACTGCGCAGAAGTTGTGGCCGAGCCGGTATGGACGTTACACATCGGTTCGTATCGCTCCCAAACCTGGAGAGACGCGGGAGCAACTTCACGGCGAACTCGCCCAAGCGTTGTGGGTTGACGGCGAACTCACCGAAGCATTGCTGGCCAAACTCGATCCGGTCGACGTCGGCATGGCCTTTCAACCCGTCAAACAGCAAGGCCTGCAAGCCGCGAACGGGTCCACCGACTTCACCGGGCTGTTCATCGGTTTCAGCTTCTTCCTGATCCTCGCCGCGGTGATTCTCGTCGGCCTGTTGTTCCGGCTGGCGGTCGAGCAGCGCGTGCGGCAATGGGGACTCTTGGCGGCGGTCGGGCTGTCGCCGCGGGAGATTGCGCGGCTGATGCTGGGGGAGGGGGCGCTGCTCGTCCTGCTTGGCGGCGTCCTCGGCGGGTTCGCGGCGGTCGGGTATGCGCAGCTCATGCTGTACGGCCTGAAGACATGGTGGATCGGCGCGATCGGCACCAAGTTTCTGATCCTCGACGTGAAACCGCTGAGCGTCGCGATTGGCGTGATCGCGGCCGCGCTGACGTCGCTCATCGCCGTCGCGTGGGGGCTGTGGCAACTCCGCGGTGTGTCGATTCGCGAACAGCTTACCGGTGTCAGCGAACGGAGCGATGATGGCCGGCCGCAATCCTCGCGCGGCGTGCGCTATCGCGCGATCGGCTCGCTCGCCGCGGCGCTGGCGATGATTGTCGGCGTGATGACCGGGCTGATTCCGCAGCGCGAGGCGTTCTCGGGATTCTCGTGGCCGATCGTCGTGTTCTTTCTCGCCGGGATGCTGTGCCTGGCGAGCGGGTTGTGGGGACTCTCGGCGTGGTTGCAGGGGGACACCGCACTCGCCGTGCACGGCCGCGGGGTGATGGCCGTCATGCGGTTGGGATTGCGGAATGCATCGCGGCGGCGGTCGCGGAGCGTGCTGACGGCGGGCCTGATCGCGAGCGCGGCGTTCGTCATCGCGGCAGTCGCGGCCGGGCAGAAGAACCCCGCGGTGGAGCGGGCCGATCTGCGCAGCGGCAACGGCGGCTTTACGCTGGTCGCCGAGTCGAGCAGCCCGATTCTGTACAACCTCAACACCCCCGATGGCCGCAAGACGCTGAATCTCACGGCGAAAACGCCAGCCCAGCAAGCTGCATTGGATGCCATGCGGGTCATCGCCTTCCGCGTCAAACCGGGGGAGGATGCGAGCTGCCTCAACCTCTATCAGACC
>JAWXBB010000655.1:0-13529 GCA_034439795.1 Planctomycetaceae bacterium | reverse complement strand
CTTGACTTGCAAGCGAAACCGGGAAGCAGGATTTTTCCCCGCGACCCCGCCGCCGGACCGGTTGCCGCTTGAGACCGGACCGGCGCAGGGTTACGATGATTTGGAGAATGCCGGTGCGACTGCCGGGTTCCCGCCACCCCCTTTTCGGTGGATGACCGCCATGAGCCATGCCTTGGAAGTGCAACTGAATGACCGCCAACGCGAGCTGCTGCTCAAGGGCCTGCGGTTCGTGCGCAGCAGCCGGATGATGGAATTCCGCGAACATTCCGACAGCCTCCCCGAAGACAAACGCCGCGAAGAGCTCGGCGAGATCGGCCAGTTGGTCGAACTCCTCGACCTCAATTCGCGGCGGGCCGAGACCGCCGCGGTGTGATGCCGTTCCCCCGCGGTCATCGGCCATGCCGCCGCGCGGGGGATTGTCAAAGCTACAAATGAAACCGGCCGACGGGATGATTCCGTCGGCCGGTTTCGTTTGCCAGTGGGACCGGGTCCGCCTTTCGTCATTCGACAGTTCTGCCGGCCGGTTTCACGCTTGCTGCTGTTTCCCGCCGCCGATTATCATCCCACCGTGCGAACGGCACGGCCCGCCGGATTGTTCGCACACCGGGAGAGGTGACAGAGTGGCCGATTGTGCCGGTCTCGAAAACCGGTGTGGGTGAAAGCTCACCGAGGGTTCGAATCCCTCCCTCTCCGCTCCCGTGGGAAGCCCTCATCGCAACTTGATGAGGGCTTTTCGTTTGTGTCTTGACCTTGATGGACGATCGCTTCCGTTTGCTGAAGAGTGTGCTGAACCACTTCCGAACATTGCGGCTGGCCAACAGGGCCAATGTTCCAAACCGGCTCGACACTTCCCGAACCAGCCGAGACTGCGCCCCGGTCCAGTGCGTCATCTCGTGAGCGAGCGTGGCGCAGCACCGCTCTGGGCGGCGGACAGCTTCTCGATGAAGACCGTGACCGTCCGCGGCATCCGCGACGTGTATCTGCTGGTGTTCCTGCGCATGAAGACCCGCGAAGTGATCGTGTCGCCGTTGACGCGGCCGACGCAAGGAGCGGTTGATGAAGCCGGCGCGCAGTGAGCGCAACCAGTGAGTCAGGTGCATGGTGAATCGCCCTCAATGAATGAGAGGTTCGGGCCGAATGGCAATCACAGGGCCGACGAGAACGTGAACAGGACGTTCGCCTGGTAAGGCAGCAGCGTCTTGTCAGTCTGGGCCTTCACTTCCTTCTGAAACGCCCCGATCTGTCCGGCTTTCGCCGAGGCGTTGCCGCAGGCTTCGGCTGCTTCCGCGGCGTCCAGCTTCGCCGCGAGGGAGTTGTAGGTCCCCGTCGGTTGCACATAGAACCGGCTTAGCACGCGCACCGTTTCGTAGGAGAACATCTGGCTCGGGGCGACTTCCAAGTCTTCCAGCACGAGCGGCTCAATCACCTCATGCGGGTCCGGCTCGGGGGCCAGCAGATCGGCAAACGACCAGCCCGGACCCGCAAGCAACTCCTCGAACTCTAATTCGCCGTCGTGATTCACGTCGCCCGTCTGATCGCGCTCGGCAAACGTGTCGTAAGGCACCCTGCTCAGGAAACCAAAGTCGATCCGGTGCCGGGCCAACCATGCCTACGTTTCCGAGCGATGCCGTTCCAGGCGGTTGGTCACGATTCCCCGTACCGGGAGCGACGGAATCCGCCGGGGGCGGACGTTCGTCAGAAAATCGACATCGGCGGTGTGGTGTTCATCTTCGTTGCCTTCCAGTAGTCGCACAAGACGCCGTCTAGGTCGGTCAGCAGCCACCGGTTGTTGTCGTCGTGAAACATCGTCCATTCATAGAACGGGGCGATGTTCGGCAGACAGGCGTGAAAGTAGTCCACCCGATTCTACTCCCTCTGCTCGACGTAGATGGCCGCATACTGGACGGCGAGCCAGATCAAGGTCCGCAGGTGATCCAGCCCCGCTCCATTAGGTCGATAAGATACCGCGACTAGCCGAGTTTGATCGGCCGGCCGCCTAGCATCAGGATCACGGGATACTCTTAGGCCCCGCCGCCCGACCGACGGGCGTGTGAGCCTCGTCATCGCCGTCGATGCGGGTATGATGCTCGCAGGCTTCCCGTCGAGATTCGACGACTCGTCGAACAGTTCCTCCACCATCCGGTCTGCGGCTCGGATCAGCATGTCTTCACGTCTGCCGCCATGAGGTGCACCATGCTTCGACTTCGTCGGGTGTTGCCGGTGTTCGTGCCGCTTGTGCTCGTGGTCCTCGACGTTTTCGGTGCGGAGCCGGCGAACCGCCAACCGTTCAACGTGGAGCAGCGCGAATTCTGGACGACGGGCAACCTGCACGGCACGCCCGAACCGCCCGATCCGTTTGCGACGCAGAACGCCTTCCCGAAGCTGACGCTCTTCGAACCGCTGTCCGTGGGGCTGATCCCCGGCAGTCAGCGCTTCGGCGTGGCGACGCGGCCCGGCAAGATCTTCACGTTCGAGATCCGACCCGATGTCGACCGGGCCGACTTGCTGCTCGACATCAAGCAGACGACGTATGGCGTGGCGTTTCATCCGCAGTTCCAGAAGAACGGATACGTCTACGTCACGTACATCCTCGCGCCCGATCTGCCGAAGGGGAGCCGGTTGTCGCGGTTCCAGGTGAAGCCGGGCCAGCCGCCGGTGGCCGATCCGGGCAGCGAGCAGATCGTGCTCGAATGGCCGTCCGGCGGACACAACGGCGGCTGCCTTCGTTTCGGACCCGACGGCTACCTCTACCTGGCGACCGGCGATGGCAGCGGGATCGCGGATGGCTTGCAGACGGGCCAGAACATCAGCGACCTGCTGGGCTCGATCCTGCGCATCGACGTCGATCGTCCCGAGGGAACGCGGCCGTATTCCATCCCCAAGGACAACCCGTTCGCGGGAAGGGCCGATGCGCGGGGCGAGATCTGGTCGTTCGGACATCGTCAGGTGTGGAAGTTCAGTTTCGACCGGCAGCAGCGGTTGTGGGCCGGCGAGGTCGGGCAGGACTTGTGGGAGATGGTCTACCTCATCCAGAAGGGGGGCAACTACGGTTGGAGCGTCAACGAAGGCCGGCATCCGTTCCGGCCCGAGCGTCCCAAGGGGCCGGGCGCGTTCGTGCCGCCGGTCGCCGAGCATCCGCACAGCGATTTCCGGTCGATCACCGGCGGATACGTCTCGCAGTCGGACCGGCTTCCCGAACTGAAGGGAGCCTACATCTACGGCGACTACGACACGGGCAAGCTGTGGTCGCTGAAGCACGTCGGCGGCAAAGTCACCGAGCATCGCCAACTGGCGGACACGCAGATCCGCATCGTCGAGTTCGCGCAGGATGCGGCGGGCGAGGTGTATCTCGTCGACTTCGCCGGCGGCGGGCTGCATCGCATCGTCAAAGCCCAGCCGCAGGTGGCGACGAAGCCGTTCCCGCGCAAGCTGAGCGAGACCGGGCTGTTCGCCTCCACCAAAGATCACGTCCCGGCGGCGGGGTTGATCCCGTATTCGGTGAACGCCCCGCTCTGGTCGGACGGCGCGGAGAAGGAGCGGTTCCTCGCCTTGCCGGGCGATACGAAGATCGAATTCGACGCCGTCGTCTATCCCCACGGGCCGGACTACGCCGACGTCGGCTGGCGGTTCCCCGACGGCACGGTGCTGGTGAAGACGTTCTCAATCGAGATGGAGGCCGGCCGGGCGGACAGCGTCCAGCGGCTGGAGACGCGCCTCCTGCAACACCGCAAGATGCCGGGGAACGACAACGAGTACGGCGCGCAATACTGGTACGGCTACACCTACGTCTGGAACGACGAGCAGACCGACGCCGAGTTGCTGGCGGCGGAGGGGCTGGACCGCAAACTGACGATCAAGGACGCCTCCGCGCCGGGCGGGCAGCGCGAACAGGTCTGGCGGTTTCCGAGCCGGGCCGAATGCGCGCTGTGTCACACGATGGCGTCGAAATACGTGCTGGGCGTGACGACGCTGCAAATGAACAAGCTCCACAACTACGACAGCAAAACCGCGAATCAATTGTCGGTGCTGGAGCAGTTGGGCGTCTTCCAGGACAAGCTGCCGAAGCCGCCCGCGGAACTGCCGCGACTGGCCGATTATCGCAACGCCCAGGAAAGCCTGCATCACCGGGCGCGGTCCTACTTGCATGCGAACTGCGCCCACTGCCATCGCAAGTGGGGCGGCGGCAACGCCGAGTTCGAGTTGCAGGCGTCGATTCCGCTCGCACAGACGCTGGCCGTCAACACGCGACCGGGTCAGGGGCGCTTCAATCTCGCCGACCCGCGGATTCTCGTTCCGGGCGAACCGGACCGTTCGCTGGTTTTGGAACGGATGAAACTCGACGGGTTGGGTCGGATGCCGCACATCGCCTCCCGAGTCGTCGACCAGCAGGCGGTTGACGTCATGCGGCAATGGATCGCCAGCCTGGGCGACCCGGCCCTGCTCGAAGCCCCCGGCGCGATCCATCCGCGTCTGCCTACCAAGTAATCTGACACGAAGGACTGCACATGGACGATTACTCGGGTCCGCCCAAATCCTGGCCGCCGCTGGGGCTGCCGCAGGGGAGCGTTCGGGCGCTGCTCACGCTGGTGGTGCTGGCGGTGGTGGTGTCGAATCTGGCGCAGGGCCGCGAAACCGACGTGCTATGGGTGCAGGCGCTGCTGGTGGCGCTGGCCCACTACTTCGCGACCCGGCGGAGCGTGGGGCTGCCCGCCAAAGTGCTGGCGCGATTGGAGGACGAGGGCGTCATCCCGCCGGAACGGCAGCCGCTGTTCCTGCCGCGGTATTCGATCCGCTTCATCATCGTCGCCACGTTTGTCGGACTGGCGGTGTATCTGCATCGGGAAGGGAAGCTGTTCGAGCCACGGACGATGACGCTCCTGGGGATGATCTTCGCGTACCTGTTCGGCGCGCTGCTGCGCGGGTTCCTTCAGTTCCTCCATCGGGGGCGCGAGACACCGCCGCATCATCTGTGGGCCGACCTGCGGGCGCTGGCGGTGCTGGCCGTCGTGATCGCCGCGGCCCTGCCGGAGTTTCTCAACGTCCCCTACCGCCTGCCGCACGAACTGCTGGCGGTCGCATTGGGGCTGGTGCTGTTCTACTTCGGCATGCGGTGACGCTTCCGTTCTGACGGCGCAGACACAAGCCACCCGAAGCTGGTGAAGAGCGTGGTGCTGAAGTGGTGGGGCAGGATTGTTGACGCTGCTTTGGTTCTTGGCCCCGGCAGGGGCCTCGGACTGTAGCCACGGGTGGAGCGAAGACCGTCGCGGGCAGAGCGCAACCCGTGGAAATCGTGCGTTGAGATGTCCCGTCCCGAAGGGCCGGCGGAAGTTCGTGGCTGGGGCATTGACGCACGCTTCCTTTGCCCCTTCCGGGGCAAGCCTGGCGCTATCGACAGAACCACGGGTTCCGCGTCGGGCGGCGAGGCCGCCGCGCCGCTCCACCCGTGGCTACACTCCGGTCGCCCCTTCCGGGGCTAAAAAGATTGTGACACTCGATATCTGTAGGCCCCATGAACGACCACACCCGTTATGTCACACATTTGCCAGTATTGAGAGAGGCGGCATCGCGCGATCAGTCTGGCATCCAAGAAACTTGAACCCCGGCCTGCGCCGCATTCAGGACTGCGGAACGTCGATCGGTCTTCGCGCGCGGCACAGGCGCTCCAGCCACAGGTAGACCACCGGGGTGGTGTAGAGCGTGATGAGCTGGCTCAGCAGCAGGCCGCCGACGATGGCGACCCCCATCGGCCGCCGCAATTCCGAGCCGATGCCCGTGCCGATCGCCAGCGGCAGCCCCCCCAACAGGGCGGCCATCGTGGTCATCGAGATGGGCCGGAAGCGGTGCAGGCAGGCTTCGTAGATCGCGTCGTGTGGCGACATCCCCTGATTGCGTTCCGCGTCGAGCGCGAAGTCGATCATCATGATCGCGTTCTTCTTGACGATCCCGATCAAGAGCAGCATCCCGATCATCGCCATCAGGTCGAGCGGCATCTGGCACAGCAGCAAGGCCAAGAGCGCCCCCACACCGGCGGACGGCAGCGTCGACAGAATTGTGATCGGGTGAATGTAGCTCTCGTACAGCATCCCCAGCACGATGTAGACCGTCACCAGCGCCGCGAGAATCAACAACGGCTGGTTGTTCAGCGACGCCTGAAAGACCTGAGCCGTCCCCTCGAAGCGGCCTTGAATGGTGCCCGGCAGGCCGAGTTCGTCCTTGGCCCGCTGGATGTCCGGCACCACGTCCCCCAGGTTGGTGCCGGGCGTCAGGTTGAACGACAGCGTGACCGACGGAAACTGGCCGGAGTGGTTGACCGACAATGCCACGTTGTTGGTCGACATCTGATAGAGCGCCGTCAACGGCACGCGCGCGCCGTTCTGCCCGCTGACGAACAGATGCCGCAGATCGGCGGGGCTTTGCGCGAACTCGGGCTGCAATTCCATGACCACGTTGTACTGGTTCATCGACTCGTACATCCGCGAGACCTGGCGCTGCCCGAAGGCGTCGTACAGGCTGTTGTCGATGGTGGCGACCGTCACGCCCAGCCGGGCGGCCGTGGTCCGGTCGATGTCGAGCCGCGACTGCAAGCCGCGGCTTTGCTGATCGATGTTGACGTCGACCATGCCCGGCACCTTGCGGAGCGTCGCCAGCAGCTTCGGGGCCCATTCGTTCAATTCCTCGAGCGAGTCCCCGTTGAGCGTGTACTGATACTGTGCCGCGGAGGGCCGCCCGCCGACGCGCAAGTCCTGTCCGGCCTGCAGCAGCATGGTGGCCCCGGGGATGCGCGCCGATTGCTGCCGCAGACGGGCCACCACCTTGTCGGCGCTGACGTCGCGCTCGTGGCGGGGCTTGAGGCTGACGTACAGCCGGGCGGAGTTCGAGCCGCCGCCGCGGGACGATCCGATCGAACCGGTGACCGTATCGACCGCCGGATCGGCGGCGACGAGGGCGACGGCCTGGTCGAGCACTTTGCTCATCGTCTGGAACGACGTGTTCTGGTCGGCCTGCACGCTGCCGATCAGCCGGCCGTTGTCCTGCTGCGGAAAGAAGCCCTTGGGAATGATGACGTACAAATAGCCGGTCGCCCCGATCAGCCCCGCCGCAACGAGCAGCGTGACGAATTGATGCCGCAGCACCCACCGCAGCGTGACGGCGTACACGTCGACGATCCGGTCGAGCAATCGTTCGCTGAGGGACTTCACCCGCTCGCCGTGCAGCATGGCATGCGGCTTCAGAAAGATGGCGCACATCATGGGCGTCGTGGTCAGCGAGATGACCAGCGACACGCCGATGGCCACCGACAGAATGATGGCGAACTCGTGAAACAACCGCCCGATCAGCCCCTGCATCAAGAGAATCGGGATGAAGACGGCGACGAGCGACACGCTGATCGACAGGACCGTGAAGCCGATCTCCCGCGCGCCGCGCAGGGCCGCCTGCACGGGCGTATAACCCCGCTCCAGGTAGCGCGTGATGTTCTCCATGACCACGATGGCGTCGTCGACCACGAACCCCGTCGCGATCGTCATCGCCATCAGTGACAAATTGTCGAGGCTGAACCCGGCGAGATACATCACGCCGAACGTGCTCAGCAGCGACACCGGCACGGCGACGCTGGGAATCAGCGTCGACCGCAGATCGCCCAGAAACAGGTACACCACCAGAATGACCAGGCCGACGGAAATCAGCAGCGTCACCTGCACGTCGTGAACCGATGCGCGGATGGTCGCCGTGCGGTCGATGGAGACCGACAAGTCGATTCCCGCGGGAATCTGAGCCGCCAGTTGCGGGAGCAGCGCCCGGACGCGGTCGGCCGTTTCAATGATATTGGCGTTGGGCTGGCGGTTGACCTCGACGGTAATCGCCGGCTTGCCGTTGAGGAGGCCCGTGGCGCGGACGTCGTCCACCGATTCCTCGACGTCGGCCACGTCGCGCAAGCGGACCGCCGCCCCGCCGCGATAGGCCACGATCAGGTTGCGGTAGTCCTCCACCTCGAAGAGCTGATCGGTCGCGGCGATCGTCCACGAGCGTTCGCCGTCGGAGATCTGCCCCTTGGGTCGGTTCGCGTTGGCGTTGCCGAGCGCGGTGCGGACGTCGTCGAGGCCGATGTCGAGATGGTTGAGCACGGTCGGATTGAGCGAGACGCGGACTGCGGGGGGCGAGCCGCCGCTGACGCTGACCTGTCCGACCCCCGGCACCTGCGCCAGCTTTTGTTGCAGGATGGTGGACGCCACGTCGTACATCTGCGGTTTGGTGTACGTGTCGGACGTGAGCGCCACGATGATAATCGGCGAGTCGGAGGGATTGTATTTTCGGTACGACGGATTGTTCGGCAGGTTGGGAGGTAACTGGCTGCGCGCGGAGTTGATCGCCGCCTGCACGTCCCTCGCCGCGGCGTCGATGTTGCGGTTGAGCTCGAACTGCATGGTGATGGAGGTCGAACCCATCGAGCTGCTGGAGCTCATCTCGCTGATGCCGGCGATCCGGCCGAACTGCCGCTCCAACGGCGTGGCGACCGTCGCAGCCATCGTTTCGGGACTGGCGCCCGGCAGCGAGGCGCTCACCTGAATCGTCGGGAAATCGACCTGCGGCAAGGGAGACACCGGCAGCAGGAAGTAGCCCATCGCGCCCGCCAGCGAGATCGCCACCGTCAGCAGCGTGGTGCCGACCGGTCGATGGATGAACGGGCCGGAGAGGTTCATCGGTGAGCCTCTCGATTCTGGGTTGTTCCTCGGTTCGGTCCCCTCGCCCCCGTCTTCGGGGGAGAGGGATAGGGTGAGGGGGCCGTGCGCTCCAAGCAACGACCGAAGATGGGCTTTCGCGAATCGACACGCTGTGAAGCGACCTCCCCCTCACCCCGACCCTCTCCCCCGAAGACGGGGGCGAGGGGGCCGGAAGGGACATCCATCCCGAATGGGGACGCCCACGAGAGGTTCATGGCAACGTCTCCCGCGATTCATGACCGACCGGACCGCGATAACCGAACCAGCCGGCGAGGCGGTCGAACCAGAGGTAAATCACCGGCGTGGTGTAGAGCGTGAGAATCTGGCTGAAAATCAGTCCGCCGATGATCGTGATGCCCAGCGGCCGCCGCAGTTCCGAGCCGGTGCCGGTCCCGATCGCCAAAGGCACGGCCCCCAACAACGCGGCCATCGTCGTCATCATGATCGGCCGGAACCGCAACAGGCACGCCTGATAAATGGCGTCCGGGGGGGACATCCCGGCGTTCCGCTGCGCATCGAGCGCGAAGTCGATCATCATGATCGCGTTCTTCTTGACGATGCCGATCAGCAGAATGATCCCGATGAGCGCGATCACGCTCAGGTCCATCTGCCACCACATCAGCGCCATCAACGCGCCCACGCCCGCCGACGGCAGCGTCGACAGGATGGTGATCGGATGCACGTAGCTCTCGTAGAGAACGCCCAGCACGATGTAGACCGTGACCAGCGCCGCGAGAATCAGCAGCGGCGTGCTCTTCAGCGACGCCTGGAACGCCTCCGCCGTCCCCTGGAAACTGCCGACGATGCTGTCCGGCAGGCCGAGTTCCTGTTGCTTCCTGGAGATGGCCTCCACGGCCGCGCCGAGCGAGACCCCCGGCGCGAGATTGAACGACACCGTCACCACGGGGAACTGCCCCTGATGATTGACCGTCAACGGCGTCTGCGATTCCTCGATCCGCGAAAAGGAACTCAGCGGCGTGCGGCCGCCCGTTGGCGAGCGGACGTAGACCTCGGCGAGATCCCGCGGCTCGTTGCGGAACTCCGGCTTGACCTCCAGCACCAGCCGGTAC
The DNA here is from genome assembly GCA_034439795.1 of Planctomycetaceae bacterium. GTDB lineage: Bacteria > Planctomycetota > Planctomycetia > Planctomycetales > Planctomycetaceae > DSVQ01. Next base: position 3,739 of record JAWXBB010000655.1, on the reverse strand, counting down.
TGATTCAACTGCGTGAACATGATCGAGACCTGCCGCTGCCCGAACGAATCGTACAGCGCATCGTCGATCATCTGCGGCGTGACACCGAGCCGCGACGCGGTGTCGCGGTCGATGATCACGCGCAACTGCAGGCCCGCGCTCTGCTGGTCGCTGGCCACGTCCCGGAGTTCGGGAAGCTGCTGCAGGCCGCTCACAAACTTGGGCGCCCATTCGCGCAGCTCGTCGAAGTCCGGATCTTCGAGGCTGTACTGATACTGCGTCCGGCTGACGCGGGTCTCGACGGTCAGATCCTGCACCGGCTGCAGGAAGAGCGAGATTCCCGCGACTTCGGCCACCCGCGGCTGCAACCGATGGATGACGTCGCCAACCGGCTCTCCCCGCTCTTCCAGCGGCTTCAGATTAATCAGAATGCGGCCGGAGTTGAGCGTGGTGTTGGTGCCGTCGATGCCGATGAAGCTCGACAGGCTCGCCACCGCGGGGTCTTCCAGGAGAGCGCGGTTGAGCGCCAGTTGCCGCTCGGCCATCGACTCGAACGAGATGCTCTGCGGTCCTTCGGTGATGCCCAGAATCACGCCGGTGTCCTGCACCGGAAAGAAGCCCTTGGGAACCAGCACGTACAGATAGACCGTGGCGGCCAGCGTCGCCGCGGCGACCATCATCGTCAGCGTCTGATGCCGCAACACGACCGTCAGCGTGCGGCCGTAACTCCAGATCACCCCTTCAAACGCGGCTTCGGACCAGCGGTACAACCGGCTGTGCTGGGCCGGCGGCGTATGCTTGAGCAGCTTGGCGCACATCATCGGCGTGAGCGTCAACGAGACGACCGCCGAGACCAGAATCGCCACGCTCAACGTGACGGCGAACTCGCGGAACAGCCGGCCGACGATGTCCCCCATGAACAGCAGCGGAATCAGCACGGCGATCAGCGACACGCTCAGCGAGACGATCGTGAAGCCGATCTGCTGCGACCCCTTCAGCGCCGCGGCCAGCGGCGGCTCCCCCTCCTCGATGTAGCGCATGATGTTTTCGACCATCACGATGGCGTCGTCAACGACGAAGCCGGTCGAGATCGTCAGCGCCATCAGCGTCAGGTTGTTGAGGCTGTAGTCGAGCAGATACATCACGCCGAACGTCCCGACGATCGACAACGGGACGGCGACGCTGGGAATCAAGGTGGCCGAGAAGCTCCGCAGAAACACGAAGATGACGAGCACCACCAGGCCGATCGTCGTCAGCAGTTCCCGCTGCACGTCGTGGACCGACGCGCGGACCGTCGTGGTGCGGTCCGTCAGGATCGCGACCGACACCGCCGCGGGGAGCGACTCCTGCAACTGCGGCAGGACGGCCTTCACGCCGTCCACCACCTCGATGATGTTCGCGCCCGGTTGCCGCTGAATGTTCAGGATCACCGCGGGCCGGTCGTTCATCCACGCGGCCTGCCGCAGGTTTTCGACGCCGTCGATGACGTCGGCCACGTCTTCCAGATGAATGGGTGCGCCGTTGCGGTAGGCCACGATCAGCCGGCGATACTGGCCGCTGGTCAGAAGCTGGTCGTTCGCACCGATGGTGTAGGCCTGCCGGACGCCGTCAAAGCTCCCCTTGGCCTGATTCACGTTGGCCTGGGCCAGCGCGATCCGCACGTCGGCCAGGCTCAGGTCGAGCGACGACAGCACCGTCGGGTTGGCCTGGATGCGGATCGCCGGCTTCTGGCCGCCGCTGATGCTGACCATCCCCACGCCCGACAACTGCGAAATCTTCTGGGCGAAGCGGGTGTCGGCGAGATCCTGCACCTTCGACAACGGCAGCGTGTCCGACGTCAACGCCAGCGTCAAAATCGGCGCATCGGCCGGGTTCGTCTTCGTGTAAACCGGCGGGTTGGGGAGATCCCGCGGCAACAGACTCGTCGCCACATTAATGGCCGCCTGCACCTGCTGCGCGGCGACGTCGATGCTCAGTTCCAGCGCAAACCGGAGCGTGATGACCGAACACCCTTCGGAACTGCTCGACGTCATCTGCGTGAGGCCCGGCACCTGTCCGAACTGACGTTCCAGCGGGGCCGTCACCGAGGACGCCATCACATCGGGACCGGCGCCCGGATAAAACGTCAGAACTTGAATGGTGGGATAATCGACCTGCGGCAGCGCCGAGACCGGCAGTTGGTAATACGCGATCGCCCCGGCCAGCAGGATGGCGGTCATGAACAGGACGGTGGCGACGGGCCGCAGAATGAAGATCCGCGACGGGTTCATGGGGACGCTTTCGCCGCGGCGGCCGGTTTGCGATCCCGGCTCCCGTCACCGTCCTTGTCGGGTCGCGGCCCTCCTTTGCCCCCCTTCCCTTTCTTCTCGGCCTGTTCCTTGGTGGTCACCTTGGAGCCGGGCTGCAGCTTGTCGAGGCCGTCGGTCACCACGACCTCGCCGGGCGTGAGGCCGGACTCAATGACCGTATCCGTCCCGGCCGTCGTCCCCGTTTCAATCTCGCGCAATGCGACCGTTTCATCGGCTTGCAGCACGTAGACGAACGTCGAATCCGGACCGCGCTGGACCGCCGCCGTCGGCACCACGATCGCGTCGGACAGCGTCTCCACCAGCAGCCGCGCGTTCACGAATTGATTCGGGAACAGCGACTCGTCCTCGTTGTCGAACACCGCCTTCAGCCGCAGCGTGCCGGTGGCCGAATCGACCTGGTTGTCGATCGCCGTCAGCGTCCCCGTGGCGAGCCTGGTCCGGAAGTCGCGATCGAAGGCGTCCACGGCGAGGGGTTCCGGCCCGCGCGACTTGGCGAGCACCCGCGAGATGTCGTCCTGCGGAATCGTGAACACCAGCGAGATCGGCTGCAACTGCGTGATCACCGCCAGGCCGCCGGGATCGTTCGCCCGCACCATGTTCCCCGCATCGACCAGCCTTAGGCCGATCCGGCCGCTGATCGGCGCGTGAATCTGACAGTATTCCAACTGCAGCCTGGCGTTGGCGATCATCGCCCGGTCGGTTTTGACGGCGGCCTCCGACTGCTGCGCCAGCGAGACCTGCTCGTCGATCTGCTGCGCCGAGACGATGTTCTCCTTCAATAGCTGCCGATACCGGGTGAGCGTCGACCGGGCGGCGGTCAGCGTCGCCTCGTCCCGCGCCAATTGTCCCTCGGCCTGCTCCAACTGGGCCTGCCAGACGCGCGGGTCGATCCTGGCGAGGAGATCCCCTTCCTGGACGGCCTGTCCCTCGTCGATCGCGACTTCAATGAGTTCCCCTTCGACGCGGCTGCGGACGGTGACGGTCTTGAACGCTGTCACCGTTCCCAGCCCGTTGAGATAGATTTCGACGTCGCGCCGCCCGACGGCGCCGGTCCCCACCGTCACGACCCGCGGCGGGGGCTTCGTGGGCTTCGGCGGGCTGAGCCGTTCCAAAACCGTTGTGGCGAACGGCCACCAGACCGCCTGATAGTGCCAGCCCGCGGCTCCCAGGGCGATGAGAACCAACCAGATCCACCAGCCATTCCGTCCCGATCGAGGCGGGCGATTCGCCGGACCTGGGCCGACGGCGCTCGCGGGCCGGTCCGGCGTCGCGCGCTGCGGCGGAACGTGCTTCGCTACGGGTTCGGTCGGCGGCTCAACAGGGGTGACAGCCATCGAGGTCTCTCTCGTCGTCTGCACTAAGAACCTGTTTTCAAATGGATAAACGGTGCTGTGCGATCCGCCGGGACATCAGGTGAATCATGCGGATGTAAATCAGGGTCTCGGTGGTCT
>JAWXBB010000654.1:0-7515 GCA_034439795.1 Planctomycetaceae bacterium | reverse complement strand
CGACGAAGCTGCCGTCATCGTTGATGGCGACGTCGGCGTCGAAATCACTGCCGAGCGAGAACGTTTCGACAGGAATCGCGGCCCCCTGAGGAGTTCCATTAGCGGAGTACGGCCGAACGACGACATTTCCCAGGGCCTCTGTCACGATGACGAAGTCGCCGGAGGAACTCATCGCGACCTTGGGCCGCCCGCTGCTTACGCCGAATTCGCTGCCGACGGCTGTTCCGGCGGACGTGTATCGCTGCGCGTAGACGCCGTAGGGCCCCGGAGCCCGTTCGGTCTGCCAGGCGATCACGAAATCGCCGTCGGCATCCATCGCGACCGTGGAATACCATTGCGTATTCGTCGTGTAGGTGTTGACGCGGAACGCGCCTCCGAGAGCCGTGCCGTCTGCGTCATACCGCCGGGCCAGCACATCGGTGAAGCCATTGACGTCGAACTCGCCGCTCGTCCACGTCACGACGAAGTTGCCGGCGTCGTCCATCGCGACCTGGCTCTGATACTGGAATCCCGTGGTGTAGTCGTTGACCTGGAATTCGGTCCCCTGCGCGACGGCGGCGGCATCGAAGCGCTGGGCGTAGACGCCGTAGAAGTCGCCGTCCTGGCCGAAGCTTTCCCACGTGACGACGAAGTCGCCGTCGGCGTCCATCGCCACCGAGGCGCGCAACTGGTTGTTGGTGGTGTAGGTGTTGACCTGGAATTCGCCCCCGAGCGCGACGCCGTCCGCGTCGTAGCGCTGCGCATAGATTCCCGCGCCGCTGCCGTCCTGCCCGTTGCTGGACCAGACGACCACGAAGTTTCCCGCGGCGTCCATCGCCAGCCGCCGGCCGGTTTCCGTATTGGTTCCCTGAGCGCCGGTCGTGAACGTGTTGACCTGGAACTCGGGACCGATGGGCATCGCCGAGAGCAGCACGCGCGGTTCGAGTTTCGCCGCTTGAACCAGAGCGCCCGTCATCCGGTGAGACCGGGGCTTTCGCAGTTTTCGACCGGAGGAAGTTGACGAAGGACGAAGATTCTGCAACCAATCGAACGACATTGTGGTGAATCCTGGCGAGCTTCTTGTGGTGGGGACTCATCGTCTTACAGCGGGTCCATGCGACTCGCATCTTTGACTGTACGATGCTGCCGATCAGCCAAACAACCCCTTACCCCGCTGCATTGGTTCAAGTCGCCTTGTGCTGGGAATGAGCGGGCAATACCGTCATCCTGTTCGCAGGGCTGCCGACGGACTGCGCGCAGTTCCCGCAATCGTGGTGCCTTTCGGAGATGACACGATGAGACTCGAACTCCCGATCGCCATCGTCGCATTCTTGCCGCTCGTTGTTCCGTCGGCCGAACGGCTGTCCGCGGCGGAGCGTAAGCCGAATTTCATCGTGATCAACGTCGACGATCTGGGATACGCCGACATCGGGCCGTTCGGATCGACGCTGAATCGCACGCCGCACCTGGATCGGATGGCTCGGGAAGGTCGCAAGCTGACGTCGTTCTACGCGGCTCCCGTCTGTTCTCCCTCGCGGGCCGCGCTGATGACCGGGTGCTATCCGAAGCGGGCGTTGCCGATTCCGCACGTGCTGTTTCCGGCGAGCGAGGTCGGACTCTCGCCCCAGGAGATCACCGTTGCGGAGGTTCTCAAAACGGCGGGGTACGCCACGGCGATCATTGGCAAATGGCATCTCGGCGATCAGCCGGAGTTTCTCCCGACAAACCAAGGATTCGACCTGCACTTCGGCTTGCCGTACTCGAACGACATGGGGCCGGCGGCCGACGGCGTGAAGAGCGACCTCGGCAAGCCGCTGCCGATGACCAACGGCGCTGGGCAGCCGCCGTTGCCTCTCTTGCGGAACAGCGTCGTGGTGAAGCGAGTGCTGCCCGATGACCAGCAGTCGCTCGTCGAGATCTACACTCAGGAGGCGGAGGCGTTCATCGCAGCGCATGCGACGACGCCGTTCTTCCTCTATTTGCCGCATAACGCGGTCCATTTCCCGCTGTACCCCGGCAAGGCCTGGGCAGGGCGGTCGCCGCACGGTCTCTATTCGGACTGGGTCGAAGAGGTCGATGCGAGCGTGGGCCGCATCTTTGCATCCTTGCGTGCGCATGGGCTGGCCGAGAACACGCTCGTGATCTTTACCAGCGACAACGGCGGCACGCCGCGGGCCGTGAATGCGCCACTCCGCGGCAACAAGGGTTCGACGTGGGAGGGGGGCATGCGCGTCCCGACGATCGCCTGGTGGCCCGGCCGCATCCCGCCGGCGACCGAGTGCGACGCCATCGTCGGCATGTTCGACATCCTTCCCACGTTGACGGCGCTCGCCGGGGCCCAGATTCCCACGGACCGCAAGCTGGACGGAGCCAACATCTGGCCGCATCTGGCCGACACGGCGACCGACAAGCCGGCTCACGACACGTTCTATTACTACCGCGGGCTGCGCTTGGAAGCGGTGCGGCACGGCGACTGGAAATATCAAATTGCGGCTTCGAGTGCCCCCGCGAACAAGAAGGCCGCCGAACCCGTCTTTCGTGCCAAGCTCTATAACCTGCGGATGGACATTAGTGAGACCACCGATGTTGCGGCCGCGCATCCCGAGACCGTGGCCCAGCTCCAGCGGTTGGTCGCGGCGATGCAGGACGATCTCGGTTTGGACGGACCGGCTCCGGGATCGCGCGAACTCGGCAAGATGCCGCAGGCTCTGCCGCTCATCAACCATGCCGGGCAAGTCCGTGCGGGCTTCGCGCCGCTGGCTCCGTGACCATTGTTGAATGTCCGTGCCGATGTCGGCCGCGCGATGGGACAGTCAGTGTCCGCAACCGACGATCGCCGCAAACAGGCCGTCCCAGGTGTAATTGGTGGCGACCACATGCACCGGCAACCCGGCTTGCGTTGCGGCCTCGGCGGTGACCGGGCTGATGGCCGCCAGCCGCGTTTTGGCGCCGAGGTGTTGTCGGACGGCGGGCGTCAGCAGGTGGGCCAGGTTCCGGGCGATGGACGGGCTCGACAACCCGATCCAATCCACTTCGCCGGCTTCCAGCAGCGCCAGTTCGGCGGCGGGAAGCTGGTCGCGGTCGCGGTTGCTGTAGACAACCACTTGTTCCAACGTCGCACCCGCAGCCTGCAAGCGCTCCGGCAACACGTCGCGACCGCGATTGGCTCGCGCCCACAACACCCGTCGGCCGGCGACGTGCGGCAACAGCGCGTCGGCGAGCGCTTCCGCGCGGTACTCCGTGGGCATCAGATCGCAGCGCAGATGCAATCGCTCCAATGCGGCGGCTGTGCTGGGGCCAATGGCCGCAATCCGGCATGCCCCGAGCCGCCGCGCGTCGCCCCCCTGTTCCCACAGCCGACCGAGCAAGCCATTCACGCCGTTGGCGCTGGTGAAAACCAGCCAGTCGAACTCGTCGAGCCGCGACAGCACGGAATCCACGGGCGCCCAGTCATTGGGCGGGCCGATGTCGATCGTCGGCAACAGGACCGGTTGCGCACCCAGATCCCACGCGCGGCGGATCGCGGTGTCCGCTTGTTCCTCGGGACGAGTGATGGCAATCCGCTGGCCGAACAAGGGTCGCTGCTCGAACCAGCGGGCCTGCGACCGGACCTGCACGCAGTCGCCGACGATGACCAGCGACGGCGCATGTAACGCGGCGGCTGTCGCGCGCTCGGCGATGTCGGCCAGCGTCCCTTCGACGGTCCGTTGCAGCGGCGTCGTCGCCCGGCTGACCACCGCGACCGGCGTCGTCGCGGCCTTGCCGGCGGCGATCAACCGCTGGGCGATAGTCCCCAGCCGATGCAGCCCCATGTAGAACACCAGCGTGCCGGGAAACCGGGCCAGCACGTTGTAGTCAATCGCCGATTCCGTCTTGCCGGGGTCCTCGTGACCGGTGATGAACGCCACCGCGGAGGCATGTTCGCGATGCGTGAGCGAGATGCCCGTGTAGACGGCGGCCGCCGTCGCCGCGGTGATGCCGGGGACGACCTCGAACGGAATGTTCTCGGCCGCGAGCGCCGCGGCTTCTTCGGTGCCGCGGCCGAAGATGAACGGGTCGCCCCCTTTGAGCCGGACGACCGTCAACCCGGACTTCGCGGCGTCGACCAGTTGGCGGTTGATCTCAGCCTGATCGAGCCGGCGGCCGTCGGGACCGTCCATTCGGCAGGTCCGCACGGCACGGGCCTGCGTGTGCTGCAACAGCAGGGGATTGACGAGGCCGTCGTACAACACCAGATCGGCCTGCCGCAGCACTTCCAGACCGCGGACGGTGATCAGCCCCGGATCGCCCGGCCCGCCGCCGACGAGGTACACGCGGCCGACGCGGGGCCCGTTGGTCGTCGATGCGGAATCGTGCGGCACGGTCATGGGGCGTTCGGTGTGGGTGGGTATCGTCGTGATGGAATCCAGTATATCGCCGCTCCGGTTAGCCGCGACCCGGAGTCCGCGGAGGGGAGCGCGGGGTGAAGCGCGCGAACCGTGATGTGCGCTCCACCCAGCGCTCCCCTCCGTAAAACCTCCGGGTCGCGGCTAACGGGCGGCATGAAACGAACACGTCCCGGTGACGGATGTCGTCACCGGGACGTGGGGGCATTCATCATCGTACGTCTGGAACGGTTACCGTTCCTGCGTCAGCACGAAGTCCTGGAAGCGGATGCCGTCGAGGCTTTGGTCGCCGATGCTGCGGAACAGTTCCCCCATGATGCGGTGGAAGTGCTTCGCGCGGATCGAATAGAAGTTGTGCTTGCCGTCGCGGCGGGCTTCGATCAGGCCGGCCACGCGCAGGAGCGCGAGGTGGTGGCTGACGGCGGGCTGGCTCTGGCCGAGCCGCTCGCACAGCGCGGTGACGTGCAGTTCGTCTTCGCGCATCAGGTACATCAGGATGCGCAGGCGGGTTTCGTCGGACAGCAGCTTGAAGACCTGCACGAGGTCTTTCTCGAGCTGGTCGGACAGCTCCGGGAACGCGGCGGCGTTCCGCGAGTCGGCGTTCCGCGAGTCGGCGTTCCGGTGCAGCGGGGGTTCCACGACATTCGCGATCATTTCGGTCTCACTCTCCGGTTGCGATCCCGGTGGCGAAGCGCCGGGACGGCGGTGATCACCAGCACCTGGATCGGACAATTCGGGCAATCCTTTCGGAGACGACCGCCACAGCGGCGGCCGTCAGTACAGATTTCGAGAGTTCCCGCATTCCGTGGCGGAAATTGTCAGCGTCGTATTCGGGGTGAAAATCAGGGACCGTTGCGACGAAGACTGGCGACTGCGGGGAACCGTTTCCGGAGTTCGCACTCCCGAAACCGATCAGCACGCAGCCTGAGAATCACATCGGTGGTGGCGTCGCAACGCAACAAACAGCCTGAACGGCATCGACGAAAGATGAGTCGTCTGAGATGTAGTCCGCCATCATTCCTCGTTCCCGAAGCCGTGGCTCCGGGACCTTTCTCGTTCATATCGCCGCTTCATTATGCCCGCGATCAGGGCACGAGTCAACGACCTGCTTGAGAAATTGACCGCTGGCCGGAATCTACACAATCCCTTAAGATGAAACTCGTTAGACGCAATTCCAAGTCGTGGGAATTCGCTCCGACTTGGGACGGAACCCATCCTCGATTCTGGGAATTCGCCAGCTGCTTGACGCATTATCCAACCCCGATGTTGGCCAAACCGACCCCCTCATGTGTGTCTTTGCTGATCTTTCCGATCGCAACATCGTCGTCACCGGCAGCACGTCCGGCATCGGCCGGGCCATCGCCCTCGAAGCCGCTCGGGCCGGCGCGAACATCCTAGTCCACGGCGCGCGCGAGCCAAGCACTGCGGTTGACACTTGCGAGGAAATCCGCCGGCAGGGACGACAATGCTGGTACGAGCGCTGCGATTTTCGTTTGCAGGACACTTGGGCGGAGTTCGTGGCCCGCGTCTACGACCGCTGCGGACTTGTTCACGCTTGGGTGAACGGAGCAGGAGTCGATCTGCTGACTGGCGTGGAATCTCAATGGGACTACGGGACGAAGTTGCAGACGCTGCTGACGGTCGATGTCACGGCGACGGTGCAGTTGTCGAAGCTCGTCGGCGAACGGATGCGGCAGGCCGGTGCGGGCGTGATCCTCAACATCGGCTGGGACCAGGCCGACCGCGGGATGGAGGGGGACAGCGCCGAACTTTTTTCGGTGGCGAAAAATGCGATCATGGGGTTCACGCGGTCGCTGGCCGTCAGTCTCGCGCCGCAGGTCCGCGTCAACTGCATCGCGCCGGGCTGGATCAAGACGGCGTGGGGCGAGCGGGCCTCCGACGAATGGCAACAGCGCGTCCTGCGCGAGACGCCGCTGAAACGCTGGGGCACGCCCGAAGACATCGCCAAGCTCGCGCGGTTTCTGTTATCCGATGACGCGAGTTACCTCACCGGCCAAGTCATCAACGCCAACGGCGGGGCCGTTCGGTGAAGAATGTAACCACGAAACACACGAAAGTCACGAAAAGGGAGTGAAGCAAAAACGCTTGGATTTAACGAGGGATTGATGCCTTGGCATTGGGATCTCTTAACCTCTTCACCTTTTCGTGCCTTTCGTGTGTTTCGTGGTGACCTCCGCCTTTCTCCTTCGGACAACAAGTGCCCAGGATTCTATTCGTCACCGGGCGGTTTGCGGAACCTGCGTTGCGGCAGGTGGTGCCGGCGTTGGCGGAGCAGTTGGGCATCGCCTATGACATCGCGGTCCTGCCGATCACCGTTGCGGCGCTGATGCACGTCGAGTGGGTGCAGCGCAAGCTCACGGTGCCGGAGGGGATTGATCGTGTGATTCTTCCCGGTTGGTGCCAGGGGGATTTGTCGATCCTGGCGAATCAGTGGCACGTACCGTTCGAGCGCGGACCCAAGGATGTCTTCGATCTGCCGGAGTATCTCGGCCGTCCGAATGCCGAGCCGCCGCAGTTGGACGACTACAGCATCGAGATCCTCGCCGAGATCAATCACGCCTCGCGATTGCCGCTGGACGAACTGCTGCGGCAGGCCGATGCGTTGCGGCAATCTGGCGCGAACGTCATCGACCTCGGCTGCATTCCCGGCGATTGCTGGACGAGCATCGGCACTGCAACCCGCCAACTCGTTGCGGCCGGGCATCGCGTTTCCGTCGACAGCTTCGTCGAGCAGGAAGTGACTGACGCCGTTGCGAACGGGGCGGAACTGGTCCTGAGTTGCAACTCGTCCAATCTGGCGTGGGCGGCGAATGTGCCGGCGGAGTTCGTCGTCATCCCCGATTCGCCACCCGATGCGGCGTCGCTCGATGCCAACGCCGCCGCGATGACCGCCGCGGGGTGTAAAGTGCGGCTCGATCCGATTCTGGAACCGGTGGGCTTCGGGTTCGCGACGTCGCTCGCGCGGTACTTCGACGTCCGGCAACGACATCCCGACGCCGCGCTCATGATGGGCATCGGCAACGTCACGGAGTTGTCCGAGGTCGACAGCGCCGGCGTGAACTTCACGCTGGCGGCGATCTGCGAGGAACTGCGGATCGGCAGCGTGCTGACCACGCAGGTCATCAACTGG
>JAWXBB010000653.1:0-24467 GCA_034439795.1 Planctomycetaceae bacterium | reverse complement strand
TAGACGTTGATGAACTTCACGCCCGCCTCCACCAATCGCCGGGCCAGCAGGCAGCTCTGTCCATACGTCGTCCGGCCGTACTGGTTGCGGACCGCGGCCTGCTCGATGAAACGCTGATCGTGTGGATGGGGGAGTTCGGCCGCACGCCGAAGCTGAACGCCAACATCAGCCGCGACCACTGGCCGCAGTGCTACACGGTGCTGCTCGCCGGCGGCGGCGTGAAGCGCGGCTCGGTGTACGGCGCGTCCGACGACGAATCCGCCTACCCCGCCCGCGACCCGGTGGCCCTCGACGACCTGTCGGCGACGATGTTCGAGGCGCTCGGCATCGACTCGCACACCGAAGTCCACGACCGCTTGAACCGCCCGCGCCCGATCTCGGCGGGGAAGCCCGTGTTCGGCGTGTTCGCATAGATCGCACCCCCCAGCGGCAGCGGGTAACATGCCGGCTTGGGGTGCCACGGTCACGGAGTCTTCGACGTGGCCGTGCCGGACGAGCATCCGCACGGCCACGTCGAAGACTCCGTGACCGTGGCACCCGGGCTTGCTCCCCTAATACATCGAGACCCGCCCGCATGGATTCCCTCCTCGACCGCTTCCTGCGCTACGTCCGCATCGACACGCAATCGGACGAGACGAGCACCACGTATCCCAGCACGGCGAAGCAACTGGTCCTGAGCCGGATGCTGGCCGACGAATGCCGGGCGATGGGGCTGGCCGACGTGTCGCTCGACGAATTCGGCATCGTGATGGCGACCGTCCCGGCGACCACGCGCGAGCCGTCGCCGATGATCGCGCTGGTGTCGCATGTGGACACGTCGCCCGAGTACACGGCAAGCGGCGTCAACCCGCAGGTGGTGCCGAACTACGACGGCCGCGACCTCGTCCTGCCGGGCGATCCGTCCAAAGTGCTGCGGCCGTCGGAATTCGCCGAGCTTAAGACGGTGATCGGCCACACGCTCATCACGACCGACGGGAAGACGCTGCTCGGCGGCGACGACAAGGCGGGCGTCGCGGTCATCATGTCGGCCGCGGCCGCGCTGAGGAAATCGGACAAACCGCACTGTGCCGTGCGGGTCTGCTTCACGTGCGACGAGGAAATCGGCCGCGGGACCGACAAGCTCGATCTCGCGAAACTGAACGCGACGTGTGGCTACACGCTCGACGGCGGAGGCCGCGGCGAGATCGACGGCGAGACGTTCTCCGCCGACGGCGCGACGGTCACCGTCCGGGGCGTCAACACGCATCCGTCCATCGGCAAGGGGTCGATGGTCAACGCCGTCCGCATCCTCGCCGACTTCCTGTCGCGATTGCCGACGGCCCGGCTCACCCCCGAAACAACCGACGGCCGCGACGGGTTCATCCACCCGTATCACATCGAAGGGGGCGTCGCCGAGGCGAGTTGCCGGCTGATTCTCAGAGACTTCGAGACCGCCGCGCTGGCGGAACAGGCGCAGTTGTTGGAATCCATCGCGACCGCGTTGCGGGTCGAGCATCCGCGGGCGGCGATCGACATCAAGATCAGGCAGCAGTACCGCAACATGCGCGAGGGGCTGGTCAAGGAGCCGCGGGCGATCCCGAAGGCGGAGGCGGCGATGCGGGCCATCGGCCTCGAACCGAAGCGGTCGATCATCCGCGGCGGCACCGACGGCTCGCTGCTGACGGCGAAGGGGCTGCCGTGCCCCAACCTGTCGTGCGGCCAGCACAACCCGCACTCGCTGCTGGAATGGGCCAGCCTCGACGAGATGCAGACGGCGGTCGACGGGCTGGTCGCGCTCGCCGTCGAATGGGGCCGCGGCTGATTCTTCGTTGGAGTCCAGCCTTTAGGCTGTTCTTCGTCTTCGATCAAGAGAAGAGCAGCCTAAAGGCTGGACTCCAACGGGGCTGATTGACGCCATCCGCAGCGCGACCTACGATTTGGTGGAGTCGTCCCGCGCCTCTCACCGTTTCTCGTCGCGTTCATGAGCGATTCCGTCTCCAACCCCATCGCGACACCGCCGACGCAGCCGCCACGCGGCCGTTGGGACCGGCTGAAGCGACGATGTACGGCGTGGCTGACGCGGAGCCGCGACGACTGGAAGCGGCATCTGTTGCCGCACGCCTTCAGCGCTGGCCTGCATCTCGTTGCACTGGCGGTGTGCGCCGGTATCGTCGTCGATTCGCAGATGCGCGAACGGATCACGGGGCTGGTGTCGGTCTTCGAGGAGGCCGACCGCGGTCCGATCGTCGACCAGCCCCTCACGCTGACCGACAACCTGATCGACGACCGCGCGCAGGGCAACGTGCTGCAGAATGTGGTCGACCAACTCGGCGATCCGCAGACTTTGGTTTCGGTCGACGTCAACGACTTCGCGCCGGGCGACGCCGTGTCCGAACTCGGCGGCGAAGGCCTGGCGAACATCAACTTCGGCGACAATACGTCGGGCCGCTCGGCCGGTGCGCGAGGGACTCTGGTCCGCAAGTTCGGCGGCAACTCGGCGAGCGAGGCCGCGGTCGCAGCGGGGCTGGGCTGGCTGACGCGGCATCAACTCGCCGACGGCAGTTGGAGCCTCGACCACACCGAATGCCCCGACTGCAACGGGCAATGCACGCAGCCCGGCACGATGAAGGAATGCCGCATCGCTGCCACCGCGCTCGCGCTGCTGGCCTACCTGGGGGCCGGGCATTCCTCGCAGCAGGGGGACTATCAGCCGCAGGTCAGCCGCGGGTTGGACGCGATGGTAAAGCGGGGCAAAATCACGACGCAGGGCGGGCTCGATCTCCGCGGCGAACTCGCCGACGATCACCGGCACGCGGCGATGTACTCGCAGGGTCTCGCGACGCTAGCCTTATGCGAAGCGTATGCGATGACGAAAGACGAGAAATTGAAGTCGTCCGCACAGGCGGCGGTGTCGTTCATCGTCGCGGCCCAGGATCCGATTGACGGCGGCTGGCGATACGAGCTGCGCGAAGCGGGGGACACGTCGGTCGTCGGCTGGCAGGTGATGGCGCTCAAGAGCGCGCAGAACGCGGGACTCACTGTGCCTCCCGCGGCGTTTCGCGGTGCGGAGCGGTTCCTCAACACCGTGCAGAGCGACGGCGGCTCGCGCTATGGCTACACCGACGCGAAAGACGTGCGGATCGCTACCACCGCCGCCGGGCTGTTGTGCCGGATGTATCTGGGCTGGACCCGTCGCGACGGCGGCCTCAAGCGAGGCGTGATTTATCTCGACCGGACCAAGCCGTCCCGCAACGACATGTACTACAACTATTATGCCACGCAGGTGCTGCATCACTGGGGCGGCGACGAATGGACCCGCTGGAACGACGTGCTCCGCGACCAGCTCGTCGCCACGCAGCACGGCCCCGACCGCGGCCACATGGCGGGGAGTTGGGATCTCGCCGACCCCCACGGCTCCTCCGGCGGCCGGCACTACATGACGTGCCTGTGCGTGATGACGCTCGAAGTCTACTACCGCCACCTGCCGCTGTATCAACGGGACAAGATCAAAGTCGCGTTTTGAGGGCGTGCTTCACAGCCCGGAGCGCAAGCGACGGCGGTTGGAGTCCAGCCTTTAGGCTGCTCCTTTTTGAGGGAAAATAAGGAACAGCCTAAAGGCTGGACTCCAACCATGCAGGCATCATCCACACAATTGAAGCCACCGCAGTGGCGGGCGCGCATCACTCGCTGGATGTCGCGAGAGACCTGGGTTTGCCTTGGCTTGATGCTCGTCGGTCACACCCTCGGCGGTGTCTGGTGGGGCTTCGACCTCCTCAACCATTTCTGGCCGTACTATGGGCTACTGCTGCTGATCGCCGCGGTCTGGCTGTTGACGCAGTGGCAATGGCGGCCGGGTGGATGGGCCGTCGCAGCGCTCGTATGGAATCTGACCGCCATCGTGCCGTATTACCTGCCGCGATCATCGACCGACGGCGAACCGCTCCGGCTTGTGGTCTGCAATCTGTTGACGGGAAACGCGACACCAACGCGGGCCATAGAGTTTCTCGAAGCGACTGATGCCGACGTGCTCGTGCTGCTGGAAGTCGATCACGAATGGATGCCGCGGCTCAAGCCGCTCCGCGCGAAATATCCGCACGGCCGGATCATTCCGCAGCCGGGCAGCTTCGGCATCGCACTGTTGTCGCGACGGCCGCTCGTGCAACTGGAGCAGATCAATTTCGGACTGTCCGGCGTCCCGACGCTGACGGCTGTGATTGAGGATCTGGATGTGCGCATCATCGTCACGCACCCGCCGCCGCCCATCGGGGGCAATTACGCCGACCGTCGCGACCGTCAGTTGGCCGACGTTGCGAAGTTCGCTGCCGACAGCGCCCGCCCCGTGGTGGTCGCCGGCGATCTGAATGCGACGCCGTGGTCCGCCACCTTCCGCAACTTAACCGCGCGCGGACGAATGCGCGACAGCAGCCTGGGCTTCGGGCTGCATCCGACGTGGCCGACGGTTGGTCCGGTTTCGATCCTGCCGATCGACCATGTGCTCGTCTCGCCGACGCTCGGCGTGCGGAATCGCCGCGTCGGTCCGCGGTTGGGGTCCGATCATCGTCCCGTTGTCGTCGATTTGGTTGTGCCGCGATGATCCGTTGGAGTCCAGCCTTTAGGCTGTTCTTTGTTTTCGCTCAAGAGAAGGACAGCCTAAAGGCTGGACTCCAACGGGGGCGGTTCGTCCGGCAAGGGGAGCGCGCCGGCCGCGGGTTTGCCTTTGCCGGCGCGGATGTAGGCGGCCCGTTGCTGGGCGTACTCGGCGGCGGTCAATTGTTGGAGTCCAGCCTTTAGGCTGTCTTCCTCGGAAGAAGAATAGCCTAAAGGCTGGACTCCAACGGCCTGGCTTTGCTCGAACAGCCGCTTCAGAAACGGCACGCACCAGCCGCAGCCGGTGCCCGCGCCGCCGCAGCCGGTCAATTGGCTCGCGACCTTCGGCCGATGGACGCGCAGGTAGTTGACGACCTTCCGCTGCGAAATGTGGAAGCAATAGCACAGCGTGTCGTCGAGGTCCACGGGGGCGTCCTGTCAGGCTGGAAGATCCGCGGGGGTGGGACCCCGCGGCTTCTTAAGAGTGTAACAGTTATTGCGGGATGAGAATCTGCGTGCGGTCCGCGACGGGGATGATCGTCGTCGCCCGCCGTTGCAGACGGGCGCCGTCGGCGGTGATCGCCAGTTGCAGGTCCGTGCCGGCGAGCACCTGCGCGACGAGGTCGGCGACGGTGGCGTCGTGCAGCGACACCGTCACCGGTTCGTCCAGCCGCGCGGTCGCTGGTTTCAAGGCATCATCGGTCCACTCGATCTTGCGGCCGATGAGGTCCTCGACGGTCGTCAGCAATTCGCGCCGCGGCACGGGTTTGGTCTGATCGAAGCGAGTGAGCCGCTGTCCCAGCACCGCTTGCGGACTCGGCAGCGTGACGACCGGAATCTGCGGGATCGTCGGCAATACAGCCAGCGCCGACACCGGCGGTTCTTGCGGCTCATCGAACGCAATCCTGGGCGGTGCAATCGGCGGTGCGGGGGGATCAACAGCGACGATAGCTTCCGTTGGTGCATCGTCGACGACTGCGGGCGGAGGCGTCGTCACAGGTGCGACCACGTTCTGCGGTATGGGGTTGATTTCCGTGGCGACTTCGGTCTTCGGCTTCCGTCCCGAGGACATCGCCAGACCGATCAGCAGCCCGCCGCCCAACAGCGCGACGGCCCAGCCGATCAACACGGGAGACGCGAGTCCGACACCGATACTTCGCGGTCGGCCAACCGGGGGAAGTGCAACCGGCTCGGCGGCCTTCACCGCGGCTAACTGCACGGTGGCCTGGCCGTCCGCCAGCGACAACAGCGTGAGCGGCGTGCCGCATTCGGGACACGGAAACGTCGCCCCGACGAACCGCCGTTCGCGCAGCCGGAGCGGCGACCCGCAGGACGGGCACGGAAACCGGACAGGCGAATGCGGCGACATCGGCGATTCACACTCCTCCGCGGCTCTTCACACTCCTCGCCCGGCACTTCGTCGGGAGAGGGGCCGGGGGTGAGGGTGCCTTGTGTTTTCTCTTCGTTCCAAAGCCGCGGAAAAAGGCAGAAGCACCCTCACCCTAACCCTCTCCCACGAAGCGCGGGAGAGGGGACAGGACTCATCACGGCGTCAGCTTGAACGGCGTCAGCCTCTTCTGTTCGGCGACGGGATACGTGGTGACCGTGATCTGCCCCCTGGTCTCATCGACGACGATGCACATCTTGTCGTAGTTCTTCAGGATGCCTTGAATCGCCTCGGTCGCCGGAACCATCTCCATCTGGAACGACTGCGGCATGTTCTGCGTATAGCCGGAGAGCTTGAGCGCGTCGCCGTCGATGTCGATCGTGACTTTCGTTTCGTCGGCGATGTACGCGAACGCCTCCTGCAACGGTGTGCGGCGGAAGTCGACGGGAATCTTCTGCTTCAGCCGCTCGGCGACCGTCGTCGGCAGCTTGCTCGATGAGGACGGCGTCGTGGGTGTGAGGATTCGCTGGAAGTCGGTCCGCGTCGATTCATCCCACGCCAGCAGCGTTCCCAGCGCGAGGTTGGGGGCCGCGCGATCCGGCAGCGCTGTGATCAGCTTCACGTGCCGGGGATCGTGCTCGGTCAGCGTCGCCATCGCGAACACTTTCGCCATCGCGGGCACGCGGCCGATCATCTGCCGTTTGCCGACTTCCTGCGGTTGCATGTACTTGACCGCGCCGAGCAGTTCGCCGGCGAGTCCGTTGACCTTCTCCTTGAGCCGCGCTTCCAGACCTGCGGGGCGGATGCCCGTCGAACTCCGCACGACGACTTCGGAATAGAACCGCTCCGGGTCGAGGTGCAGCGACCACAGCACGGTCTCCGCATCGTCGCCGAACCAGTCCATGCACTGCGTGAGCAATGGCTGCGCGGTGGACGGAGCGAGGAATTCCTTGTCGAGCAGCACCGCGGTCGGCTCGAACAGCAGCGTGATGTGTCGCGTGCGGTCGGTCTTGCGGATCAGGTCTTCCACGCCGGCGGGCAGCGGACTTTGTCCGCCGACGGAGTTGACCATCTCCTCGGCCATGCTCGCGGGACCGATGGCGTACGTCTTCAGATTGAGGATGAATGCGGCCCGGTCGCCGTTGACGTAGACCGGCTGCCCATAGGTGTCGATCCGTTCGCCGCCGAGTGCTTCCAGCAACTCGCTCTTCTTCGCCTCGGTTTTGAGACGGACAATCGTCGTCAAATCGGGGGGCGTGCCCCGCTGGCCGGGAATCCACGCGAACAGCACCTCTTCAATGTCCTGCGGCGGCCGCTGGCAGAGCGCTTTGATCTGCGCTTCGAGGAACGTGCCGACCGGACCGAGGCAGAAGCGGAACTCTTCCCCCAGCGACTCCGGCTGCCACAGCTCCGCCGGCCGCAGATGCAGCAGCACGCGCGGCCCGGCGGGGACCATCTCCAGCAGGATCGGCTCGCCCTGGGTGGGACTCGCCGCGACACCGGCTTCGGTGGATGTCCCACCGCCCGTGGAAGTGCCAACCCCGTTCGGAGCCACATTCGTCGCCACACGCGGCCCGATGCTCGGATTGTCCGCGGGCTGCGTCCAGACGTAGTACCCGAGGCCTCCCCCCACGACGGCGACGATCAACCCGATCGCCAGATTAAACCCGCGCCGCTTTCCCTTCTGCTTGCGGAGCGCGCGCAGACGGTCGGCACCGGTCACTTCGGCCGCCGCGATGAACGGTCCCGGCGCGGTCGTCGTCTGCACCGGTGGGAAGGCCGGCTGCGCGGCCGGCGTGTCAGGGATCCAGCGCGCAGCCTGTCCGACCTGCGGCGGCGGCGCGAGTTCCAGCTCGACTTCCTCCGGCTCTTCGAGCACAAAGGAGTGACTGCACTTCGGACACTTGCCGCGCCGGCCGAGCAAACTCCGGTCGCGGACCTTCAGCACGGAGCCACAGGCGGGGCACGGAATGTTGATCGCTGTCATCGGGCGGCCGTCCTTCACACGACTGGTGGGCGTTGTGCCCGCAGCCGCGTTTTTTCGATCTTCATCCTAAAGCCACTTCGTCGGTCTGCCAAGCGGCGAGAATTTCCGATTTGCTATTTCGACGCCAACGCGCCATCGGTTAGGTTGGGTGGATTCGATAAGCGGCGACGTTTCCGCACCGTCGCCGCTCGCGAGTGGACGACATCCTGAGGAACATCCCGATGCTGCACGACTGGTTGCGCCGACTCCGCTCGAATCATCACCCCCGCGCCCGGCGACCGCGCCTCAGCGGGCAAACCGTGGCAGCCCGCATCCAGCCGCTGGAGGCGCGCGCGCTGTTGTCCGCGTCGCCAATTGTCAGCGAGTTTCCGATCAACACATTCACGACGGGCATTCAACAATTGCCGGCAGTCGTCGCTGATGCCGAAGGCAACTTTGTCGTCGCCTGGATGAGCGACGGACAGGACGGCAGCGGGACCGGAATCTACGCCCAGCGCTACGATGCAGTCGGCGCGAAAGTCGGTGGCGAATTCCGCGTGAATACTTATACGACGGGTGACCAGGCATCCGCAGCCGTAGCCATGGATGATGACGGCGACTTCGTCGTCACCTGGTCGAGCGAGAATCAGGACGGCAGCGGGTACGGGGTCTATGCCCAGCGGTACAACAATCTCGGCGTTGCCGTCGGCGGCGAGTTCCTCGTCAACTCGCTCACCACCGGCCATCAGGGCAATTCCTCGGTCGCCATGGACGCCAGCGGCAATTACGTCGTCGCCTGGCAGGATGAAGCGATTGATTGGTTTCTCGATGGCTTCGATGGCGACGGCGTCGGCATTTTCGCCCAGCGTTTCGACAACACCGGCGCGATGCTCGGCGGACAGTTCCGGGTGAATACGATCACGGCCGGCGATCAGTACACACCCGACGTCGCGATGAACGAGGCCGGGCAGTTTGTGATCGCGTGGAGCAGCGGCGCGCTGCCCCGCGCGCAAGTTTACGATGCGAACGGAGCCGCCGTCGGGACCGAAATCGATGTGAGTTCAACGCCTCAGTCCCTGGAGCTCACGTACCCGGCCGTGGCTATCGATAACGACGGAGATTTCGCCGTCGCGTGGCATTCCGGCACCATGATTGGGGCCGAGCTTCGCAGCTCCATTTACATGCGGCGGTTCAACGCGGCGGGCACCGGACAGGGGAACGATGTCCTGGTGAATACATTCGGCGGAATCGGGCAGTCCTTTGCCGACATCGCCATGGACGCCACCGGCAATTCTGTGGTTGTCTGGCAGGATTTCTCGCAGGACGGATACGCCAAGGACAGCATTTACGGCCAATGCTTCGATGCCGGCGGCAATATGGTCGGCACCGAATTCAAGGTCAACGACTTTCCCGCGGAGAGGCAGCTCTATGCCGCAATCGCCATGCAGGCGAGCGGTGAGTTTGTCGTCACCTGGGGTGGGCAGGGTCGGGATGATGGGTCGGGCATCAATGGAATCCTGTTCGGGGAAGCCCTTGATCCTCCGTTGCAAACCCTCATCATCGGCGAAAACCGGCCCAACGGACAGGTCATCGGCACGGTCGAAATCGCCAACCCGAATCCCGTGACATTCGCCATCACTGCCGGCAACACCTCGAGCGCCTTTGCCATTAATGCCAGCACCGGTGTGATCACCGTCAACAACTCCGCGGCGATCAACTTTGAGGTCAACCCGGAATTCGAGCTGACCGTCACGGCCACCGAAGTCGGCAACCCCGGCAACGTGGAAACGATCACCGTTGCCATCCTGCTCGTCGACAACAACGAAGCCCCCACGATCTCCAACCAGACATTTGGCGTGCTCGACACGGCGAACGTCGGCGACGGATTCGGACGGGTCGTGGTCACCGATCCCGATGCCAACCCGGCGCACATGTTCTCGATCATCGGCGGCAACACCGGCAATGCCTTCGGCATCGTTGCCGAAACCGGGCATCTCTACGTCGCCAACGACGTCCTCAACGCGGACACCATGCCGCAGTTCCAGTTGATCGTCCAGCTCGTGGACGGTTTTTATACCCGCACGGCCACCGTCACCGTCAACGTGATTGACGGCGGCAACAACCAGCCGCCCGTCTTCCAACCCCCGACCACGTTCACGATCTCCGAGAACCGTCCGGTAGGCCACGTGGTCGGCGATGTGAACGCCACCGATCCCGACGTTGACGACATCACCTACAGCATCGTCGGCGGCGATCCGAACGCGCAGTTCGCGATCAATTCGACGACCGGCGTGATCACCGTCGCCAAGGCCACGATCAACTTCGAGGCCACGCAACAGTTCCAGTTGCAGGTCCGCGCGACGGACAACGGCACGCCGTCGCTGTTCGCGACGCAGACCGTCACCGTCAACATCGCCGACCTGAACGAAGCCCCGACGTTCCTCGCGCCGACCACGTTCACCATCTCGGAAAATCGCCCTGTGGGCTACGTCGTGGGGGACGTGAACACCTCCGATCCCGAAGGCAACACGGTCACGTTCAGCATCGTCGGCGGCGATCCGAACGCGCAGTTCGCCATCAATGCCAGCACGGGGGTGATCACCGTCGCGAAGGCGACCATCAACTTCGAGGCCACGCCGCAGTTCCTGTTGCAGGTCAAGGCCCAGGACAACGGCGCACCGCCCAACAGCCGCACGCAGACCATCACCGTCAACGTCGCCAACCTGAACGAGGCCCCGAACTTCCTGCCGCCGACCACGTTCAGCGTGCCGGAAAACTCGGTCAACGGCACGCTGGTGGGCACCGTGCAGACGGCCGATCCGGAAGGCCAGACGGTCTCCTACGCGATCACTGGCGGCAACACGAACGGCGCGTTCTCCATCAACGCCGCATCAGGTCAGATCCGCGTCGCCAACCGAAACGCCCTCGACTTCGAAACCACGCCGCAGTTCCTGTTGTCGGTGCGGGCGACCGACAACGGCAGCCCCGCGAACAGCCGCACGCAGACGATCACGGTGAATCTCACCAATGTCGCGGACAGCACAGCGGCGCGCTCGGTGTCCGCCGAGGACATTGCGCCCGTTGACGGCGAGTTCCGCGTCCATGCGGCGACGACCGGCAACCAGAGAGCGACGCCGCAAGCGGTCGGGATGGATGCGGACGGCGACTTCGTGGTGATGTGGAGCAGCAATGGCCAGAGCGGGTCATACGATATCTACGGACAACGCTATAACGCGGCCGGCGTCGCCCAGGGGGGCGAGTTCCTCGTCAACACGTACACAACGTACAGCCAGGAACAGGCGGCGGTGGCAATGGACGCCGACGGCGACTTCGTCGTCACCTGGACGAGTCCCGACGGTCACGACGGCGGGGTCTTCGCACGGCGCTACAATTCGGCCGGCGTGGCGCAAGGGAGTCAGTTTCGGGTCAACACCTACACCACGAGGGATCAGTCGAATTCGTCGATCGCGATGAACTCCGCAGGTGACTTCGTCGTCACTTGGACGAGCGTAAGCGGTTCGGCGGATGTCTATGCCCAGCGATACAACGCGGGAGGCGTGGCTCAAGGGGGCGAATTCCTCGTCAACACTCATACCACGCAGGCGCAATGGGACTCGTCTGTCGCGATGGATGCGGATGGCGACTTCGTCATTGCGTGGCGAAGCTACACTCAGGACGGTGACAGCGGCGGCATCTATGCGCAGCGGTACAACGCCGCCGGGACTGCGCTGGGAGGCGAATTCCGGGTCAACACGTACACGACGTTCGATCAGTTGGAGGCCTCCGTCGCGATGGATGCGGATGGCGATTTCGTCATCACGTATTCCAGCCGAAACAGCATCTGGGCTCAGCGGTACGACACCGCAGGCGCCGCCCAAGGGGGCGAGTTCCTCGTCGATTCCGGAAACACGCGCAGACAAGGGCATTCGGCAGTCGCTATGGACGCCGACGGCAACTTCGTTGTGACTTGGACGAGCGATGGTCAGGATCTCGGCGGTTCAGGCGTCTACGCGCGGGAATTCGATGCGACCGCAGTCCCCCAGGGGAATGAGTTTCTCGTCAATACCTACACGTCGTTCAATCAGTTCAATTCGTCGGTGGCGATGGACACCGACGGCGATTTCGTCATCACATGGATGAGTTCATTCCACCTGCCCAACTCGGCAGACACCTTTGACGTGTTTGCTCAACGTTACCAGGCCAACGATCCCCCCGTTGTCGATGACCAATCGTTCTCCATCGCCGAGAACCGGCCGGTTGGCACCGTCGTTGGCACCGTCGTGGCCACCGACGCCAACGGCGGACCGCTGACGTTCGCGATCACCGCCGGGAACACCGGCAACGTGTTCGCCATCAATGCTGCGACGGGCGAAATCACCGTCGCCACCGCCATGCTTGATTCCGACGCCATGCCGGTCTTCAACCTCACGGTCGTCGTGACCGACAACGGCGTGCCGACGGCGAGCGACACGGCGGCGGTCACCATCAATGTCCTCGACGCCACCAATCATCCCCCCGAATTCCAGCCGCCGACCACGTTCACGATCTCCGAGAACCGCCCGGTGGGCTACGTCGTCGGGGAGGTGAATGCCACCGATCCCAACGGCGATACGCTCACCTACAGCATCGTCGGCGGCAACACCGACGCGCAGTTCGCGATCAACAGCACGACGGGGGTGATCACCGTCGCGAAGGGGACCGTCAACTTCGAGACCACACCGCAGTACGTGCTGCAAGTCCAGGCGTTGGACAACGGCAGCCCCGCCGAAAGCGCGACGCAGAACATCACCATCAACGTCGCGAACCTCAACGAGCCGCCGGTCTTCGTCGCGCCGACGACGTTCACCATCTCCGAGAACCGCCCGGTGGGCTACGTCGTGGGGGATGTGAACGCCGTCGATCCCGAAGGGAACCCCGTCACCTACGCCATCGTCGGCGGCGACGCGAAGCAACAGTTTCAGATCGATCCCTTCACCGGCGTGATTACGGTCAAGAAGGCGACCATCGACTTTGAAACCACCAGGAAGTACCTCCTGCAGATCCAGGCTTCGGACAACGCCGTCCCGAACAGCAGCCGGACGGGGACCGTCACGGTCAACGTCGCCAACCTCAACGAGCAGCCGGTGTTCGTGGGGACGCCCAGCTTCAACCACGCCGAGAACCAGCCCGTCGGCTCCGCGGTGGGCGACGTCAACGCCGTCGATCCCGACGGTAATGCCCTGACCTACAGCCTCGTCGGCGGCAACCCGAACGATCAGTTCGCGATCGACGTGACCACCGGCCTGATCACGCTCGCCAAAGGGTCCATCAACTTCGAGGCCACCACGCAGTTTATGGTGCAGGTGAAGGTGCAGGACAACGGCAACCCGTCGCAAAGCCGGACGCAGACCTACACCATCAACATCACGGACGTGAACGAGCCGCCGATCTTCGTGCCCCCGACGACGTTCTCGGTCACCGAGAACCGCAGCGTCGGAACCGTGGTCGGTGAAGTAAACGCCGTCGATCCGGAAAACCGCCCGCTGACGTACAGCCTCGTCGGCGGCAACCCGAACGGCCAGTTCGGGATCAATGCCTCGACGGGCGTGATCACCGTCGCCAAGCCGACCATCGATTTCGAGACCACGCCGCAGTTCGTCCTGCAGGTCAAGGCCCAGGACAACGGCAGCCCGGTGATGAGCGCCACGCAGAACGTCACCGTCAACGTGACGAATCTCAACGAGGCCCCGACGTTCCTCGCACCGACCGCGTTCGCGGTCGCGGAGAACACTCCGGTGGGCGTGGTCGTCGGCACGTTGCAGACGGCGGACCCCGAGGGGAACGCGGTGACGTACACCATCGTCGGCGGCAATACGAACAACGCCTTCACGATCAACCCGACGGCGGGCGAGATCATCGTCAACAACCCCTCCGCCCTCGACTTCGAGACGACGCCGCAGTTCCTACTGCAGGTGAAGGCCCAGGACAACGGCTCCCCCGCGAACAGCCGCACGCAGACGATCACGGTCAATCTGATCAACGGCACGGGCCGGGTGGCGCTATCAGCGGTGGCTGGCAGCGACTCGGCCCCGGTCGACGGTGAGTTCCGCGTCAACACGACCGTTCATGGCTCGCAGCGGACGTTCCCGCAGTCGCCCCAGGCAGTGGCCATGGACGACGATGGAAACTTCGTCGTCACATGGACCAGCTTCTACCAGGACGGCAACGGCCCAGGCGTGTATGCCCAGCGTTACAATGCGACCGGAGTGGCTCAAGGGGGCGAATTCCTCGTCAATTCCAATACGATCGGGGATCAGAAAAACGCGACCGTGGCCATGGACGCGGATGGCGACTTCGTCATCACGTGGACCCTCGGCTACGGTGACGTCTATGCCCGACGGTTCAATGCGGCCGGTGTGGCCCAGGGATGCGAATTCCTGGTCAACACCTATACGTCAGGTTCGCAGCGGTTTTCGACGGTCGCCATGGATGCGGACGGCGATTTCGTCATCACGTGGACGAGCTACGGCCAGGACGGGGTGGACCCCAACCCCTACACGCGGTTCAACTATGGCATCTACGCCCAACGGTACGATGCGGCGGGCGTGGCCCAAGGCGGCGAATTCCTGGTCAACACCTACACTACGGACAGGCAGCAGAACTCGACAGTGGCAATGGACGCCGACGGCGACTTCGTCATCACTTGGGCGAGTTATGCTCTTGATGGCAGCGGCTTCGGCATCTTCGCCCAGCGGTACGATGCGGCCGGCGTGGCCCAGGGGGGCGAATTCCTGATCAACAGCTATACCACCAATGGCCAATCCAGTCCGACGGTGGCGATGGACGCCGACGGCGACTTCGTGGTGACCTGGTCAAGCAGCACCCAGGACGGCAGCCTGTCGGGCGTTTTTGGTCAGCGTTTCAATGCAGCCGGCGTGGCCCAGGGAACCGAGTTCCAGATCAATACGCACACGAATAATCACCAGTTCTATTCGGCGGTGGCGATGGACGACGATGGCGACTTCGTCGTGACCTGGACCGATGCCGTTCAGGAGGGGAATCCGTTCGGCCAGGGGGGCAACAACCGCGGGATCTACGCGCGGCAATACGATGCGGCCGGCATCGCACAGGGAGGCGAGTTCCACGTCAATACATTTACCGCGAATGCCCAGCAGTATTCCTCAGTGGCGATGGATGCCGACGGTGATTTCGTCGTCGTTTGGGAGAGCGATCTGCAGGATGGAACGCAGTACGGGGTTTACGCCCAGCGCTTTGGTCAGAACCTGCCGCCCGCGATCAATCCGCTGAGCCCCACCACCTTCGGTGAGAACCGGCCCGTGGGCTATCCCGTCGCCACCGCGACGGCCAGCGATCCCAATCCGGGGCAAACCCTGACCTACGCCATCACCGCCGGGAACACCGGCAACGTCTTCGCCATCAATCCCACCACCGGGAAGATCACCGTCGCGAGCCCGACCATCAATTTCGAGGCCCTGGATCAGTACGTTCTGACGATCCAGGTGACCGACGACGGCACGCCCGCGCTGTCCGACAGTACCACGTTCACCATTAACATCGCCGACATCAATGAGGCTCCGACGTTTGCCGCACCCACGACGTTCACCATTTCCGAGAACCGCCCGGTGGGTCATGTCGTGGGGGATGTGAACACGTTCGATCCGGAGGGGAACGCGGTCACGTACAGCCTCGTCGGCGGCGATCCCAACGCGCAGTTCGCGATCAATGGGGCATCCGGCGTGATCACCGTCGCGAAAGCGACCATCAACTTCGAGGCCACGCCGCAGTTCATTTTGCAGGTGAAAGCCCAGGACAACGGCACGCCGGCGAACAGCCGCACGCAGAATATCACCGTCAACGTCGCCGACTTGAACGAGCCGCCGGTGTTCGCCGCTCCCGCATCGTTTGCGATCTCAGAGAATCGCCCGGTCGGCTACGTTGTCGGCACCGTGAACACGGTCGATCCGGAGGGGAACGCCGTCACCTACAGCATCACCGCCGGCGATGCGAACGGTCAGTTCGCGATCAATGCCAACACCGGTCAGATCACCGTGGCAAAGCCGACCATCGACTTCGAGAACACGCCGCAAATCAATTTGGTGGTGAAGGCGCAGGACAACGGCAACCCGTCCAACAGCCGCACGGGAAACATCGTCGTCAATATCATCAATCTCAACGAAGCACCCACGTTCCTTGCACCGACGACGTTCACAATCCCGGAAAATCGCCCCAACGGCACCGTCGTGGGCACGGTCAGCACTGCGGACCCCGAAGGCCAAGCCGTGACGTACGCCATCACCGACGGCAACACGAACAACGCCTTCTCGATCAACGCCAATACGGGGCAGATCACCGTCAACAACTCGGCGGCCCTCAACTTCGAGACCACACCGCAGTTCCTGCTTTCCGTCAAGGCGACCGACAACGGCAACCCCAGCAACAACCGCACGCAGACGATTACGGTCAACCTGACCAATGTCATCGGGGCCAGGGTGGCACAGCAGTCCACCGCTTTGCCTCAGAGCAACCTCGGCTCGGCAAGCGGTGCCACCGGCCAGCAGATCGCCGCGAAACCGACACCGGCGGCTGCTCCTGGCCCGAGCGATGATCTCGGCTTTGCGCTGTCCGACGACGATTACGATCTGTGGCTGACCGACGCGTTGGAGCGTTCGGCGAAGGATTAGAAGAAAACCGCGAAGCCGCAAGCGTGGAATCGCGAATGGGAATTGTTCGCGCTAACGCCTCACACCCGACATCGTTCCTCCCACGCGATCCACATCCGCGCACGGTGCTCCGCGGGTGATAATTCCCAGAAGCACCGTTTCCCAGGTAGAATTCCCGTGGAAGTAGCGGCGCTCGCAAGGCAAATCGAGAAGAAGGGTGACGGTTCCCGCCCGCAATGTGTGAGGTGGGAGCGCGTCGGGCGGACGAAAACACATCGAGGTTTGAAGGACGACATGCGCGCCGTTCGATTCGTGAATTCGTTGTTCGGGCTCCTGGTTGCCGCCAGCCAATCGCTCGCTGCGACCGCCGGTGTGCTCTGCGGATCGATCGCTCGGGCAGCCGAGCCGCCGCTGCCCGAGCACGCAGAGTCGGTGGTCCTGCGACCGATGTGGGCGACGTGGCCCACGGGCACGCCCCGGTTGGTGATCAGCACCGACACGCGAATCGGCGACGCCAGAGTCTCGTACAAAGATCCCGAGTTCGACGTGGCTTCGGAGCTGATGGTCTGGCAGGACGGCCAGGAGCAGGTGTGGCTCTGCCGCTTCGATCCCCGGACCGGCGACCTGATTCCCAGGGATGGCCGAGACCGCTTCGTCGGCCAGGGGTCGCCCTATTTGCCGCAAGGGAAGTCGCCCCCGACGGACTTCTTGAAGACGGTCGTTAACGGTCCCGAGTTCGGTCTCAGCCAGCGGGGTCTCGGCATCTACTTCTGCACCGGCGACGACCCGGAGAACTATCAACTCGCGCGGTGGGGGCTGTCGGACCAGACGTTGGAGATCCTTGCGCCGGAGCCAACGAACGGCGTCCGCGGCGCGTTCGCCAGCTCCGATCCCCAGGACGAGGTCGGCCGGGTTCTGTGCGGACGGTTGGAACGGCAACCGGATGGCACGCTGCAAGTGGCCACGTATTGGTTCGAGGAGAACGACCCCGACAACGTGCAGCCGTTCTCGCGATCGACGTTCGGGACAACGGGACCGCGCTGGATTCCCGGCCAAAGGGCGATTGTGTCCAACCTCTACGACGAAGCGGGGATCCCGCAGATCGTGCGCTACGACATCGATACGCAACAGACCACGTTTCTGACCTCCGGACCGAACTCCAAAATCGACGCCATTTTCTTCGAAACGCCCGAGTTTCCCGGCGAGCAACTGTTCCTGTGTCTGGTCGACAATCGCTGGATCGACGTCTATCGCCGGCAGGGGCCGGGTTGGACCGCCATCCGCCGGATCGCCGCGCCCAACGCCGAATCGTTCGACACGCCACCGTCGACGTTGAGCGCCGAGCCGGTCGTTTATCGCGGGCAGACTTACTTCACGTATGCCGTGGGTTACGCGGACAACTCCTCGCGGATCGCGCTGGCCTCGCTCGACGGTCAGGTGAATACCCTGGTGAGCACGGCCGGACAAACGCGGCAACTCGACCCGGAAGGGGTGGCCGTCGGGGACCAACTGTTCGTGTACTATTGGACGCTGGCCAACGGCCAGAGTGTCAACGAACTGCATCGCTGCAAAGTGCAGTTCTGGCCGTAGGGGTCGGAGCCAGTGTCCCGGACGCTCGCAGCGTCCGGGACACTTTGCGATTTGCGAAATCTGCATCTCGATCAAGACCGCGAAACCGCAAGCGACCGCCGGACGACGCTTGCGGTTTCGCGGTCTTCTCGATTCACCGCCCGATCCCCTGCGAACGGCCCGCGGTGCGGCGCGGTTCGGCGTGCAGGTGGCCTTCGCCGAGGACGTCGCACAGTTCGTCTCGCAGGCCGCGGTTGTAATTGACCCGCATTTCCAGCGGCTTTTGCGCGACGAACCGCAGCCGGCAGTCGGGGGCCGCGTCGTCGACGGTGTCCACGAACACCACCACCTCCGACTTGCCGGGGTAGCGCCGCAAAATGTCGCGAACGCGGTTGACCACGCGGGCGTCGTGCAGCCCTTTCTGGAACTTGATCGCCACCTTGCCGGTGAAGTCGCGTTCGGCCTCGTCCATCGTCCAGACGCTGTCGACGATCACGTTCGGCTCGCGGTTGCGCTTGTCGATCTTCCCCTTAATGAACCGCAGTCCCTCGGCTTCGATCTTCTCCCCCAGCCGGGCGAACTCCTCCGGCCACATGATGCACCGCACCACGCCGGTGGGGTCTTCAAAGTCGAAGTTGACGTACTTCGAGTGCCCGTTGCGGCTGGGCTTTTTCGTCTGGGCTTTTTTGATGGCCGAGATCATGCCGCCGAGAACCACTTCCGTCCCGTCGTCGAGGTCGACGAGCTGCTGCACCGGATGGCTGGCGAACGCCTCCAGTTGCCGGGCGACTTCGGTCAATGGATGGCTCGTCAGATAGAAGCCGAGCGCCTCCTTCTCGAACGTCAGTTGGTCGCGATGCGTCCAGTCGGGGACTTCGGGAAGCGATTGCACGACTGCGGCGGACGCTTCCGCCTCGGCGTCGTCGTCGCCGCCGAACAGGTTTTTCTGGCCGCGCTGCTTGTCGCGCTGGACCGCCGCGGCCCCCTGCACGGCCCGTTCGACGACGGCGAACATCTGCGACCGCCGCCCGCCGAGGCTGTCGCACGCGCCGGCTTTCACCAGCAGTTCCAGCACGGTTTTCGTGAGCTGCTTCGGATCGACCCGCTCGGTCAGATCGAAGATCCCGCGGAACGGGCCGTTGGCTTCGCGCTCGGCGACCAGCGCCCGCATCGCCCCTTCGCCGACGCCCTTGATGGCCCCGAGACCGAACGCGATTTTGTCGCCGTGGACGGTGAACTCGACGCCGCTGCGGTTGACGTCCGGCGGCAAGATTTCGATCTTCATCCGGCGGCAGTCGTCGAGATGCTCGGTCAGCTTGTCGGTCTCGCCCAGCTCGCACGACAACAGCGCGGCCATGAACTCGGGCGCGTAGTGGGCCTTGAGGTACGCCGTCTGATAGGCGACGGCTCCGTAGGCGGTGCTGTGAGATTTGTTGAAGCCGTAGCCCGCGAACTTCTCGATCATGCCGAACAGCTCGACCGCGGTGTCCTGCGGCAGGCCGTTCCCCTGGGCGCCTTCGAGGAACTGGGCGCGGTACTGGGCGATGGTCTCCAGCTTCTTCTTGCTGATGGCCTTGATGCACTGGTACGACTGCGACAGCTCGATGCCCCCCAGCCGGCTCAAGATCCGCATCACCTGTTCCTGGTAGACCATCACGCCGTAGGTCTCGTTCAGGATCGAGTCCATGATGGGATGCACCTTCGGCAGCGGTTGCCGGCCGTGCTTCACATCGACGTAGGTCATCACCATCCCGCCTTCCAGCGGGCCGGGGCGATACAGCGCGGAGGTGGCGATGATGTCGGCGAACTTGTCGGGCTTCATCTTCGTCAGCAGATCGCGCATGCCGCCCGATTCGAGCTGGAAAATGCCCTTCGTTTCGCCGCGCTGTAGCAGCGCGAAGGTGGCCTTGTCGTCGAGCGGCAGCTTGTCGGGGTCGATGTCGACGCCGCGGTGCTGCTTCACGTTCTTGACCGCCTTGTCGAGAATCGTGAGGTTCCGGAGGCCGAGGAAGTCCATCTTCAGCATGCCGGCCTTTTCGACGGTGGGGCCTTCCCACTGCGTCACGACGTCGGTCTTGCCGGAAATGGTTTGCAGCGGCACGTACTCTTCGATGGGCCGGTCGGAAACCACCACGCCGGCGGCGTGCGTGCCGGCGGAGCGGGCGAGGCCCTCCAGTTCCATCGCGAGGTCGAGCAGTTCCTTGATCTGCGGATCGGTGTCGTAGGCTTCCTTCAAGTCCGTGCTGTCCTTGAGCGCTTTCTTCAACTCAATGTTGAGCTCGTCGGGGACCATCTTGGCGATTTCGTCAACGCGCTTCAGCGGCACCGACAACGCCCGGCCGACGTCGCGGATGGCGGCTTTGGCCTTCAGCGTGCCGAACGTGCCGATCTGCGAGACGTTCTGCGCCCCGTACTTCGCCTTGGTGTAGTCGATGACGTCCTGCCGGCGATCGCGGCAGAAGTCGATGTCGATATCGGGCGGCTCGGTCCGGCTGGGGTCGAGAAACCGCTCGAACAGCAGGTCGTACTGCAACGGACAGACGTGACTGAGGCCGAGCAGATACGCCACGATCGCCCCGCACGCGGAACCGCGCGCGCTGCACGGAATCCCCTGCTCCATCGCGAAGCGGACGAAGTCCCACACGATCAGGAAGTAGCTGGCGTACCCCATCTTCTCGATCACGCCCAGCTCGAACGCGAGCCGCTCGCGATGCGCAGCGGTGATGCCATCTTCGCCGTAGCGCCGGACGAGACCCGTTTCGCACAGCTCGCGCAGATAGTCGATGTCGCGTTTGTTGTCCGGTGTCTGAAACACCGGGAAGTGCCGCGATTTCAGGTCGAGATCGATGTCCGCCCGGTCGGCGATCGCCTGCGACCGGGCGACGGCGTCGGCGAAGTCCGGGAAGGCGTCGTACATCTCGTCGGGCGTGCGGATGTAAAGCTGATCGCTGTCCATCCGCATGCGGTTCGTGTCGCTCCGCTCGCTCTTGGTGTTCACGCACAGCAACACGTCCTGCACGGCGGCGTCGGACCGGTTGAGGTAATGCGCATCGTTCGTCGCCACCAGCGGCAGGCCCATCCGGTTCGCGAGATCGACGGTCCGCTCGGCGCACTTCGTCTGAATGTCGAACCCGGCGTTCTGAATCTCCAGGTAGAACCGGTCGCCGAACACCCGCGCATACCACGCCGCCAACTTCTCGGCTTCGTCCCAGTTCTCGCCGAGCAGGAGTTGCGACATCTCGCCCGCCGCGCAGCCGGACAGGCAGATAATGCCTTCGTTGTGCGCTTCGAGCAGTTCCTTGTCGATCCGCGGCTTGTAATAGAACCCTTCGAGATACGACCGCGACGACATTTTGACGAGGTTCTGAAACCCCTTGCGATTGATGGCGAGCAGCGTGAGATGGAAGCTCGCCTCCTTGACGCGCGACGCGCCCGATTTCTCGAACCGCGACCCCGGTGCGATGTACGCCTCCAGCCCCAGCACGGGATTGACGCTCGCCGCCTTGCACGCGAGATAGAACTCGAGCGCCCCGTACAGGTTGCCGTGATCGGTGATCGCCGCGGCAGTCATGCCGTGGTCTTTCACCTTCTGAATGTACTGATCGATGCGGGTGGCCCCGTCGAGCAGGCTGTAATGCGTGTGACAGTGCAGATGCGCGAACGGTCGGGCCGACGCCATAGCCATCCTTTGCGGCGGAATGCGAAGTCTCGGGGCGGGACGACCCCGATTGTATCCCGCTGCCGCGGAGGCTCAACCGAGTGATTTCCCCGTAGGAGCCGGGGCGTGTCGCCCCGGTCTTCCGCAGCGTGGGCGACCGGGTCGAAGTCTTCGCCGACCCGGAACGCTCACGATCCGGGTCGGCGCAAAGCCTTCGACCCAGCCACCCCGCCGCCGACGCTACGCCGACGGCAAACGCCACCAGCCACGAGCCGACCGATTTCATCCGCCGGGTCCGCCGACGCCTCCGCAGCCCTTGCAGATCGCCGAAGAACCGCCCCCGCGGACTCCGGGCAGGCAATCCGGCGGCGACGCGGAGCCGGGTCCACGATCCGCAACAGCGGCTGATCGTCGACGGAGCGACGCCGACTTCGTGACAGAATCGCCGCAACGTGATGCTGGGTCCGAGCTTATCGGCCAGCAGTTTCAACTCGGTCCGCAAATCGTCGGCCGCGCTCATGACAATGCTCCGTGACGACGGCCACGAGCGTTTCCCGGACCAGTTTCCGGGGATGACGTCGTATCCGTCACCCTACGGGGAAAAGTTGCGCGGATTTTTTGAGGAGGGCGATGCGGGAAT
This sequence comes from Planctomycetaceae bacterium, assembly GCA_034439795.1. GTDB lineage: Bacteria > Planctomycetota > Planctomycetia > Planctomycetales > Planctomycetaceae > DSVQ01. The sequence goes on along the minus strand of JAWXBB010000653.1, from coordinate 2,021 downwards.
GTGGCGAGTGGTGAGGAATCGTCACCGCGGTTCGGAGCGCTCGAAGGCTCGGCGGTGGCAGATCGGCGGTCGAATCCGTACTCTGTTTTCCTAGGGCACGGCTGCGTCAGCCGTGCGGACGCTTCCCTGGAGTAACAAGTCTGACCGGGGGTTCCGGTCACCGGCGTGAACGGAGAGTGAAAATGGCGTCGTACATCGCTTCCACTTGGAACAACGCGACGGTCTTGATTGAGAATGAATTTGGAGGAAGAGGGACCGGGTTTCTCGTGGGACGACAGTTGGGCGAGGATGCATGGATGGTCACACTAGTAACCAACAAGCACAACCTGCATCGGGATCCTGCAAAGCGGCAAAGCGCAAAGTATGTCAAGTTACACTTGAGCCACAGGAACCATAAGGTGTCGCCTCCACTTCTTGGCAAGTATGTCTGCAATTACGCAAAGGGTTCGCCAGGAAGTACACCCAACCCCCGTCCTTGGTTTGTAGAACATCCCGACCCAGATGTTGATGTTATGGCATTTGACGTTTCGCCTTTATTCATGAACTGGGATCCGCAGGAGGGGTTGGCCAATGGCTGGATTCTAGAAACCGACATCGCAACCCGAAAGATGTGGGATGATTTAGACATCACAGTCGGTGAAGAAGTAATGGTTTTAGGCTACCCAATCGGTCTTAGCTCTGGGCACGGAAATCACCCGATTGTGCGACAGGGGATTATGGCAACCACAGTCGGGATTCCGCTAATCGAGGACAACGGTGCGGGGAAGACACGTACGTCTCGTGCCTTTCTGGTCGACGGTGCAGTCGTGCCGGGATCGAGTGGTAGTCCTGTCGTCCTAAAGCCAGTCACTGCTCGGTTAGTACATGGGTCGATTACAATTGGCATTTCTCCACCGATCCTCTTGGGCATCATCGCAGAGACGCGATTTGCCCCAATCGGTGGAGGGCCGCAACTCGGATTTGCAGGGCTGGGAATGGCCTTCGATTCCGAAACAATCTTGGAGACGATCCATCTTTATCCAGCCACTGGGCCGACCCTTTCAGGCCAGCCAGCGGTGAATTGTTGAATCAATTTGAACGATGAGCGGTCGCGAGTTGCCCAATTTGCCGCTTCGGCTACCTGGGTCGCGAAGTGACAAGAGGAGGGTGGCCCAGTCGTGGCTTTTCTCGCTTGGGTTTACAAGAGGACGAGACTCGCTTGAGATACGCGAGACGAGACCTTTTTTTTACCAAAGACGCCTAAGGTGGCGTCTGTTGCCTTCGCAAACCCGGAGGGTTCCCAGCCATTAGCCGGGGGTTGAGCGAAGCGATACCCCCGGAAAGCTCGACAAGATCAGGTTGACCCCGGCAGGGGTCGCAGCAGTCGAACAAGCTGCGACCCCTGCCGGGGTCGTGTCTCTCGCTGCACTGTCACCGGGGGTGTCGCTTCGCTCAACCCCCGGCTAATGGCTGTCGTCCCTCCGGGACGGATGAAGAACAGCCCGGCAGATGCTCACGGTGATGCTTATGGTGATGCCGGCGCATACGCCCGACGGAACAGCCGTTCGCGGACGTTGAGATACGCCGTGCCGCCCAGTTGCTTCGCGAGCTTCTTCGCGGTCCACAGGCCCGCCTGGCGGGCGCGGCGGAGCGGGGACGACACCAGCGCCGCGGCATCGGCGGCGGACATCCCGCGATACACCGTGAACCGGCCGTGAACCGTGCAGCGGTCGATCGTCCACGACCGCGTCGTCGGCTCCGATGTGAACAACTGGGTCAACCCGGCGAGCGCTGCCGCTTGTCCCACTTGCGGGGAATAGAACCCGCCCGGCACTGACGCCGTCTGAACTGCGGTTCCGAGGATGTCTTCCAGCACGCGGCGGCTGCGGGACCATTCGTCGAAGAGTTGCGTCGGCGCGCAGTGCGACATCCGCAACGGGTGGCTGCACGAATGGCTGCCGAGGACGTGGCCGCGCTGGTGCAGATCGCGCAGTTGCGACTTCGACAGAAACGCCGGGGTGTCGAGGCGGTCGGTGGTGATG
>JAWXBB010000652.1:0-8219 GCA_034439795.1 Planctomycetaceae bacterium | reverse complement strand
GGCTGGGGGTTGGCGTGGTATCCGGACCGGTCGGCGGCCCTCGTGAAAGAGGCGCTCGACTGGCGGGCCAGCGGCTACTCGAAGTTCCTGGAATCGTACGCCCGGCTGCAATCGGCCATCTACATCGCGCACGTGCGGCACCGCTCCACGGGCGGCCCGCCGACCTACGCCGACACGCACCCCTTCGACCGCGAATTGGACGGCCGGCACTTCTGCTTCGCGCACAACGGCACGATCAGAGATTACGCCGAGCTGCCCTTGGGGCGACACCAACCGCTGGGCGGCACCGACTCCGAGCGGTTGTTCTGCCATTTGCTGGCGTTGATGGAGTCGCGGCAGTCGGACCTCAAGGCTCCCGATGACTGGGCGTGGCTGCACGACAGCCTGCAACGGCTCAACGAGCGCGGCACCATCAACTGTCTGCTCAGCGACGGCCGGCGGCTGTTCTGCTATCACGACCAGACCGCGTGGAAGGGCCTGTCGTACCGGCAACTGCGGTTCAATCAAGGGGATGAGCACCGCCTGGAGGACTCAACCCTGGGATTGGAGATCGATTCCGACGTCTACAATTCGGGCTACGTCATTGCGACCTGCCCGCTGAGCGAAAGCGGCTGGACGTCGTTCGTCCCTGGGCAACTGCTGGTGCTGGAACAGGGGAGCGTCGTGCTGTCGACCCATGCGCCGCCGCCGTGTTAGCGGGGGATGGCGTCTTAATTCTGCGTGGCTCCCGCAGCGGACGACCGTCTGCCGGCGTTCGTCTTTCTTCAGCCCCGAATGGGACGTCAGATCGCAGGGCCAATGCCTTGTTGAAGCTGGGTGGCCGGGGCTGGAGCCGCTTTGGGCGAAGCCCCGGTCTTCCACACGGGAGTCTCCGGGGCTTCGCGAAGCGCTCCAGCCCCGGCCACCCGCCCCGTCTCGACCCAGTGTGAACAAGACGACGGCCCTGTGGCAGATCGTAGCCCCCTGCAATTCGTTGTTACGCCGGGGGCTGTTTGGGCAAAACGACCGTCACTTCGCGAGCGCGGCTTCGCGTTTCATTTCGTCGATGAGGGCCAGCGTCTCGTCGAGTTCGTCCTTGAACAGGTCGCCGATCAACAGGTCGGTCAGATGCCCCTTGCGGTCGGGGTGCTTTTTGACGAAGCGGCCGAAGCTGAAGCCGTTGTAGTATTCGAGGACCAGCCGGCGCATGCGCTCCATGCCTTTGAGATAGTCGGGGGCCCAGCCGCCGAGTTGTGCGCCGCTGGTGTTGCCGGTCCGCAGGCCCTCGACGACGGCGTCGGCGGCTAACTGACCCGACTTCAAGGCCAGCAGCACGCCCGACGAATACAGCGGGTCGAGGAACCCGAAGGCATCCCCCACCAGCACCCAGCCGTCGCCGGCCGCCTGCCTGGTCTTGTAGGTGTATTCCTTGGCGGCGAAGAACTCGGCGGCGCGGGTGGCGTTGGCCAGCCGGGGCTGCAAGCCGGGGCAGCGGGCGACCTCCTCGAAGTAGATCGCTTCGTGGTCTTTGTTGGCGCGGTCCTTGAACAGGTAATCGACGTCGGCGACGACCCCCACGCTCATAATGTCGTCGTGCAACGGGATGTACCAGAACCACCCCTTCTTCCCCTCGGTCTGCATGACGAGCGTGGCCCCCTCGTCGCGGCCGGTGTCGCGATAGGCCCCCTTCCAGTACGTCCACAGCGCGGCCTTCTTAAGTTCGGGGTCCCACATGCGCAGGCCGAGCTTGCCCATGATCATCGAACTCTGGCCGCTGGCGTCGACGACGACGTTCGCATGGACGATCTCTTCGCGCCCGTCTTCGTAACGGACGTGCACGCCCGTCGCACGATCGCCGTCGAACAGCACGTCCAGCACGCGGACCCCCTGATGCACGTCCACGCCGTGTTCGGCGGCGTTGGCGAGCATCAGCGTGTCGAACTCGCTGCGGCGGACCTGCCAGGTCTGCGAACATTCGTGCGGCTTGTGTTCGATGAAATAGAACGGCTCGGACAGCTTGCCCTTGTCGGTCACGAACTGCACGCTGTACTTCTTGACGAAGTGGCTGGCCTGCATCTTGGGCAGCATGTTCAGCCGCTTGAGCACCCAGTACGTTTCGGGGATCAGCGACTCGCCGATGTGGAACCGCGGGAAGTGGTCGCGCTCGAACAGCGTGACCTTGTACCCCTGCTGAGCGATCAGCGTCGACGCCGTGGACCCCGCGGGGCCGCCTCCGATCACGACGACATCGGTGGAGCGAGGGGGTGCCATGCTGTGTTCCTCTTCGCCGCGGGACAGAGTGGGCAGGATCAATGTTCCCGAATTGTATCCGTTTTCTTATTGTTGTCAAGACAATTGTTGTTTAGACATGTATTTTCGGCGGCGAGTGCCCAGTGGAGAAAAAAGGCTGAAGAAAGGTCTCACGCAAAGGCGCAAAGCTCGCCAAGGAAATGTCAGGCAAGGTTCTCCGATCTCGCTAGAAACGGTTTCAATACCCAATTGTGGTTGTTGCCGTTGGCGGCGGGACATTGACCGGAGTTCAAGTACGCCGAAGGCGTTCAATCACAAAGCCCAGGGTCGCGAGTCTGCGAGCGCACCCTGGGGAAGGGAAGTGGCGTCCGAGGCGCATCGACCCTGAAAGGGTCGCATCAACGACGGCGTAAAACCCCGATGAAACCCTTTCAGGGTATGGGGTTCGTGATGGATCGTCACCCAGGGTGCGCTCGCGGACTCGCGACCCTGGGCTTTGCGATGCAACGCCTTCGGCGTAAGGACCATGCGGTTTTGAAACAGCTTCTAACCTCATCGTCCACTTCTTCCTTTGCGAGCTTTGCGCCTTTGCGTGAGACTCTCTTCCGCTTTCACAAGACGCCGTGCAACGGACCGCCGGGGGCGGCGAGGGCGTCCACGCGGCGGGTGACGGCGGGGTCTTCGATCAGCGGCGGGGCGTGGTGCGGCTTGATGCGGGCGTCGATCACCAGACTCCCGCGGCAGCCCCAGTGCTTGTCGTGAGTGAACGCACCGACGCCGTCGATGTCCGCCGCCGGGTTCGACCGCGTGAACGTGACCCACAGCCAGTTGCTGAGCGTCCGGGCGGTGAACTCGGCGTCATCGACGAGCAGGATCAACGGGAACGCATTGAGCGGATGATCGAGCGGAATATCGCACCAAGACGCCCAGGGATTGCTATCCCTGGGCGTCGCGCGGACGGCAATCATTCCCGGCGCGCAAACGCGCGGATCGGTCAACCCTTCGGGCAGTGTGAACCCAGTCGGCAGCGCCGTCGGCAACTCGCGCCGCTTCGCCCCGGCGGCGGCGATGACCACTTTCGACCCCGCGTTGAACCCGTGCCCCGAGTAATCCAGCGTGTCGATCGTGGTCTGTGTCTGGAAGTGCAGATCGGTCCGCCAGTCCACGCGCTCCAACACATGCTGAAAGAACCGGCCGATGTCGTGCAGCTCGAGGTCCGGGGCGTCCTCCTGCGCGGCGATGATCAGGTACTTCGCCAGCGACAACTGCCCCTGACCGAGAATCGCATTCGCGATGGTCAGCAATTCCTGCGGCCGCCGCTCGGTTGCATACGGCACGTACCGTTCGCTGCCGATCGCCAGCAGCAACGGATGCACCCCCGCGGCGTCGACGGCGTGGATTTCCTTCACGCCGGGGATGACCGTCGGGATGATCGGCCCCGTCAACTCGTGGATGATCTGTCCGAACGACGTGTCCTCCTGCGGCGGCCGACCGACTACCGTGAACGGCCAGATGGCGTCCTTCCGGTGATAGACGCGGTCCACCTGCATCACCGGGAACGGATGTTGCAGGCTGTAATAGCCGAGATGATCGCCGAAGGATCCTTCCGGTTTCGTCGCACTGGGGTCGATGGAGCCGCTAATGCAGAAGTCCGCATCCGCCCAGATCGGCAAGCCGTTCGGTTGTGAAATCATGCGGATCGGTCGCCGTCCCAGCGCCGCGGCGAACAGCAGTTCGGACAATCCCTCCGGCAGAGGCATCACGGCGGCGAGCGTCATCGCCGGGGGGCCGCCGACGAACACGTTCACCGGCAACCGTTCGCCCTTGCGGATCGCCGCCGCGTGATGCACGCCGATGCTGCGATGAATCTGGTAATGCAGGCCGACTTCGCGATTCGGCAGGTACTCGTTCCCCGCCAGTTGCACGCGGTACATGCCGAGGTTCGACTTCGCGAACCCGCGCCGGTCGGGGTGTTCCGTATACACCTGCGGCAGCGTGACGAACGGCCCGCCATCGTTCGGCCAGCTTTGCAGCCACGGCAACTGGTCGAGCGCGGTCTCGCACTCCATGACCGGACCGGATCGGCAGCGGCGGACCCACATCGTCCACAGCGACCGCGGCACATCGCGATACCGCCACGGGTTGCGGGCGAACGCGATGGGGTCGATCTTGAGTTCGACGAGATGGCGGACCGCCTCCAAGGCATCGCGGAACAGGAACCGGGTGCGGTCGATGGTGCCGAACAGGTTCGACACCATCCGGAACCGGCAGCCTTTGACGCGGTTGAACAGAACCGCGGGGCCGCCGGCCCGATACACGCGGCGTTGAATCTCAGCCGCTTCGAGGTGCGGATCGATCTCGACGTCGAGCCGGACTAACTGTCCGGTCCGTTCGAGGTCGGTGACACAATCCTGGAGGCTTCGATAACCCATGGACGCTCATATCTGGTCCCCTCTCCCCCGTCTTCGGGGGAGAGGGCTAGGGTGAGGGGGCCGGACGCTTCCTGCAATGTTGAAGACAAACCCCGTGAATGGGCACACTGTGAAGCGCTCGCCCCCTCACCCCGACCCTCTCCCCCGAAGACGGGGGCGAGGGGGCCGGAGGGGAAATCCACCCAGAATCGAGACGCACGCCGTCCGCGAGATTCTAGCGGCCTCGACACTACCGTGTCGCCGGAAAGCGGTTACACTGTTATCAGCGATTGTTGATGGAAGCCGGCGGTCGATGGGATCGCCGGTTCCGTCCGTTCATACGTTCAACATGATGAGGGCGCTGTGATGAAGCTGCTGGTTGCAAGCCTGCTGTTGGGAGTCGGTGCGATGGTGTCCGGTGCGAACGCTGCGGAGAAGTCGGCCGTGCTCGATTTCAAGATGAAGACGCTCGCCGGGAAGGAAGTCGAGCTGTCGAAGTACCACGGCAAAGTGGTGATGATCGTCAACGTGGCCAGCCGCTGCGGCGCCACGCCGCAGTACGAGCAACTCCAGGCCCTGCACGACAAGTACAAGGACAAGGGCCTCGTGATTCTCGGCTTCCCGAGCAACCAGTTCGGCGGCCAGGAGCCGGGCACGGCGGACGACATCGCCAAGTTCTGCAAGGACAACTACAGCGTGTCGTTCGACATGTTCGACAAGGTGGACGTGAAAGGCCCGGACGCCGCCCCGCTGTACAAGCTGCTCACGTCCCCGGAGACCGACCCGAAGTTCGCGGGCGAGGTGAAATGGAACTTCGAGAAGTTCGTCATCGGCCGCAACGGCGAAGTCGTCGGCCGCTTCGCCACCCGCGTGAAGCCCGACGCCCCGGAGGTGATTTCGGCGATCGAAGGGGAGTTGGCGAAGAAGTAAGTCTCATCTGGCGAGTGGGGGGGCATCAGTCCCCCCAGTGATTCCGTCCGCGCCTGACCGTGCAGCCAAGTCGCACGGGGGAGAGTGTTTGTCGGACTGGGATGTTCGTGTCTCGTCCCAAGCGAACCAATTGCTTGTCAAAGGTGAATTGATGCCAAATGTTACTGATATCTGGTCGAACCTAGGGACACCGATCAAGTACCCTGGGGTCATTCAATCCGACAATACGTGCGTTTTCGTCAGCTTGGCTGGCGCAATCAATCATCTCGCGAACGATCATCTGACCGAAGCTCCAATTATTCAACATTGGCTCCAGGAAGGGCGGCCCGATCCACATTTCCGATTGGCAATGAATTACCTTGACGTCGAGATTAAGCGGCATGGTATTCAAGTGACGCATTTTCACGACACCGACAACCCGCTTCAAGATTTCAACAAGGTTTTTGCGGCACTGGATAGCGGAGCGGTCGTAATTCCATCGTTCGAGGTGACCGATGGCAATTTCAATCGTGTCAACTGTTACCACATGCTTTCCATCTTCAGCCGACTGAGCGGTCATTCGCATGTGTGGGATACGAACAATAAGATGGGTCGCATTTCTGATAAAGAGCTTCAGGCGTGGTGGGACGGATCGTTGCCGCCGATACCCTATCATTGCAGTGCTGGGGAGTATCTTGTCGTTCACGATAAGCATGACCTGATTATTGTGGAGCGTACGTGTGGTTCAGACGAGTGATGCGAAATACTGCATTAACGGGGGACTTACCTCCCCCCGCTCGCCTGTGGACCAACCGCTCTTTGACATTCCTTGTCCGTCTGCTACAACCCCGCCCTCCCTCGCGGCCGCCAACGGCCGTGCTTTCCGACCTGAATTGACGACAACACTGTGTGGTCTCTCCCCTCGGCGCAGCGGGCGATCATCGTCGCCGGCTGTCTGGCCGCTGCTTATACGCAACTGACGACGTCCCCGGCGACGGTCGAATTCGCGCGGCTGGTCGGTGCGGATGAATTTCACATCGGCATCCTGGGCGCTTTGCCCACGTTGATGCTGTTCTGCCAGTTTCTGGCGGCGGTGCTGGTCAACCATCTGAGCTACCGCCGCTGGTTGTGGTTCTGGTCCGCATTGGTGCATCGGCTGCTCTTGGTGCCGGTCGCGGTGGGCCCGTGGCTGTGGCCCGAGGTGCCGCGGTCGGTGTGGGTGTGGACGCTCCTCGGCACGACGGCGGCCAATCAGGCGCTGCTGCACTTCGGCTCGCCGCTGTGGCTGTCGTGGATGGGAGACTATCTGCCACACCACGGCCTGAGCCAGTTCTGGGGCCGGCGGCAATACTGGATGCAGTGGACGGCGGCCGCCTCGCTGTTCGTCGCCGCGGCGTTCCGGATGTGGGGCGGGTTCGATGCGCTGACCGACTTCACCGTGCAGATTCTCGCCGGCACGCTGTGCGGCGTCGTGGACCTGTTTTGCTTCTTCCGCGTGACCGAGCCGCCGGTGTCGCGCGTGCCGTGTCCCCGGTTGTGGGACGTGGTTTGCGAGCCGTTCCGGCATCGCGATTTTTCGCGGTTCATCGGCTTCACCTGCTACTGGCACTTCGCGGCGATGGCCGGCGCGCCATTCATCAGCCTGTATCTGCTCGCCGAACTGAAGATGGACCTGTTCCGCGTGCTGATGCTGTGGACGGCGTCATGGATCGGCGGCGCGTGCTGGTCGCATCGGCTCGGGCGCTGGTCCGATCAATACGGCGCGCGGCCGGTGCTGGTGTTCTGCGTGACGTTCAAGTCGCTGAACATGATCGCCTTGCTCGCCGCGCCGAGCGATCCGAAACTGGCGTTCTGGCTGTTGATTCCCGTGTTCATGGCCGACCAGGTGCTGAACGCGGGCATTCTGATCGCCAACAACGGGTTCATGATCAAGAACTCGCCGTCGGAAAACCGCACGATGTATATCGCGGCGAGCACCGCCGTCGCCGGGATGGTGGGCGGCGCGACGTCGATCGCCGCCGGCTGGCTGCTGGTGCAGTTCGCGGCGGTGAAGTTCGACCTGCTCGGGCGGACGTGGGGACACTTCCACCTGATGTTCGCGATCAGCATGGTGCTGCGGTGGGTCGCCTGCGTCTGGGTGCAGTTCCTCCGCGAGCCGAACTCACAGCGGACGACGCACATCTTCGGCGAACTGCTCGACGGCATGCCCTGGCGGATGCTCACGTTCCCCGCCGGCCTCTACCGCAATTTCACGCGGCAGGAACTGGAGCTCGACGAAATCGCGACGACATCGCCGGAGGTCGCCGACGCGATCGCGCAAGTCGACGCCCCGCAATCCGGGGTTCCCGCTCCGAATTATTCGCGCCGCAAACTGACAGGCGTGCGCTGACGAGTATTTCCGTCAGTGGCAATCGGCAGACCAAGAATCTATCCACAGATTTCGCCGATTACGCAGATTTCAAGAGACAGGCATTCGATAGGCATGTTGCCTTCAGTGCTGGACTTCGTTGGTTTTCAATCTGTGTAATCGGCGAAATCTGTGGACAACATGCTTTCTGACTCTTATCACATCGGTGTTCTCAACTCTGAGTTGCACCAGCAATGTGTCTGAATAGCTCTTCGTGAGGAGTGCGCCAGCCGAGGCGCTCGCGGGGGCGATGATTGAGCCAG
>JAWXBB010000651.1:0-5104 GCA_034439795.1 Planctomycetaceae bacterium | reverse complement strand
GAACTCTTCGCCGATGTTGGGATGCTTGCCGGTCGGGAACTGCTTGATGGGGACGGCGCCGGGCGCGGGGTAGCCGACGTCGCAGAAGACGTGTTCGGCCGACAGCGACTGCACCTTGGCCTTGAGCTTCGTGCCGGATTCGAGCTGCTCGGCAAGCGCGGGCAGCGGCGGGGCGTCGGCATTGCCGGCGGCGACCGGTTGCGGCGGTGGCGCGGTCATCGCCGCGCCGAGGGCCGCGTCGATCTCGGCCTCCAGGTCGGCGGACAGCGGCGCGTCCTTGGGCAGCTCGATCGTGCCCAGGTTCTGCGGCATCATCACCGCTTCATAATCGATCGTCACGGCGCCGGCGTTGTCCGACGGCGATGCAGGCGCCTCGCCCTGGGTGGATTCGCCATACGTCGGCACCGGTCGCGCCGTCTCGGCGGACAGCGTCGGATTGAGTTGCACCTTGCGGCGCGGCTTGTCGGCGTCTTCGGAGCCGTCGGGCGCAGCGACGGGCGCTGGCGGCGATTCCGGCGCGGCTGCAACGGCGTCACCGGGCGGTGGCGGTGCGCTGCCGGTCTCGTCGGCGGGTGCGGGTTGAGTGGTTTCCGGGGCGTCAACCGGGGGCTGCGCCAACGTCGTCGTGTCGTCACCGTTCATCATCGAACTCAACCTGCTCCGGTCCGCGAAGCGAGACTGTGCAACAGCGCTTCAGCGAACACCTTCATCTGTGCCTGCAACAGTGCCCGGCTACGATAGCGGAAACACTGAGGCGCGGCTACCTTCCGACCGAATTGTTGATGCGATTCATGGCTCCCCTCGCCCGGCGCTTCGTCGGGAGAGGGGTTGGGGGTGAGGGTGCCTTTTGCTTTTCCCTCAGCGACGGAATGAAACAAAAACCAAAGGCACCCTCACCCTAACCCTCTCCCACCGAAGCGGCGGGCGAGGGGACAAGACAGAAAACTTCACGGCGCCACGGCGCGGACGCCGCGGAAACCGATGGCGTCATCTCCCACTGTCTGCCGGACCGAACGTCGCGACGAACTTCGCAACTTGTCCGCCGGGTCTTTCCACGATCCGCCGCGCAGCACGATGAGCGGTTTCTCCTTCGTCGGGCCGCGGGCGGAACCGTCGCTGGGTGCGTGGCTGAAATCGCCCTCCCAGCCGTCGGCGGTGAACTCCCACAGATACCCGTGCAGGTCGTACAGCCCCCACGGATTGGGGGCGAGCACGCCCACCTGCGGGTCATTGCCGGCGGCGTTGCCGGTGAACCATGCGTACTTGCCGAGGATCGAATGTTTCCCTTCCGGATCGCTGTCATCCCGCGTCTCGTCGCCGCAGCTGTACTTCGTTTTCGTGCCGGCCCGGCAGGCGTATTCCCATTCCGCCTCGCTCGGCAGCCGGATCGATTCGTTCGCTGCGATCAATTTCCGGTCCCGCAGCAGCACGCTGACTTTCTCGCAGAACTGGACGGCGTTCAGCCACGACATCGACTCGGCCGAGTTCCGCGGCCCCTGCCAGCGGCTGGGGTTCTGCCCCATCACCGCCGCATACAGATTCTGCGGCACCTCATATTTGCCGATGGCGAACGGCCGCGCGAACTTGACCGAATGCACCGGCCGCTCTTCGTCGGGGCCGTCCGCGGACCCCATCTCGAAAGTGGCGGGATAAGGTGCCGTCCCCGGCGTGAGCGTAACGAATTCTTCCACGAACCGTTTCAGCACAGCGTCGAGTTCGGGCGTATCCGCGGCGCAGGAGGACGACGACGTCAGCGCCAGCGCAGCGATCAACAGCCAACAACGGGAGATGAGCACGACGGGAATCCCCAGGCGACAGGATGCGAAGCAAAGATGTACCGCGCGCCGCCGCCGCGTGCAATCGCGCGGAGGCGCATCCATCCGTTAGCCGCGACCCGGAGGCTCTGCGCAGGGGAGCGCGGGGTGGAGCGCACCACCCGTAATGCGCGCTCCACAAAACGCTCCCCTGCGCAGAGCCTCCGGGTCGCGGCTAACGGTGGACATCCGCGGCGGCGTCTCCTACGCTGGGACGATACGAAATTCCCGATGAAGACGGAACGCCGTTCGATGACCGACCTCCCCGCCGAAGCGCTCAGGCATTGCGATCTGCTCAACCGGCGGACGTCGCGGCTGGTGTTCGTCGACGTGCAGGAAAAACTGCGGGCGGCGATGCCCGACGCGCCGGCCTTCATCGCGGCGTGCCGGTTGCTCGGCGATGCCGCGCGGCTGTTCGACGTGCCGGTTTGGGCGACGGAACAGTATCCCAAGGGGCTGGCACCGACCGTCGCCGAGTTGCGACCGCTGTGCGACGACGTGCGGCCCAAGCAGCGATTCAGCGCGGCCGAGGTGCTCGCCTTGCCGCCGGCGTCGGAACCGGGCGTGGACCGCGATCAAATCGTGCTGGCCGGCGTGGAGACGCACGTCTGCGTCGCCCAGACGGCGCTGGATCTGCTGTCGCGCGGGTATCGCGTGTGGGTCGTCGCCGACGCCGTCGCCAGCCGCCGCACCACGGATCGCGACACGGCTCTCGCACGGCTGCGGGACGTCGGCGTCACGGTCACCACCACCGAGGCGGTCGTCTTCGAATGGTGCGAAACCGCGGACGATCCGCAGTTCCGCACGCTGAGCGCGCTTGTCAAGCAGCGGACTTAGGAACCGGAAAGCGTTTAACCACGAAACACACGAAAAGGCACGAAAGGAAGGCTGGGTTTCGACAATACCAACCCGAAGCGTCAGCGAGGGCGGGCGCTCAACCGGTCATCAAGCGTGTCCTCATGTGTCGGTGACAAGGGTTGGAGCCGCTTCGACGAATGATGAAGGAAGATCAGAAAACCGCGAAGGCGCAAAGGACGCGAAGGGAAGAGAGGAGTCAGGTTTTCAGCCATCGGCTTGGAATCAGAACGCTCTGCCCAGGAATTCTTCCCTGATCCTGCTCCCGATCCCTTTTCTTCCTTCGCGTCCTTTGCGCCTTCGCGGTTTTCTGACCTCTTCTGCGGATCGCTTCGATTTGATGGTCGGTTGAGCGCCCGCCCTCGCTGACGCTTCGGGTTGGTATTGAAATCTTTTCGTGCCCCTTTCGTGTGTTTCGTGGTTAAAAACCCCCGGTGAGGAACATCTGTGGACGCCACCGCGCGGTTGCTCGATCCGGTTCGGCTCAGCGAGATGCAGGGGCTGGAGCTGAAGGCCCGGCTGATCGTCGAGGGGTATCTCGCCGGCGTGCATCGCAGTCCGTATCACGGCTTCTCCGTCGAGTTTGCCGAGCACCGCGAATACGTCCCCGGCGATGACCTGCGGTACGTCGACTGGAAAGTCTTTGGCAAGACCGACCGCTTCTATCTGAAGCAGTTCGACGAGGAAACGAACTTCTCCTGCACCGTGCTGTGCGACGCCAGCGAGTCGATGAGCTACCGCTCGGACTCGGCCCCGGTGACGAAACTGGAATACGCCCGCTGGCTCGCCGCGGCGTTCGCGTTTCTGGTGATCCGCCAGCACGACGCCGTCGGGCTGGCGACGTTCGACGCCACGCTGCGCGATTTTTTGCGGCCGTCGAGCACGGCGGGGCAGTTGCGCGAAATCTGCCGCGTGCTGGAGGCTGCGCCGGCGGTCGGGGAATCGGCGATGGGGCCGATTCTGCAGGATCTCGCCGAACGAATGCGCCGCCGCGGCGTGGTGGTGATGGTCAGCGATTTTTTTGACGATTTCGCGTCACTCGAACGGGGTTTAAGGCATCTCAGCTTTCGCCGGCACGACGCCATCCTGGTGCAGGTGCTCGATCCGGCCGAGATCGAATTCCCGTTCGAGGAGCCGACGGTCTTCCACGGTCTGGAGGGGTGGACCGATCTGCACACCGACCCGCGCGGCGTCCGCCGGGCGTATCAGCGGGAGTTACAGCAGCATCTGGCCCGGCTGCGGGGATTGTCGCGGGAGTTGAAGTTCGATTACGTTCAGTTGACGACCGACCAGCCCCCGATCAGTCCGCTGGCGGCGCTGTTGTCCAACCGCCGCGAACGCCGCGGGGCGTAATCCGTTGGAGTCCAGCCTTTAGGCTGTCTTCTGGTTTCTGGCTTCTGACCAATCCAGTGAAGACAGCCTAAAGGCTGGACTCCAACGGGGCGGCAATCCGGCGGAATTCCTGCGAACTTCGCGCCGAGCCCTCGACGAACCGGCGGTTATATGCGTAACCTATGATGTGAGAACATGCGGTCCGGGGTTTCGGGCCGCTGGTGGTTCCGTCGCAATCAGGAGAATCCGTCCATGCGCAAAAGTCTGTCGTTGGTCATCACTGCGTTGATGGTGGGGGGCATTGCCGCCGCCGCCGAGCTTCAGTCGGGCCTCGCCAAGGGGGAATTCGTCAATGCGTTCGACGTGCTGGACTGCTCCGGCCCGTCGAAGGGGGACACGCTGTGCTATCGCTGCAAGTACGGCAACCGGCCGGTGGTCAGCATCTTCACCCGCGAACTGACGCCGGAAGTGACGCAGCTCACCAAGGCCGTTGACGCCGCCGTCGCCAAGAACGAAGACTCCAAGATGGCCGGCTTCGTGGTGCTGCTCACCGACGACGCCAAGGCCGCTTCCGGGAAGCTGGAAGAAGCCGCGTCGAAGAACAGCATCAAGAACGTGCCGCTGACGGCCTTCGCCGACAAGGTCGGCCCGAAGTCGTACAAGATCAGTGCCGACGCCCAGGTCACGGTCATGATGTGGGTCGATTCGGAGGTCAAGGTCAGCAAGGGCTTCGCGAAGGGCGAACTGAACAAGGCCGCCATCGACAAGCTGCTCGCCGACACGAAGACGATTCTCGAATAGTCGAGACGCCGTCGGTTGCAAATCGGAAGCCCAGGGATTGCTATCCCTGGGCTTCTTCGTTGCTGCATTGCCGTGACAACATGGGCGTACGTGCGGCCGGAAAGCGCACCATCACAGCCCGGAGCGCAAGCGACGGCGTGAGTTTTCTCTTTGTAGGGTGCAGTCGAGGTTTTGCGAGGCTCACCACCGTTGGAGTCCAGCCTTTAGAGCGCTTCCAACATTGGTCTAGCGTTTCCATTCGCTATCGGCTGTGGTGCCAACACCCATTGCACTCCGCCACTGGTGGTTCAAACGCTACACCT
>JAWXBB010000650.1:0-4902 GCA_034439795.1 Planctomycetaceae bacterium | reverse complement strand
GACATTGGGGGTACGACGGCTTCCGGCCGCAGCAGCGCGAGGCGATGCAGGCCGTGCTGGAGGGCCGCGATTCCGTCGTCGTGCTGCCGACCGGCGGCGGGAAGTCGCTGTGCTATCAGGCCCCGGCGATGGTGATGGACGGCCTCGCCGTCATCGTGTCGCCGCTGATTTCGCTGATGAAGGACCAGGTCGACGGCCTCCGCGAATGCGGCATCTCCGCGGCGGCGGTCAACAGTTCGATGTCGAACAGCGAACGCGCCCAGATCGCGACGGAATTGCGACAGGGCCGCATCAAGCTGCTGTACGTCGCGCCGGAGCGGCTCTGCACCGAGCGGATGCTGGACTTTCTGCACGAGCTGAAGCTGGCGTTCATCGCCGTCGACGAGGCCCACTGCATCAGCAATTGGGGCCACGACTTTCGCCCCGAGTTCCGGCTGCTCGGACAGTTGCGCGACGCCTTTCCGGACATCGCCGTCCACGCTTACACCGCCACCGCGACGGAACACGTGCGGGCCGACATCGCCGAGCAACTGCGGCTGCACGAGCCGGAGTTCATCGTCGGCTCGTTCGACCGGCCGAATCTGCAATACCGCGTGGTCCGCCGGCAGCAGGTCCGCAGCCAGATTCGCGACGTCATCGCCCGGCACCAGGGGGAATCGGGCATCATCTACTGCATCTCCCGCCGCGAGGTCGACGCCACCGCGGCCGATCTGCTGGCCGACGGTTACCGGGCCGTGCCCTATCACGCCGGACTGACCGACGAGCAACGGCACCGGCATCAGGACCAGTTCGTCAACGATCAGGTGGACATCGTGGTCGCCACGGTCGCCTTCGGCATGGGGATCGACAAGCCCGACGTGCGGTACGTCATCCATGCGGCGGCCCCGAAGTCCGTCGAGCATTACCAGCAGGAAACCGGCCGCGCCGGCCGCGACAGCCTGCCCGCGGAGTGCGCCCTGTTCTACGGCCAGGGGGACTTCATCACGTGGCAGAAAATCCAGTCGGAACTGGAGGGGGAAGCCGCCGAGCACATGCGGCGGAGCCTGAAACTGATGGAGCAATACTGCGCGTCGGTGTCGTGCCGGCATCGGGCGCTGGTCGAGCACTTCGGACAGGACTACGACGGGGACAACTGCGCCGCGTGCGATGCGTGCCTCGATCAGCTCGAAGTCGTCGAAGAGCCGTTGATCCTCGCACAGAAGATTCTGTCGTGCGTGGTCCGCGTGAAAGAGAAGTTCGGTGGGCAATACGTCGCGCAGGTCCTGCACGGCTCGCAGGAGGCCCGGATTCTGGAGAACGGGCACGACAAACTGTCCACTTACAAACTGCTGTCAGAGTTTCCTCTGAACGCGATTCGAGACTGGATCGAGCAGCTCGTCGCCCAGGGCTGCCTGGAAAAGGACGGCGAATACCGCACACTGGGCGTGACCCCGCGTGGCCGGCAGACGCTCAAAGGGGAATGGACGCCGCGGCTGCTGCAACCCGCGCGGAAGAACGCCGCGTCCAGTGCCGCGGCCGCGAAGACCGATCACGAAGCGCCGTTCGACGCCGGGCTGTTCGAGCATCTGCGGCAACTCCGCCGCGAACTCGCCGGGGCGAAGCACATCCCGCCGTTCATGGTGTTCGGCGACGTCACGCTGCGCGACCTGTCGCGACGGCGTCCCACCACCGCGGCGGGGTTCCGCGAAGTGCATGGCGTCGGCGAACGCAAGGCGGCCGAGTACGCCGACCGGTTCCTTGCCGCCATCGTCGAGTATTGCACGGCACAAGGTTTGACGACCGACGAAGACGCCCCGCGACCGCCAGTCGCGCCCGTCGCTCCGGAGCGGACGCGCGATCCCTCGGAACGGGGCGCTTCGCAGGTGATGGCCGACCGGTGGTTCGAGCAGGGGCTCTCGGTGGAAGCGGTCGCTGAAACGATGGGTCGGGCGCTGTCGACAACGCGGCAGTACCTGGCGGACTACGTCCGTCACACCGGCCGCACCTCTCCCGAGCCGTGGCTGGACGCCGCGACGTTCGACCGCATCGCCGCCGTCGCGACCGATTATCCGGAAGAGCGGTTGAAGCCGCTGTTCGAGTATTTCGAGGAAGCGATCAGCTACGACGATCTCCGCATCGCGCTGGCGTGCCTGCGCAACCGTCAGACGAAGTCTTTGTAGGGTGCAGTCGAGGCTTTGCGAGGCTCACCCCGAAGGGCTCCACGGGGTGAGCCTCGCAAAGCCTCGACTGCACCCTACGGAAGACATCGCGGCCTTCTTGATGCCGGGGGTGATGGCGGACTACACTACAGAAATGTCGTCTGTCGATGGAGGATGCCTCGGGTCTCCAAAGGTCGAGCATGGGTCTGATTCGCTTCGCCGTCCCCCCCGCGGCCCTGCTGGCCGACTGGCCGGAGGTGCAGCGCGGGTACTTGAGCGGGGCGGACGGGCGCGTGTACCCGACGCGGATCGAGGTCGAAGGCCCGGTGATCGGTTGCCGGCGGTCCTCGTCGGAAAGCAGCAAATTCCACGTGGCGTGGCCGGTGCCGGGCTTCGGTCGGCCGGTGTTGCAGACGACGTCGCTCCCCGAACGGGATGAGCCGTATCTCCTGCCGCTGGAGCTCGCGCGGGGCAAGCTCGTCCAGATCCGCAACCAGTCGGCGGCGTGGGAGCAGGCCGGGATGCTCATGCCGGCGGAGTTGGGACCGATGGTCCGAACGGCCTACCGCGCCTTCAGCCGGGCGGCGACGGAGCAACAGGACGCGGAGACCTCCACCCGGTTCGCCACCGAAGCGCTGACCGAATCGTGCCGGGCCGCGGAATTGCTCTGTCAGGGATTCACGGCCCAGGCGCTGGCGGGCCGGCATCAGCGGTATCCCCATCTGCCGGCGTCGCTGGGCTGCGAACTGGGCGGCGTCCTCACGCCGGCCCAAAGCGACCTGTTCTGCGCGGCGTTCAACGCCGTCACCATCCCCGTCCGCTGGACCCGCATCGAAACGACCGAGGGCAATTACAACTGGGACTCCATCGATCAGATGGCCGCCTGGGGGGAGCATCAGCGGCTGATTCTCAGAGGCGGTCCGCTGATCGACCTCGGCCCGCGGGGACTGCCGGAGTGGCTGTCCCGCTGGGAACACGACATTTTCAATCTGCAAAGCTTCGTCTGCGATTTCGTCGAGACGGCGATCGCCCGCTATGTCGGCCGCATCCGGTTGTGGGAGATCGCGGGCCGGTTCAACACCGGCGGGGCGCTCACGCTCAGCGAAGAGGCCCGGCTCAGCCTCGTGGTCCGCGTGCTGGAGGTCGCGCGGCAGGTCGATGAAGAGGCGCAGTTGTGGCTGCGGGTCGATCAACCGTGGGGCGAGTACCAGGCCCGCGGACAGCATCGATTGTCGCCGTTGCAGGTCGTCGACGCTTTGATGCGGTCCGGCGTCAGCCTCGCCGGCGTGAATCTGGAGATCGCGACGGGCTACCATCCGCGGGGCACGCCGTATCGCGATCTGCTGGATTTTTCACGGCTGATTGACGCATGGGCCGTACTCGGAGTCCCCTTGCACGTGACTCTCGCGGCACCGTCCGGCCCGGACATCGATCCGCAGGCGATGTCCGATCTGGAGACCGATCCGCGCGCGTGGCCGACCACGTGCGATGAAGCCCAGCAGGCCAGTTGGGTGGACGGTTGCCTGCCGCTCTTGATGGCGAAGCCGGCGGTGGCGGGGGTCTCGTGGGCGAACTTCTCGGACGCCGACCCGCACGAGTTCCCGCGGTCGGGGCTGCTCCATCCCGACGGCACGCCGAAGCCGGCGCTGGAGCGGCTGATCGAATACCGCCACACGCTGGGTCGCAAGGGGTGAGCGGGTCCGTCTCCCCTCGCCCGGCGCTTCGCTGGGAGAGGGGTCGGGGGTGAGGGTGCTTCTGACTTTCGCCTTCTCACCGAACAGCCAGAAAGCCGAAAGGCACCCTCACCCTAACCCTCTCCCAGCGAAGCGCCGGGCGAGGGGACAGGAAGAGCATCACGTCCCGTGCGCCGCGTCCGCCAGCTCCGTCGCCAACCGTCCGAACTTCGCCAGCGCCTCCGCCCGGTTCGTCCCCGCGGTCTCCAGGCACCGCACCAGCGCTGAACCGACAATCGCGCCGTCGGCCAGCGATCGCAACTCGCGGACCTGTTCCGGGCGGCCGATGCCGAAGCCCACGGCGAGCGGCAGCGTCGTCTGCTGTCGAAGCTGTTGCAGCATCGCGGTGAGGTCGCCCGGCAACGCTTCGCGGACGCCCGTCGTCCCGGCCACCGCAATGCAGTACACGAACCCGCTGGCGTGCTGCAGAATCTTCGCCAACCGTTCGGCGGGCGTCGTCGGAGCTACGAGTTGAACGAGCGCCAGTCCCGACGGCGCGACGACCTTTGCGAACTCGCCCGCTTCATCGCCGGGGAGGTCGGGCACGATCAACCCCGCGAAGCCGGCCGCGGCGGCATCGCGGACGAAGCGTTCGGGGCCGGTGCGGAAGATGATCGCGTACGACACCATCGCCAGCAGCGGCGTCGTTACATCCCGGCTGACGGATTGCACCGTCGCGAAGATGTCCTTGAGCTTCACCTTCTGATTCAAGGCGCGCGTGTACGACGACTGAATCACCGGCCCGTCGGCGATCGGGTCGCTGTACGGGAAGCCGATCTCGATCAAATCGGCCCCGCTCGCAGCCAGCGTGCGAACGGCGTCGGCGGTCGTCGCCAGATCGGGATCGCCGGCGGTCACAAACGGAATGAACGCCAACTGGCCGGCGGCACGCCGGGTGTGGAAGACTTCGGTGATGCGGGCGGAGGGTGGCACGGGGTGGTTTCTGAGAAGAAGGCTAAGCCGCAAGCGGCAGGAGTGTATTTTCCGGTCCCCTCGCCCCCGCTTCGGGGGGGAGGGTTAGGGTGAGGGGG